>DAHXNE010000099.1 GCA_027366635.1 Gammaproteobacteria bacterium | reverse complement strand
ATGGCCTGCACCTGCCTCAACGAGCTGGGCTGGCACCCGGACCTCATCGAGCTGCAATTGGCTCATGCGGAGCGGAACAAGGTCCGGGCCGCGTACAACCGGGCCGAGAGGCTGGTGGACAGGAGGAAGATGATGCAGGCGCGGGGGGCATTATCTGGATGGGCTGCGGGCGGAGAAGCGCGAGACCGCCCGCGTACAAACCCAGTCACCTCCGCCGAGGGCGTCGACGCAAGGTCAAATCACTCGCCCGAATATCGCCCGAAAAGACAGAGAAATGCAGAATGGAACCGCGCCACAGATGGAGCTATTCTGATAGTGGCACTAATGCGGACATGCTACGTTCGAGACCCTACGGGATGGGAGTGAATCGATGAACGCTCAGCTCGACCCGGCCTTGCTCGAGAAGCTGCAAGCGCTTCCGCCAGCACGGCGCGCCGAGGTATCGGATTTCGTAGACTTCCTCAGCGCGAAAGATCGTGCCGAGGCTCTCAAGGATTTCCTCGCGGTCGCCGACGAAGTCGCGAAGGCCGGGGTGCCCGCATTGAGCCCTGAGGAAATAGAAGCCGAAATCACGGCTCTGCGCGCAGCCCGACGCGCCCAGCGTCCAGCAAACCGCTGATCATCCTCTGTCGGGCCCGCGTTGCGCCTCGTTCTCGACACGAACACAGTCGTCTCGGCGCTCCTGTGGGAGGGACCGCCGCATCAACTCATTTTCCGGTCTGGCACCCTCCCGCTCCGATTCTTTTCCAGCCCCGTCTTGCTCGACGAGCTCGAGGAAGTTCTGGGCTATTCCAAACTGGCGAAAGCTGTCGCGGCCACGCGCCTTACACCAGCCCAGCTGAGACAACGCTACCAGCGGATCGTCACCGTCGTGGAACCCGCGGTGGTCCTGCCTACCGTACTCGCCGATCCTGACGACGACCATGTCATCGCGTGCGCCGTCGCAGCCAAAGCCGATCTTATCGTTTCCGGCGATTCGCATTTGCTCGTACTCAAGAAGTACCAGGATATCCCGATTCTTCGGGTCGCCGATGCGCTCGGCAAACTGATTACACCAAAGACTCACGAAGGCTAGAAAGGCGACCACAATGGTCCCCACACACGACGATCAGCCGCAAGGTCGTATTTCGTGTGAAAGCATCCGGCTGGCCGGACAGTTCACGAGTCCGGCCAACAATACTCGGGGGCGTTAAAAAGCGAACGTTTCCGCTCTCTCATCGTGCACCCTCGATGTTTTTATTCAGCCGCCGCGCCGAGCATAGATACGCGCCGCTCGCGACCGCTGCATGGCCGTCGGCACACCGGGCCGCGCGAATCACATGTTCCATTCCCGGGACCGTGAAGGCCATGGACGCGCAGGTGGCGTCGTTCAGTCCAGCGGCGCCGGATTCGCGCTGCCACACGCACAATTCGGTTCGACGGCCGCGTCTCACCGGCGCGCACACCGGGACCGTTCCGCTTCGGCGTACAATCCCGCTCCAAGTCCACCGACGAGCGGATGCGTGATCGAGCTTGATCTGTTCGAAGCACCTGGCGGCGTGCCACCACTACCCCCGGGTGTGCGCCTGCTGGAAGGCTTCGCCGCGCCCTGGGAACCGGCTCTGCTCACCGGCATCGAGCAGGTGGTCGCGGAGGCGCCGTATCGACACATGATCACCCCCGGCGGCCAGTGCATGTCGGTGGCGATGACCAATTGCGGCTCGGCGGGCTGGATCTCGGATCGTTCGGGCTATCGCTACACACGAATCGATCCGCACAGCGGCCACCCGTGGCCCACGCTACCGGAATCCTTCTCGACGCTGGCACGCCAGGCCGCCGAAGCCGCCGGGTTCACCGGCTTTGCGCCGGATGCCTGCCTGATCAATCGCTACGCGCCCGGGGCCCGCATGTCACTGCACCAGGACCGTGACGAGCACGATCTGGCCGCGCCGATCGTGTCGGTGTCCCTGGGACTGCCGGCGGTATTCCTGCTCGGCGGCCTCGAGCGCCGAGCGCGGCCGGCGCGACTCCCCCTGTCCCACGGCGACGTGATTGTCTGGGGCGGAGCCTCCCGCATGATCTTTCATGGCGTCGCGCCCGTCGCCGAAGGGCTGCACCCCGGAGTCGGCCGCCAGCGCATCAATCTCACCCTACGGCGCGCAGCGCCCGCCTGAATCCACCGGACCGCGGCCGCCCGATCACACCCAGGGACCGCCATACGTACAAATCGCTCCCGGGCCTGTTGCCTCCGCCAAGCCGATTGACCGATACTGCATACACCCGTCGACGTGGAGGTGTGCTGTGTCCCAGTCTAAAAATACTACTGATCCGTCTCGCCGCGCCTTCCTCGCCACCGCGGCGGTTGCAGCGTCGGTTGCCGTGATCGGCCTGCGCCCACGTAGCGCCCGCGCAGCCGGTGAGAAACTACCGCACCTGTCCGAGGCCGACCCGCTGGCCAAGTCCCTCGGCTACCAGGCAAATGCGCACAATGTCGACCGCAAGAAATTCCCCACCTATCAGCCGGGCGATCGCTGCGGAAACTGCCGCTTCTTCCTGGGGACGCCGAACCAGAAGTCCGGCTATGCCGGCTGCCAGATCTTTGCCAGCTATTCGGTCGACGCCAAAGGCTGGTGCGCGTCGTTCGACGCTCGCAGCTGAACCGCGAGTTCGCGCCGCTCCCTGGAATGAGCATGCGCCGGGCGTGCGCTTCGCGCGCCCGGCGGGACGGCTTACCGTCGTCGAGCTTTCGTCGTGTCAAGCGGCCTCGTAATGCTTGAGCCGGTAGATCGCGAACGAGACCAGCCAGCCGACCAGAAACAATCCGACGATGCCGAACCCGAGCACGTCGAAATGACTGTTGAGCGCCTCGGTGACCCGACCGAGCGGGCCACTTGGCCGTAGGTACCGGCCGATGAGCCCGAGTGTCTCGATACCTCCCACGACCACCGCCACCACAACCGACAATGTCGTGATCGACAGGTTGTAATAAAGCTTGCGAACGGGCGTGATGAATGCCCAGCCGTAGGCCCCCACCATCAGAATGCTGTCGGCCGTGTCGATCAGCGCCATGCCGGCCGAGAAGAGCGCCGGAAGTACCATGATGTCCCACAGGGGCAGCCCTTGCGTGGCGCCCGCGGCCGACAGCGCCAGCACGCCCACCTCGGTGGCCGTATCGAAGCCGAGCCCGAAGAGCAGGCCGACCCAGTACATCTGCCAGCTCCGATCGACCAGCCGAAATGCCCTGCGCCACAGACGGGCCATGAGACCACCGCCGACGGGTGTGTCCGACCCGTTACCGGCCTGTGCGCCCGAGCGTAGCGCGTGAAATCGTCGTCGAGTCTCGGCGAGCACGGTCACATTCACTGCCGCTATCGCGAACAGAAATACCGCCGACACGCTCGTGCCGATCAGCCCGCCAACGACCTGCAGATCCCCCAAGTGATGGCCCATTATCCCGGTGCCGAGCACCACCAGCGCGGTCAGTACCGCCACGATCGTCGAGTGCCCGAGGGAGAAATACAGCCCGACCGCGACCGGCCGCTCGCCGTGCTGCATGAGCTTGCGCGTCACGTTGTCGATGGCCGCGATGTGATCCGCATCGACGGCATGCCGCAGGCCGAAACCATAGGCCAGCAGCGCGGTGCCCAGCAGCAGCGCATGCTGGCGCAACGCGCCGAGCGCCCAAAGCCAGACCAGGAGGTTGCAGGCGAGCAGCAAGCCTCCGAGCAGCACGACTCGGCGGTGCAGTCCGACGCAGTTGCGGGTCCAGATCCGCATCCGGGGAGTTTTCAGCGGCAAGGCCCTGCGCGTCGATACGCAGTTCCCGAGACCGAACCCGCCGCCGTGCGGGCCTCGACGGCGCGCTAGCGGCGTACGCCTCGAGCCGGCCGATGCGGCCAAGGCTTGTCGATCGCAGCCCGCGCCAGAGCGGTCATGACTTTGAAGCCATTGCGATTGGGATGTACGCCGTCATTGGAGAGACTGCGCCGAAAGCCGCCGCTCGGTGAGACCAGATGGGCGTAATAGTTCACGTACCGCAGGTGGTGCGAGCGGGCATAGCGGCGCAACCAAGCATTCAGGCGGCGGATCTCGGCGGCGGGGCGGTACTGCGGCGCCCACCAGTAGCGTTTCGAAGGCGGTATCGAGCCGAGGATAACGTGAATGTGATTGGCGCGCGCCAGCGTCACCATCGCCTTGATGTCGTCTTGGTAGTACTGCTCGGTGGTCGGGCCGGTGTTGCCCGCAATATCATTCGTGCCGGCGAGAATCTGCACGATCTTCGGATGCAGCGCGATCACGTCGGGCCAGAAGCGTACCAGCATCTGTTGCGTGGTCTGACCGCTGATGCCGCGATCCACCACGCCGTGGGTAAAGAATGATGGCACCGCGTCCTGCCAGAAGTCGGTGATCGAGTCGCCCATGAACACCACTTGCGCGCCGTGCTTCAGCGCGGCGTTCGCAGCCCGGTAGCGGCACAGGTCGGCCCAGTCCCGGGCGCGCTGCAGGTTCGCCGCCCTCGCCGCCTGCGCCTTCTGCCGCGCCGTCTGCGGCGGCAGCCTGAAATGCGCCCCGGGCGAGAGGATCATGTGCATGAACGTCGGTCCAGGCAAACCGCTCGGCTCGCCGGAGCACGGGTGCGCGCTCATCGCCGTAGCCGGCCCGATTGCGGCGGCCAACGAAGTCCCCGGCAGCGCCAGGCAAAGCACCGCGGCGGCAAACAGCGCGGCGCGCTGCAGCTTGTCGACTAAACGAGTCATGCTCATCAATACTCCATCATGACATTACGTGGTGGGGCTTCGCCCCGAATCGCCTGCCCGCCCCTGGGCGCGGCACGGGCCGCACACGCCGGTGAGCTCAACGAGATGTCGATCGAGCACAAAGCCGAGCCGTTCGCCGAGACGAATGGCCGCGGCCACGACCCCCTTATCCTCGGCTTCGATCACCTGGCCGCACTCGCGACAGATCAGCAGCTGTCCCGGATGCGGCGCCTCGGGATGTTCGCACAGAATGAACGAGCGCGTGGACTGCAGACGGTGCACCACTCCCGCGGTCATCCAAAACTCGAGCGCGCGGTACACGCCCGCCGGCGTGCAGCGACTGTCCACCCGGCGCAACCTCTCGAGCAGTTCGTACGCGCTCAGTGCCCCGCCCTCAGCAAGCAGAGCTCGCAGTACCGCGCGCCGTTGGCGCGTCAGGCGGCAGCCACGGACCCGGCACTCGGTCTCGAGCCGCTCGAGCGCGCGCAGTTGCGACTCGGCGTCGGGACGTTGGGCCGCCCTGCGCATCGGCACAGTATCGCTCATGTCACGTGCGCCAGCGCGGCAGTGCCGCCGCGCAACCTCCCAACGACATAACACAATGCGCTCAACACACCGACGAAGAAACCCACCGGCCAGTTGGTCAGGTACGCCAGCGCAATGGCGCTCCAGACGGTGGCGAGACACATCCCGACCGCGATCGCGAGCGCCCGCCACGGCCGGTCCGTGAACGCGCGCGCCGCGCTGGACGGCCCAACCATCAGGCTGAACACCAACAGTGCGCCCACCACCGGCACGGCGATGGCGGTGGCGAGCGCCAGAATGCCGAGAAAAGCGAATTCGAGCGCGGCCGCGCGAGCCCCAGCGGCCGACGCCAGCTCGCTCGAGAGCGAATCGAGCAGCAACGGCCGGGCAACCCATGCCACCAGCGCCACGGTGAGCCCGCTGCAGGCGGCCACGACCACCATCTGCGTCGTGTCGATGCCGAGCAAGTCACCGAACAGCAGGCCATAGACACTTTGTGCGTAACGGCCCGAGAGGCTGAGCAGCAGCACCCCGAGCGCCAATGCGCCGGAGAGCCACAGTGCGCTGGCGATTTCGCGCCGCCCCGCACGCTGCAGCTGACCGATCACCAGCACCCCCAGCGCGGAGAATCCGGCGAGGCCCCAGAACAGATTCACCCCCATCAGGCTTGCCGCGGCCGCGCCCGGAAACGCGCCCAGGGGCAGCGCGTGGGCCGCGAATGCCGCCCGGCGCGCCACCACGAAAAACCCGACGCAGCCGGCTGTCACCGCCACCAGAGTGGCAACGACCCAGGCATGCAGCATGAACGCGGAAAACACCTCAGTGGTCCTGACAGCCCGACAGGGGCACCGCGGCTGGTGCGCCGGCGCGACGGCTCGCCACTGCGCTCGCGGCCAGATAGGCGCAAATGATCAGCATGACGATGAAGAAGCTCACCGGCCAGCCATGACCGGGGGTCCAATAGTAGCTTTGGTAAGCCAGCGCAACGCCGCCCCAGGTGGCGGCGAGACCGATGAGCACCGCCAGCGCGAGCGCGCTCGCGGGCCGCCGCGCCACCTGCAGCGCCGCGGCCGCCGGCCCGATCAGAAGCGCGGTAGAGAGGATGGCCCCGACCGTCATCGCCGAAAGCGACACCGCCAGAGCAAGCGCCAGCGCCTGAATCAGGCCCGTGGTCCTTACGCTCACGCCCTGTGCGCGCGCCAAGTCGACCGACAGTGTAGTGACAAGCAGCGGCCGGAAGATCAAGGCGCTCGCCCCCAGCGCGGCCACGGCGACCGCAAGCGCCACGGGCACGATCGAAGTCGGGATGGTGAACATTGAGCCAAACAGCACGGTGATCGCCGCGCCGCTGACGCTGCGCACCGTCATGTCGAGGTAGAGCAGCAGCGCGGCCAGTCCCAGGCCCGCCCCCAGCACGACGCCGGTCAGCAGATCTCGCTCGCGAGCCTCGCGCACCTGCGCCCATTCCATCAACCCGGCGGCGGCGGCGGCTATGCCCAGAAAGCCAAACAGAGGATTGATGCTGAGCAGGTAGGCCGCCGAGCCTCCAGCTCCACTGACGTCAGAGAGTGCGTGGCCGGCAAACGCCTGCCGGCGCATCACGGTCGACAATCCCACCACAGCGCACACCAGCGCCGCGCAGCCGCCGACCGCGAGCGCCACCCGGACCGGCTGGTTGCTCCAGAACCCGCCCATCAGCCCAACTGCAGACATCTCGCCCATGACGCCTACGGCACCGGAATCGTATGAACCGGGTCGCGCTCGAGCGCGGTCCGACTTTCATCGCGCGCCTCGGCGGCGACCACCACCACCCGGCCGTGCACCCGCAGCACATCGACGTGGTAGCCATAGAGGCGGCTGAGCACCTCGGTGCGCACCACCGCGTCGGCTTTGCCGGAAACCGCGCAGCCGTTGGCCAAATAGACGACACGATCGACTGCCGGCAGCAGCGGATTCATGTCGTGGGCCGAAAGCAGCACTGCCGCGCCGAACTCGTGTGAGAGCCGGCGCAGCAGCGCAACGATCTCCGCGGTACTGCCGACGTCGAGATTCGCGAGCGGCTCATCCAGCAGCAGCAGTTTCGGCCGACGAACCAACGCGTGAGCGAGCAGGACCCGCTGCTGCTGCCCGCCGGAGAGCGCCCCGACGCGCTGTTCGGCGAAATTTTCGGCCCCCACCGCGCGCAGCATCGCTTGCACTCGCGCGGCGCGCTCCTTCGAGGGTAATCGCGTTCCGAAGCGGGCGCCGTCGAGCCCCAAAGCGACCACGTCACGGGCCCGCAGCGGCAGACCGGGGTCAAGGATGATCTTCTGCGGCACGTAGCCGATGGCGCCGCCGGCCCGGTCGATCCGCCCGGACTGAACTCGAATGAAGCCGAGGATCGCGCGCAGCAGCGTCGTCTTGCCCGAGCCGTTCGTGCCGATGAGCGCGCAGAACTGCTCGGCCTCGAGTCTGAAGCTGACCTCGCGTAGTACCGGCCGCTCCCCGAACGTAACCGCTACCCGCTCCAGCGCCACGACTGCCTCGCTGGTGCTCATCGGCCGAGTGTGGTGGTCGAAACGCCATGGGCCACTGCGGCCCGCAGTGCCTGCATCTCCGCAAGCATCCAGCTTTGATAGTCATAACCGGGCTGCGGCATCGTCTCGTAGACCCCCACCACCGGAATGTGCTCGGCCCGGGCCAACTGCAGAAGCGAGGCGGTCATCGCGTTGGTGACCTGCTGGTTGTACACGAAGACCTTCACCAACCGGTCACGCAGCAGCGTCTGCTCGGCGGCCACATCCTGCGGTGCCGGATCGGTGCCGTTCATCACAGCCAGCTGCAACGCCAGCGGCGTGAGGATGCGGCAACCGGCGGCCTGCAGCAGCAGATCGGCCACCGGCTCGGTGACCGCGACCGGGGTGCCGCCATAACGGGCGCGAAAGGCCGCAATCTGCGCCCGCCAGGGCGCGAGCGAGGAGTCGAAGCGGCGCGCATTGGCCGCAAAATACGCCGCGTGCGCGGGCTCCATAGCCGCGAAGGCCGCGGCCGCGGCCCGGGCCACCGCCGGCATGGTACGCACGCCGTACCACAGATGCGGATTAACGGTGTCGGCCGGTAGACCGAGCAGCTGACTGACGACGAGCACGCGTCGATCGGGCTTGGGAACCGCGGCAATGATTGGCTCGATCCAAGCGTCGTAGCCGAGGCCGTTCTCCACGACGAGGCGGGCCCGAGCGACCTCGCGGGCCACCGCGGGGCTGGCCTCGAATTCATGCGGGTCGGTGTTGGGGTTGGTCTCGATCGCGCGCACCGTCACGTACGGCGAGCCGACCTGAGAGAGGACGTTGGCGTACTGGCTTTCCACCCCAATCGCCACCGGCGGACCGTTGTTCGCTTGCCGCGCGCAGCCGGCTGCCAGCGCCACATAGCCGGCGAGTCCTGCCAGGATTAACCACCGCCATCGCGGCCGGTCGCGAGTGTCCATCATCGAAATGATATATTGTATCAATAAGGGCCGTCAATACCCACGGGCGTAGTTGGCCGGGCCATCGAGCGGCCGAGAGACCGCGCGAGATGCTTGTACTGCGCGCCGCGCGCGGTACCCTACCGCCTTCAGGCCCGCCGTACATACCGGCATGCCATCTCGCACTTGGAGCGCGCAATGAGACGATTCCGCTCGGGTTCGAACCGCTTCCTGGCACCGGTCTTCACGGCCGGAATGCTCTTCGCCGCAGCCGCCGCACTGGCGGCCCAAGCGCCCCTTGCGCCGCAGCCGGTCACCGACCCCGCTGCCCTCGTCAATGTGTTCGTCGGCACCTCCGGCACGGCGGTCGGAGGACCGATCGACACGTTTCCCGGCGCAAGCTTGCCGTTCGGCATGATCCAATGGAGCCCGGACACTCCGACGTCACCCGAGGGCGGTGGATACGACTACGCCGACCACGCCATCACCGGCTTCAGCCTGACCCACTTGAGCGGACCCGGATGCGCCGTGGCCGGGGATTTTCGCATCCTGCCCACGAACGGACCGGTGCGCTCGCCCACCACCGCCGTCCAGCCCTTTTCCCACACCGACGAGCACGCCGGGCCAGGTTGGTACGACGTGACGTTCGCTCACACCGGCATCCGTGTACAGCTCGCCGTGGCACTGCGCAGCGGGCTTGGACGCTTCACATTCCCGGCGGGCGCGGCGGCCAATCTGCTGTTTAACGTGTCCTCGAATCAAGCGGGGGTCACGACGGCGCACTTTCGGGTCGACGGACCTCGCCAAGTCAGCGGCTCGGCAACTGGAGGAGACTTCTGCGGCGCGCCGGACACCTATACGGTCTACTTCGCGGCGCGCTTCAATCGGCCGATGAGCGCCTTCGGCACCTGGCGGAACCGCATGCTGATGCCGGGGACCGCGCAGGTGCGAGGCAGCAACACCGGCGGCTGGGTCACCTTCAACACCGATGGCACGCGCAGCGTCGAGATGGAAGTCGCCCTCTCCTACGTGAGCCGCGCCGACGCGCTAGCCAATCTTCAGGCCGCGCCTGATCAATGGCACCTCGCAGCTCTGCGCCGGCGCGCGACCCGGATCTGGAACGACATGTTAGGCAGAGTCCGCATCACGGGCGGCACGCCTGCCGAGCAAGCGACTTTCTACACCGCGCTTTATCACACGCTACTCGAGCCGACCCTTTACAGCGACGTCAACGGCGAATACATGGGCTTCGACGCCAAGGTGCATCACGTCGCGCCCGGTCATGCCGAGTATGCCAACTACTCCGGCTGGGACATCTACCGCACGGAAATACCGCTGATCGCGCTGTTGGCACCGAACCGCGCCAGCGACATGATGCAATCGCTGGTCGATGCGGGCCGCCAGGGCGGATGGCTGCCGAAGTGGCCGCTCGAGAACGGCTACACCGGCGTGATGGGCGGGGATTCCGCGGACAACATTCTGGCCGGTGGTTGGGCCTTCGGCGCACGCGACTTCCATGTGCAGGAGGCGCTGCGCGAGATGGTCAAGGGCGCCACGGATACGCACGGACCGCTCGGACAGGGCTGGTACGTGGAACGTCCGGGTCTCCCACAGTACTTGCACAAAGGATATGTGGACGACGAGCTGACCACCTCGTCCGCGCCGGTGCCGAATGGTTCATCGGAAACCCTCGAGTACGCCGAGGACGACTTCTCGATCGCGCGCTTGGCCGCTGCAGCGGGCGATCCGGCGCTGGCGCAACGTTTCCTGCGCCGCTCGATGAACTGGCAGAACGTCTTCGACACCGCCACAGGCTCGATCTGCGCCCGCCAGGCGAGCGGCGCGTTCGTGCAGACGGCCATCAATTCCAACGGCCAGCGGGGGTTTCAGGAGGGCAACGCCGCACAGTACACCTGGATGGTGCCGCAGGATCTGCACGATCTGATCGCGGCGATGGGCGGACGGGCCAAGGCGCGGCGGCGCCTGAATACATTCTTCTCGCGGCTCAACGCCGGCCAGGCGGCGCCGTACGCTTGGCTCGGCAACGAGCCCTCCCTTGGATCCCCATGGGTCTATCTGTCCGCTGGCGCGCCTTGGCGCACCCAGAAAGTGGTGCGCCGCGCCATCGACACCTTGTACTCAGACACCCCGGCGGGCCTTCCGGGCAACGATGACCTCGGCACGATGAGCGCCTGGTATGTCTGGTCCGCCATCGGCCTGTATCCGCAGATCCCGGCGGTGCGCGGACTCGATGTGGGCAGTCCGCTGTTCAGTCACATCACCGTGATTTCTCCCGCTGGTCCAACCATCGAAATCGACGCCCCGGGCGCAAGCGCCGCAACGCCCTATGTGCACGCGTTGAGCGTCGACGGCCGCCCGACGCAGCGGCCGTGGCTGGAACTGCCACTCGCCGGCACCGTCCGGCTGCACTTCACGCTCGGCAGCATCCCCGACCGGCACTGGGGCAGCGGCGCGCACGATGCCCCGCCGTCCTTCAGGGCCGGTGCTCCGCACTTCCCGCCGGCGGTGGCAGCAAGCGTTTCGCCCACGCACACTCAGACGCTGCTGCCGCCAGGGCTGCACGCCGGTGCCGGGTTCACTGTCCGGGTCGCGGCCGGCTCCCCGCCCGTCTCGATCCGCTGGTACGTGCAAAGTCCGGCGGGCCTGCGGGTACGACCGCATTCCGGACACCTGACTTTCCGCGCCGGTCAACATCAAACGGTGCCGCTACGGATGACCGCGGCGAGCGCTCTGCCTCCCGGTTATTACGACGTCGCGGTGCACGCTCTCGCTTCCAATGGCGCCCCGCTCAATGTCACCCGCCTGATCGTGCGTGCCGCCGCGCCGGGACGTCTCCTGCCGCTTGTGTTCGTCGCCAGCACGGCCGACAACTCCGTGATCCCGGTAGACCCCGCGACCCGGTCGGTGGGACCGTCGATCGCCGTGGGCGAGAATCCCTCGGCGCTCGTGACCGGGGCCCTGGGCGCCCGCCTGTACGTCGCCAATGGTGGCGCGAACACCGTATCCGTCATTAACACCGATACTCTGCGAGTCATTGCCACCGTCACGGTTGGAGCCGGACCGGATGCGCTCGCGCTGAGTCCCGGCGGCCACACACTCTGGGTGGCCAACGGCGGTGCGAACACAGTCCAGCGCGTCAACACCACAACGCTCACGGCCGGCCCGCCGATCCCGGTTGGAGCGGCGCCGGCGGGTCTGGTGCTCGCGCCGAGCGGTACGACCCTCTACGTCACGAATGAGCGTGAGAATACGGTCAGCGTCGTCGACACGCGCACCGACACGGTGCGCACCGCGTATCCGGCAGGCGCCGGGCCGTCTGGGATCGTAATCTCACCCGACGGCAGCACGCTCTACGTCGCCGACACCCTCGCGAACGCGGTAGAGACGATCAACGCGACCTCGGGACAAGCCGGGAAGGTGATTGCAACCGGCCTCTCGCCCCGGCAGTTGGCGATCTCGCCGCGCGGGACGTGGTTGTTCGTCGCGGATTCGGCAGTCGATACGCTGAGCGTGATCCGTACCAGAGAAGCCCGTGCTGCGACTGCGATCAAAGTCGGTCGCGGTCCAATCGCCGTCGCATTCAGCTCGAGCGGCAAAACCGCCTATGTCGTCAACGCTGAGACGGGACGCCTCGCCGCGATCAGCACGCGCTCCCGGGGAGTGCTGGATTCGTTCCCCGTCGGTCCATTCCCGGTAGCCCTATCGGTACCCGCTGCGCCCTAGATCGGGATGCGATTGGAATGCCCGGGGCACGGCAGGTCCGGAGCCGGGTGGTTGATCCAAAGCCATCCCGCCGCAAACCCCGCTCCGCGGTAGCGTTAAGATACCGCGGTCGCGCCGGCAGACACGAGCGGCCGGCTTGAACGCGGGCAGATGACAGACAAGAGCAATTTGCCACACCCTGTTTCACCCGCATGGGTGCTGCTGGCGCTGCTCTGTCTCGCCTCCGCAGCGCGAGCGGCCCAAGTCCTGAGTGTGCATGTGACGCACCACCACGCCGAGTTCGTGGTGCGAATGCGTGTGCGTATTGACGCGTCCGCGCCTGCGGTATTTCGCGCACTGCAGGACTACCGCGCCGTGTCACGGTACAACCCGAACCTTCATCTCGACCGTATCCGGCGCTCGAGCAATCCTGATCACGTGCGCCTCTACACGACCCTCCATGCTTGCGTGCTTTTTTTCTGTAAGACTCTCCGCCAGGAACAACTCGTCGAAGTCCATGGCACGGCACATGGTGGCGTCATGCGGGCGACCCTGATCCGGCCGCTGAACGACTTCAAGTATGCCGTCGGCCGCTGGCTCGTCGGGCCCTGCCCCGCGCACCCGGCCACGACCTGTATGCGGGTTCGGTTCGCGTTCGTGCCGAGATTCTGGATCCCCCCTCTGATCGGTCCCTGGATCATTCGCGAGCACGCCTTCGCCGCGACGCGACGTGCGAGTGCCGGCTTGCAGAAGCTCGCCCTGGGCCCAGATGCGCATTCTCGCGGCCATAACAGGCGCCACCGCAGGCTGGGCGTCGTCTCCGCCGCCGCTGTACGGCTCGGATATCATCGGGAACTCAGACAGCCTCCCGGCGGGCACATCCATGAGTGACCGAACCGAAAGGTGGTTCCCGAACGAGCAGTCTGGTTGGAGCCTGCCGCAGCGCTGGCCGGGCTAGTATCGTGACACGTAAATATCGGAACATGTAAAATGCGCATACCTGAACTGTTCGAGGTGACCAGGTATGCACCAGACCGAGCTGAACTTGAGCAAGCAGGACCGTCGGACCGTGGATGAGTTTCGTGCCAAGGGGCTGCATCGGGCGCGGGAGTTCAATC
>DAHXNE010000062.1 GCA_027366635.1 Gammaproteobacteria bacterium | reverse complement strand
GGCGCCTCGAATTGGTAGCAGCCGGAGCCGACGACGACCAACGTACGGCCGCCGGCCGGCCGTACCCGCAGGATCCCCGGCGCGCGCTGCAGCGGCCGGCCGCTCTCGCGCACACGCGCCGGATCGCTGCACGGCACGGCGACTGTCGCCTTCGCGCCGGGCGGAATCTCGATACGCAGACGCAGGCTCGCCCCATCGGCCGGCTTCTCCCAGGCGCACACCACCTCCCCCTCGATCGCGCGGTAGCGAACCGATGTCCAGGCCACTCCCGCGACGGGTTGCGGGACGATGCGAATGCGCTCGGTCGCCGGCCGTGCCATGTCGATGCGCACGCCGCCCAGTCCGGCGTAGAACCATGCTTCCGCCTGACCGAGCATGAAGTGGTTCTGCGAGTTCTCGGGATTGGCGTTCCAGGTTTCGGTGAGCGCCGTGGCACCGCGCGCCAGCATGTAGCCGTAGCTCGGTGCGCTGGTCTGCGTCAAAACATCGAACAGCACATCCGCGCGGCCGTTACGCATAAGCGCCAGCACCACGTACAGAAAGCCGATGTCACCGGCCGTCACGTGATTGCCGTGGGCGCGGATGTTGGCGACGAGGTTCGCCAGCACCGCCGCGCGATGCCGCGCCGGCACGAGCCCGATCGCCAGCGGCATGGCGTTGGCTGTTTGACTGGCGCGGTCGTATTGATTCGTGACCGGATTGAACAGCTTGCGGTTCAGCGCCCGCCGCACGGCGACGGCGCGGCGGGCGTAGTGGCGCGCATCAGCCCCGTGGCCGAGCAGGCGTGCGATGCTCGACAAGGTGATCAGCAGCCGGCAGTAGGTCGAGGTGGCGGTCAGCGTCTTGCTGGTCAGCTGCGATTCTCCCGGGGGTTTCGGTCCCCAGTCGAACCAGTCGCCGAGGCCGTAGTCGAGCAGGTCGTTGCGGGCACGGGAGGTAAGATAGGCCGCATACCGCCGCATGGCCGGATAGCCGGTCTCGAGGATGCGCCGGTCCCCGGTGAAGCGGTGGGCGGCCCAGGGCGAGAGCACGATTGCCGAGCCCCATTCCGGCGAGTTGCGGAACGCCGAGTTGCGTCCGTCCGGATCGAGGAACGCAACGTATTCCGGTGCGATGCTCGGCACCATGCCCGATGGCCGCTGGCTGTCCATCATGTCGTTGAGCATCTTCTCGTAGAGCGTCACCGCCTGCTCGTTGTAGAAGACCGTATCGGCGTTGAGGTACGTCTGCTCCAGCCAGCCGAGCTTTTCTCGCTGCGGGCAATCCGTGAGTACGCTGAACGAATTGCTGAGCAGCGCCTGGAGGATCAGATGGTGGATGCGCTGCAGCATCGGTTCGCCGATCTCGATCGCGCCGATGCGCGGCAGCGCGGCGTGCAGGAACTCGCCGTCCAGGCTGAGCAGCTCCGGCACGTCCGCGGCGCCGGCGCCGCTCGGCGCAGCCCCTTCGACCTGCACATAGCGAAAACCGTAGTAACTGAACCGCGGTCGCCAGTGCTCCACCCCCTTGCCGGCCAGCGTGTAGGTGAACCAGACCGCATCGCCCGGTCCGGCCGCGGCGCTGCGTTGCGTCACGCAGCCGTGAGCATCGAGGAGCTCGCCCGGGAGCAATCGCACGGCGCACCCCGCCGCTCCGCGCACAGCGATTACCGGCCAGCCCGCAAAGTTCATGCCGAGGTCGTAGACGAACACGCCCGGCTTGGGCTGCGTTATCGCCACCGGCGGGTAGGTGTGCGCGACCTCGATCGGGGGCACGTTCTGGGCGCGCAACCGACCGCCGGGTCCGTCGACCCTCGTCGCGCACGTCCAGCCGCGCGCGGTGAAGCCCGGACGTTCCCAGCCCACCTGCTCGCGGCGCGCGTCGAAGTCCTCGCCGCCGTACACCGAGGAAACTACGATCGGTCCCGGATGCGTTTGCCAATGCTCGTCGCTCACGAGGAATTCTTCGGTGCCGTCCTGGAACAGCAGGCGCAGCTGCAGGATGAGTTTGGATCGACCGAAGCTGCCGACGAACTTGGTGTACCGGCCCCGGTACTTTTCCACGTTGAAAAATCCGTTGCCCAGCATCATTCCGAGCACGTTTTCACCTTGGGCCAGGAGTGCGGTCACCTCGTACGTGTCGTATAGAATCGTTTTGCGGTAATCCGTCCAGCCGGGATTGAGCACGCTGTGGGTCGGACGCCGGCCGTTCACCGAGAGCGCGTACTGACCCAGCCCGCAGACCGAGACGATCGCGCGCGCCAAAGGTCTTTCGATCATGAGCGCGCGCCGAAAGAGCGGCATCGCATCCGGCTCGACGGTGGGTCCGCGGTAAATCGCCGGCGGAGGCAAGGGACTCGGTGGCCAGTCCGGGCCGTTCGAGATCCATCGGGCGCGCCACGCGCCCGGGTGTAGGATGCCGGTGCCGAAGCGCGCGGGCGCGCTGAAAGGACCGGCGCGCCCGCGCTGATCCCAGACTCGAACCGCCCACCAGTAGAGGGACTGCGAGTTAAGCGGCAGGTCCTGCTCCGGCGCCATGCGCAGCTCGCTGCCGGCCCGCACACCGCTGTCCCAAATCGCGCCGCGCCCGGCGCGGACCGCCCGGCGGGAATGTCCTACGATCACCTGGCAGGCGCTCTGGCCCAGCAGCCGCAGATCCGGCTCGCGTGCGGCCAATACCCAGGAAAACCGCGGCCGCGGCACATCAATTCCCGACGCGGCGGCGCGCCACTCGACGCATAGGGCCGCTGGTGAGACGGCGCACAACCCGCCCGGCGCCGGCATCGAGGAATCTGCGCGGCATGTCTCGATCGCGGCGGCCGGCCCTCCCAGAGCGAGCAGCCCCAGTAATGCTCGGCGGGAGGTCATGTCGCGTCCGCCCAACAGGTTTGTGTATCCGGCAATGTGGTCGCGTGTTTCATATTATGAGATTTCTCTTGCGCCGGAGCGCCCGGCAATGGTATTTATATTTATATACGAAGCTTACGTCCGCTGGTAAACCACATACCGGGGGGGGCGGCGCCACGGCTCTCGTGGCGTTCGGTATTTACGCACGTGATTTGCACCAACAGACTGAGGGGGACTGACCATGAAGCTTACGTCAAGGCTCGTGTCCGGAGCCGTTGCTCTGGCTATGGCGGGCGCGATTCCCGCCTGGGCCAAAACAGCTGCACCCGGCGCTCAAGCCGCACCATCTGGCAATGCGGCCGTGGCGGCCCGGAAGGATAGGAACACCCATTCGCCCGCGGTCCTGCAGGAAGTGGTCGTGAGCGGCATTCGTGCCAGTATGGAGAGCGCGCTGAACATCCAGCGCTTCTCGAACACCATCGTCGATGCGATCGTCGCCTCCGAGATCGGCAAGCTCCCTGACGTCACGGCCATCGACGCCCTGCAGCGCATTCCGGGCATTCAGATCAGCCGGCAGCTCGGCGAGGGCGGTGGCACGGTCAACATCGGCGGCTCGGTCATCATGAGCGGCTACGAGATCCGTGGCCTGCCCTACGCGGAGACGACCCTGAACGGCCGCGCAGTCTTCAGCGCGCAGGGAGATCGCGTCCTGAACCTGCAGGATATTCCATCGTCGCTGTTGGCGGGCATCGAGGTCTACAAGGATCCCACCGCGAGCTTGCTCGCCGGCGGTCTTGCCGGCACGGTCAATCTGATCACCCACAAGCCGTTCGACTTCCACGGCCCGCAGCTCGACGTGAATGCCGGGGAGACCTACGGCAGCATGATCGGCACGGCGAGGCCGAACTTCAACGTTCTGGGCAGCGATATCTGGCACACGGGAATCGGCAAGGTCGGCGCGATGCTCGACTTTTCCTACCACGACCGCGCTTACCGCGAAGACGGCATCACCAACAGTTCAATCGCCACCAACAGCACGGCCGTGCCGGGCAAGACCATCGACTACACCAACGGTGTGTACAACACCATGTTCATCGGCAATCGCCGCCGCATCGGCGTCGATGCCGTCCTGCAATGGCAGCCCACGCGGGACTTCCAGATGTACGCCGAGGCCACGAGCGAGGACTTCGTCTGGGCGCAAAATCAATACAGCTTCTACACACAGCAGGGCGCCGGCACCATTGCGCCCGGCTCCGTCTCCCTGTTCCCGGGCACGAACGACGTCCGCTCCCTCACTATCCAGAATGCGCTGGTCAGCAGCGTCGGCGCGTGGCGCACGGTCGAGGACGTCAATCGCCAGTTCAACCTGCATGCCGTGTGGACACCGGGCGCGTGGACCGTGGCGGGCGACCTGAGCTACACCAAGGCGACCGAGCGGTTGAACAACCCGGCTGTGGACATCGGTACCACCGTGCCCGCGCTGACCCAGATCAACTCCGAGTCCGGAGTCACACAGTCGCTGGTCCCGGGGTTCAATCTGACCAATATCGCCAATTTCAACGACAGCACGGCGAGCAACTACCACAGCTACCTGTACGATACCGAGCAGCATTTCCGCGGTAGCGAGATCGCGGCGAGCCTCAATGCGACCTATGCGTTCGCGCACGGCTTCCTGACCTCCGTCGAAACCGGCATCCGCCTCGCCGACCGCAAGGATGCCTTCAACCAATGGTCCACGTTCACCGGCATCGATTCGGCGCAGATCCAGACCAATGCGCCGTGGTTCAACCACGTCCCGCTGAGTCCGTTCTTCTCGGCCTACACCTCGACGCTCATCGAGCCGCCGTACGCCGTATATGACCCGAATCTCCTGCACCATGAGCCCAACTCGGTGTACCAGGCTTTCGGTGCGCCGTTGCCGCTCGACACGGGAGCCCAGGATTACCAGGTCGATGAGCGCGACTACGCCGGGTTCGTGCAGTTGAACTTCGCGCACCGGATCGCCGGCATCCCGATGTCCGGCAACGTCGGTGTCCGCTTCGTGCGGCACGAGGATTTCCTCAATGGCGAGCTGAGCAGCGGCGGGGTATTGATACCGCATACCTTCGTCACCGGCGAATCCACTCCCCTGCCGAGTCTGAACCTGCTGTTCAAACTGACGCACGACCTCGAGCTGCGCCTGGCCGCTTCACAGGCGATCGCCTATCCGGACTTCAGCCAGATGCGCCCGTCGATCGCACTGCTGCCGGCGCAGGGCGCCGCGAGCGGCGGCAACCCGTATCTGAAGCCCATGAAGGCGAACCAGTTCGACGCGTCGCTGGCCTACTACTTCGCGCCGGGCGCGGTCGTCAGCGGTGACATCTTCTACAAGAAGCTGAGCAACTTCTGGCTTTCCGAGACCAAGCAGGACGCCTTCGCGATCGATGGGATCAAGTACAACCTCACCGGTCCGATCGACGGCGGCGCCGCTACCATCAAGGGCGCGGAATTCAACTACCAGCAGTTCTTCCGCCGGCTTCCGGGCTGGATGAATGGCCTCGGTATCGACGCCAACTACACCTACATCGAGGCGGCTGCACCCACGGCAGTGCTGGGCCAGACCACCACGCTGCCGGGACTCTCCAAGGACAGCTACAACCTGATTGGCATCTACGAAAAAGGCCCGATCTCGTTCCGCGTGGCATACAACTGGCGCAGCTCCTTCTACACCTCGCTGTACACGGGCTCGAACGCGCAGCTGGCCGCGAACCCGATCTATACCGCGAGCTACGGCTGGCTGGATGCTTCGCTGCAATACACCGTCAACCACCACCTTCAGGTGTACATCGACGGCTCGAACATCCTTGGTACGAAGCAGACCTTCTATTACGGTGTGCCGACGCTGCCTCAAGGTGCGACCATCGACGATCGGATGGTGATGATCGGTGCGAACGTGAAGTTCTGAGGAACCCGCAAGGAGAATGCCATGGTGGACCGGGACAGACGGACGCTTCTCACCGGGCTGGCGGCCGCGGCCGGCACGGGCCTCGCGCTCGAGGGTGTGGCCGCCGTGCCGCGGGCCCTCGCCGGCGGCCGATTGGGCGGCGCGCCACAGGGCAGGATCTTGCCGAGCATCGCGCCGTTTCGGACGCCGTACAAATTGGAGCGTCGGATCCTCACCCGATCCGGCGTGCCCGGGAGCTTCGACCGGCTGAAGGTGGATTGTCCGTTCGTCTTCGAGTCCTGCGGCCGCTATTACCTGACGTATGTCGGCTTTGACGGCATCGGCTACCAGACCGGACTCGCCGAATCCGACGATCTGGAGCATTGGCGGCGCGCCGGACTGATCCTCCGGCGCGACCCCAAGAATCCCGTCGTTCGCTACAACATCGCGATGATGTCGATCCTGCGCGAGGACGGGCTGCATTCCCGGGGCTCACTCATCAAGGTCGACGGCCGCTACGTGGCCACCTGGTTCGCCTGCCCGCATCCGGGCTACGAGCAGGGGCCGGGCGTGATCGGACTCGCATTCAGCGAGGATCTCTATCACTGGGACATCACCGAACCGATTCTCCGGCCGGATCCGGCGCTTCCGTGGGAGGCCGGCGGCCTGTACAAAGCCTACCTGATCAAGAACGACGACCTCTACTATATCTTTTACAACGCCAAGACCAACCACCGCAACGACTGGCACGAGCAGATCGGCATTGCGACGTCGCCGGATCTCAAGACCTGGACCCGCTACCCGGGTAACCCGGTGATTCGCACCGGCGGACCGAAGTCGTGGGACGCGCGCTTCGCCAGTGATCCGTGCGTGGTCCGCTGGGGGCCGTGGTGGGGCGTGTACTATTACGGTTTCGCCAACGACGGCCACGCGCGCGATCTGCTCGCGCTGGGATTGGACCCCTACCATCTGACCAAGGTCCCCGAGATCATGCTGAACGTGGGGCCGCCGGGATCCATCGACGAGGACTTCGCGCACAAGCCGTCGATCATCTATGCGAACGACACGCTCTACCAGTTCTACTGCTGTGTGAGCGGCAAGTGGCCCCATAGCGACCGCGCCATCAGTGTGGCGCGCTCCAGGCCCTGGCCCAAAGCCCGAGAACCGGACGGCGCCGCGACCCCGACTCCCGGCCCGAGCGCTTCCGGTCTGTGACGAAGGTCCCCCCTCAGCGCGGCGGCGGCCAGGATGGCCGCCGCCGCGCTTTCTCCCGCGCAACGGCCTACTGCAGGTTGACGAACAACCCGCCGTCGACGAGCACCGCCGCGCCCGTCACGTAACGCGCGAGGTCGGACGCCAGAAAGACCACGCAGCCTGCCACGTCCCGGGGCTCACCCAGCCGGCCCAGCGGAATGCGCTTCTCCATGTCGGCACGCTTGGCGGGGTTGGCCAGATCCTCCTTGTTGATGTCGGTCGCGATGGTACCCGGCATGACGGAATTGCAGCGGATGCCGTACGGCCCGAGCGCGACCGCGCACGACTGCATCAGGGAGTGCACGCCGGCCTTCGTCGGCGTGTAATGCGCTTGCATCCCGCCGCCGACCAGGGCACTGATCGAGCTGATGGCGATCAGCGCACCGCCGGTGCCCTGATGCTTCATCTGGCGCGCGGCTGCCTGCGTCATGTAATAAGCGCCATGCAGGTTGACGGCCATGGTGCGCTCGAACACCTCGAGCGGCGTGTCGAGGAAGGCGTGAAACGGACAGATGCCGGCGTTGCTCACGAACACGTCGAGCCTGCCCAGGGCCGCGCTCGCGACCGTTATGAACCGCTCGGCCGACTCCGGGAGCGCCACGTCTCCCTCGACCTCGATGGCGCGCCGGCCGAGCCGCGTGACCTGCGTCAGCGTGTCCTCGATGCCGGCCCGGTCCTTGAACCAATTCAGGCCGACATCGGCGCCCTGGCGGGCGCACTCGACGGCGGTCGCGCGGCCGATGCCGCGCGACGCACCGGTGATCAGGACCGTCTTGCCTTCGAGCAGCATGGCTTGACCTCTAGTGTCGGTGTCGCGTCGTGCCACGGCTGAGGATCTTCAGCGCGTACGGCATCTTGCTCTTGGAGGGGGGCAACTGCACGACCAGCCCATCGGGGGTCTGCCGCCAGTGGATCGGCGCCGCATCGCCGAGCAGCCTGACCCGCGTGATCGGGCCGTGCAGATACGGTGTGGCCGTGTACAGCACCCGGATCAGGACCTTCCCGTGGCTCGGCCGGGCCAGCCCCAGGGCGTACAGCACGCCGTGCTTCTGAGTGAAACGGATGTCCTTCGGGGTGTAGCTTTGCGGGGCGTCCGTCCCCGATCCCGGCGACCCGACGGTCGGGCCTTCCCCGTACAGCACCCAGGGACGTGTGCCGTAAATGGCTTGACCATCCACCTTCAGCCACGCGCCCATCCGCAGCAGGATGCGACGGACCTTGGCCGGAATCGTGCCGTTGGCGCGTGGTCCGACGTTCAGCAGCATGTCGCCGTTCTTGCTCACGATGTCGATCAGGTCGGTGAGCAGCGAGCGGGCGGTACGGTAGCGGTCGTGACGCACATATCCCCACGAGTCCAGGCTGACCGAAATATCGGCCTGCCAAGGCCGCAGGCTCAGGTAATGGCGCTTGCCGAATGCGACTTCCTGCACCCCCGCGCCGCGCGGGAAGGCGTGCAATTTATACGTCAGGACCACTCCCTGATGGCGAGTTGCCGCCGAATTGTAATAATACGCAGCCATCTTGCGCAGATAAGGCGCGAACGCAGGCTGATTGATCCACCAGTCGAAGTAAATCAGATCCGGGTGATACTCATCGACGAGCTCCGTGCTGCGTGCCAGCCAGTCTCGCAAGAACGCCCGCGACGGCGGCAGCCACTCCTGCAGTTGGTTCGGGTTCGGCTCGCCGCGCGAGTGCACGCCGGGCAGGTTCATCGGCTCCGCGGGACCGTACAGTCCGGCATTGCGCGGATTGTCGACGTCGGACTGGTATTTCGTGCCGGGGTTGTACCACCACCAGTGCTCGGCGCGGTGCGAGGACACGCCGAAGCGCAGGCCGTCGGCGCGCACCGCCTTCTCGAGCTCTCCAACCAAGTCCCGCTTCGGTCCCATGCGGGCCGCATCCCACAGGGTGAACTTCGAGTTGTATTCAGGGAAGCCGTCGCAATGCTCCGCCACGGGCACCACGTAGCGCGCGCCGGCACGCTTGAACAGCGCGGCCCAGGCTTTGGGGTTGAACTTCGACATGGTGAACTTCGGAATGAAATTCTTG
>DAHXNE010000094.1 GCA_027366635.1 Gammaproteobacteria bacterium | reverse complement strand
GTCTCAATCTCCTTGCGAACCTCAGAGGTGGTCTCCGGCCGCTGGAATTCTTCCACCTCGCGGCGATGGCGGTCATTGAGCGCTTCGAGCTTGTCGTGGCGTTCGCGCGAGGCGTCCCGCTCCCGCTCGAGATACTCACGCGCGATCGCTTCCTCGAGCGCGATTTCCTCCGAGGACTTCTCCGGTGCCGCAGAGTGCGGCTCCATCGCCTCGACCTGATCGTTCACGTGCTCAGCTTGAGCGTTCATAGACTATTACCTCGAAAACTCGTATCTGTTGATGAAGCGCGCCCGATACGGCACCACGCTCTTCAATCCTTCTCCGCCGCCCGGGCCCTTGCGGGGCTGCGTAGCCCGGCCTGCGGCCCGCACTCTTACAGGGCACAGCCGACGTGCCCCGGCGCAGCCGGTGTCCCCACGCAGTGGGTCAACGCCGGTTGGTGCCGCACACCCGGGTCAGCGTCGCGTTCGCGTGTTTCAGGTCGGTCACCTGCTGGCTGAGCACTGTGATTGCACCCGCATCCCGCACCGAGGCCCGTTGATACCCCACCCAGACGCCAAACCCGCCGGCGCAGAGCACACACGCCAAGGCGATCCAGATCCAGGCGAGCTGAAAGCTCTCGCGCAGCGACTCCTTGATCGCCGCGATATCCACGTGAACCCCCATGTGGGGCTTGAGTCCCTCCACGACGCGCTCGGCCGCGGCCGAGGCGATCGCTTCGTGATCGATCGGGGGTGGCGCATGGGGCGGCTCCGTCTCAGCAGATGGGTTCAGCGCGGGGAAGACCGATCCGGACTCCCGCAACGCCTCAATCACCGCGGTCGCGATCGCCTCAACGGTCAAATCCGGGTCGGTC
Organism: Gammaproteobacteria bacterium; assembly: GCA_027366635.1. GTDB lineage: Bacteria > Pseudomonadota > Gammaproteobacteria > Steroidobacterales > Steroidobacteraceae > 13-2-20CM-66-19. Next base: position 2,028 of record DAHXNE010000094.1, on the reverse strand, counting down.
CGGACCTCCGTCCGCCGCTCGTCCAGGTGACGCTGCCGCACGGTGAGCGTCGCGCTCTCTTTTATGTGAGCGTCGAGTCGCTCGGCGAATCCCGCGAACTCTCCGGCGATGACTGCCTTGATCTGCCCGAGGACGCCGCGGCGCTCACCGTCGATGACCTCGCCTTCAATGGACTCCTTGATGGCGAGCAGCACATCGGCGCGCCCGGTGCAGCGCGCCCACACGAAGGCGACGAGCGCGATGATCGGGGCGGCCTTCGGGTCATCCGGCAGGTAGGTCGCCTGAATCAGCGCCTCGCGCAGGACCCGATAGTCCGCTTTGTCCTGATCCGAGAAGCGCGTGATCGGGATGCCGCGGGCATCCATGAAAAGCTGATCGGCGATGTCGTAGCCGCCCTCGCGCATCACTCGGCGGCCTCTTCACCGGTCGGCGAGTAATCGGCAATGACTTTCATGCTCGGCATCGCAGCCCCCACACTCGCGCGCAGGGACATGTCCGTACCGAGATCGAGCACCTTGTGGCCGTCCGGAGGGATGATCGTGTGCAGGGGTGCGCGCTCGATCCCATCGAGCACGGTCTCATTGATCGCCGGCAGGGTGACATCCGCCCACCCAGAGGACATGAGGGACTTGCGCAGCTCCGAATTCTCCCAGCGGTAGAATTCGCGCGCCCGCCCCCAGAACAAGTTGCGCACGGCGACGCCGCGGTCATACCGGTGAGGCAGCGCGATTTGCCGGCCCTCGAGGGCGGCCAGGCACTCCTTGGTCCGGGACAGCACCCACACCGCGATCATGTTCAGCGCCCGCATGGCTTCGCGGACGATGGCGATCTCGCCGCTGAACGCCCGCGTACCGATCTGCGAGGGCAGACTCACGATGACACGGTGCTCATTTTCGTCCTCGACGAACTCGCCGAAGCGCTTGACCAGATCAATCCAGCCGTCTTCATCCGAGAGGTCAAGAAGAGCGACCGCCGCGATCCCCGCTTGCGGGTCTTCCACATAACCGCCCGCGCCACCGATATCGGGATTGGAGCGATCACTGTCGATGACGTAGATTGACGGCCGGACCTCGGCCGGCAGAGTGACGTGATAGTGAATCAAGAGCCGCGCGGCGATGCTCTTGCCCACGCCGCCCTTGTCCCCGTCCACGAGAAAGACTTTGAGCATGACTATTCCCCAATGAACTTGCTGCGATCAGGTGGCGCCCCGGTGACGCGCTTGCGCCTGGCGTATGCCGCGAGGTCCTCCCCGGGGCGGATGTCAGAGCCATCCGCCCATTCCGGGATGCGGTGTTGAGCGCGCAGATCTGGAGTGAGCTCGACGCGCGCGGCGGCCGTGTCGGGGGAAGCGGAGGTGCCGGCGCCGGTTGCACCGGCGGCCCGGTGTGTGCTCTCCCCCGAGGCCCCAGGCTGTGTTCCGGTCTTGGCTTTCCGGGGTGTCTTGCCGGCTGAACGGCCGACGCTCGAGCGCGGTTTTACCCGTTTGGCCGAGAGCGCGGCCAGCCAGGCGGCGGCGGGGACCAACGGATAGGCCACCGCGAGGTCTTCCGCCAAGCGGGTGAGTTCTTCGGGGCTCGCGCACTGGATGCGCTCGAGCCGGGAAGGCTCGATGTGCGCGACGAACTCGACGGCGAACCCGGCAGGGGTGTGTTGCGCGCCGAGCGCCCGATCCCACGCGCGCAGCGCTCGATCGAGAACGGGAATCGCCTGCCGGGCGGCGACTATGTCGAATTCTTCGGAGGTTTCCGGCTTGGCTTCCCCGCCTGTCCCATTCGCCGCCGCGCCAGGGTCGCCTGCTGGGCTTCCCGCAAGCGGCGCAGTCGAGGCGGTTGCCCCGGCTGCGGATGATGTCCGGTCTTTCTTGCTCGCCATGGCTGAATCACTCGATGAGTCATACAGCCGTTCTCGGCGAGCCGGGCCCTGCGGGCTGCACTGCCCCGCGCGGGGTACAACCTCCACGCCTGCCGCGCGGCGGCGGGTACCGCGCGATGGAGAAGACTCGGTAGCGAGCGCTATCCCGCGCTCTAG
>DAHXNE010000091.1 GCA_027366635.1 Gammaproteobacteria bacterium | reverse complement strand
ACGGTCGTACCGCTTCAGCGCCGCCCCACGATGAACCGCGAACCGGCCAAAAGGCCCTTGCAGGCTGCACGGCCCGCAAGGGCCGAGACACCTCGAGCACCGTCAGGAACGGGGCGAAGACGTGTCAGGGCAGGACTCTGACTCCCTGAAGAGGCCGTCTCGGCGCTCGGACTCGGTCGCTCGCTGACACCCTCGGCATGGTCGTCGCCACGATTGCGATCTGGCTAACGCGAACCTCGACATCGAGCCTTACGTCGAGGTGATCGCCGGAACGCGCCTGCCCTCGGCGGACTCAAATCTCGCCAACCTGAAATTCGCGCGCACACTGCATCTGGCGCTCACCTGCGAAGGTAGGACGGAGTGCATCGAGCTCACCGCCGCCAAGCAACTCGTCCAAAAGAGCGCGCTTGCCGCCTGGCGCCCGGATCCGCGCTACCGCTTGGAGGCGGATGACTTGTTCACGCTGCGCCGCTGGCTTGCGGCGCGTTACGATCGCGCGGCGTTTCCGGATCAATTCGAGCGTCGAATGTACGACAAGACGGACTCGGCAGAACGGGCAACCGTTCACCCGCTTCAGCCCCGCCCCACGATGAACCGCGAATCGGCTCAAAGGTCCGCGCAGGCCGCACGGTCCGCAAGGACCGTGACACGCCAAGCGCTGTCAGGAACGGCGCGAAGACGGGTCAGGGCAGGACTAATCCGGCATCTCGCGCTTGAGGTATTGATCGAACAACGGAACGGTGAAGGCAGTTTCCCCGTGCGCGGGACTGAATGCCATGCCCTTCCTGATGAGACCGGAGCGGATGGGTGCCGCCGATTCGACCTTCATCTTGAGCGCCTTGGCGACATCTCCGGAGCGGTGCGGTCCGGGTCCGAGCTCGGCCATGGCCCGCAGGTAACGCTGTTCCGCCGGCGTCAGACGATCCAGTCGGACCTGGAAGAACCCAGCATCCAGGTCAGCCACGACGATGTCATGCGCACCCTGAATATCGCTCAACGAGATGGGCGAACCGGCCGCATAATTCCAGGCGTGCTTGCCCCACTCCTGCAGGAAGTAGGGGTAGCACTGGGTCTGATCCAGAATGGCATCGAGTGCGTCAGACGCGAACGCCACCTGCTGTCGGCGGGCAGGCTCAATGAGGGCGGCTTGGGCCGCCGGAACGGCCAGCGCGCCAATGGCCTTGAAATCAAACAGTCGCTCCGCGTAGGACTTGGCTTCCCCCAGCTGCCCATAGAGCAGCGGCAAACCCGCCCCCACCAGGGTGATCGGCAGCTGCAGCTGGCTGCATCGGTGCAACGCCGTGATCAACGCCTGCAGCTCCCTCGCCGCGACGTATTGCAGCTCATCGATGAAAAGGGCCACCGCGGTCCCCGACGCGCGAGCAGCCTCCCCTACGGTCTGAAACAGACTCGTGAGATCGGCCGACAGGTCGCCACTGTCGGCAACGCCGGGTTCCAGGCCCAGGTTCACGCCGAACTCGATGTCGTGATATTTGATCTTGGCCGCTTGGACAAAGCCCCCGAGCGCCCGCAGGGCGCGCTTGGCCAGATCCGTGCCATGAGCGGCCACATCGAGCTTCAGAAGCCCCATCCGCAGGAACGGGGCGAGCAGCGCCGGCAGCGAGCGCTGCTCCGGCGCCTCCAGCAGCACCGTGACCAAACCCGCCGCCGTGGCATCGATGTGCAGTCGATTGAGCAGCACGGTCTTGCCGACCCCGCGCAGTCCGACCAGCATCAGGCTCTTGGCATGAAGGCCATTGCGGATGCGGTCCAAGGCAATGGAGGCTTCCTCGATGACCATATCGCGGCCCGCGAGCTCCGGAGGAGGCGCGCCGGCACCGGGGGCATAGGGATTGCGTCGAGGATCCATGGTGAGGCGCTCGAGGACTTATCTAGAGTTTTGGAAGCTTATCGAAAATTACTAAGACTGCAAAGATCCCTCAAATTGCCGGCAACCCCCTGAGAGCCCGATCGGGTGCGCCAGTCGATCCGGCTTGAGATACCGACGCTTGGAGGCGGATGACTTCTTCACGCTGCGGCGCTGGTTGGCGGCGCGTTACGATCACGCGAGCGGCATGAACACCGGACCTTTCTGGTATCAGGGCGACAATAGTGAACTTGGCCGCACGTGGGAGGTACAGACCCTGAAGCTGATCGAGCTCAACGCACCCGAGTAGCCCTCCCGCTCAGGTCGCCCGGCGGGAAATTGCCGCGAAAATGCTTTCGCTGATGTGCGGAAAATGGGGCGAGGGCGCTGCAGCGGCGGTGGTTGCATCGGGACCTCGGACGGCTGGAGGGACGCGATATACTTCGGGGTGGAACTCATGGGTCACGTCCCCTGGACGCAGTGCCGGCGGGTGTGCGTCCATGGAGTCTGAACTCTTGCGGCGGCTCGTCCGCCGGCAAGCTCCTGCCACAACGTGGGTCCGGCTCAATAGCCATGCAGTCCGATCAATCCGTTTCACCCGTCCGGATCGAGGCGCAACCGGCGGCACCTCGGGTGTTATCGACATTCGATGACCCGAACGACCCGGCGGCGGCCGAATCCATCGCCGAGGCGCTGGAAAGCAATCACATCGTCGGATTTCCCCGCTGTCCCTTCCCGTTGCCGAACCCGGCTGACCTGGAGATCCTGCGGACCGAGCTGCCGACGCGGCTGAAGCTGAAGAACGTCAGCTATCATGGTGCCGATGGACGCCTGACCGGCCTCGAGGCCAACGATCCGGCGCGTGCGCGGACAGCCGCCGTCCTTGGCGAGCATCTCGAGGCGGTCTGCGCCTACCTGCGGCAGGTTGCGCCACACCTGAGCGACGGCACGGTGTTGACCAAGTGCAGTTTCCGCCCGATCCAGGAGCGCGGCCGCAAGCTCAAGCCCCATGCCAGCAATGAGCTGATCCATGTCGACGCGGGGGCATATGGCGCAACCCATGGCGACCGGATCCTGCGCTTCTTCGTCAATGTCAATCCGAGTGAAAATCGCGTCTGGGCGACCAAGGGGGACATTCAGGAGGTGCTGGCGCGGCACGGCGTTCAGTCCGGCCTGCTCGACAACGACGGCCGGTGCCGGCTACGGATTCGCAACAATGCGGCCGATCATGCGTTCACGCTCACGGTCCGCGCGCTCAGCCGGCTCAACCCTCAGGCGCAGTCGCTCGACTCCAGTCCGTACGATCGGGCCATGCGCCGGTTGCACAACTACATGAAGGACAGTGAGACCTTCAGAGCGGATCCGCACGGATATGCCGAGATCCGCTTCCCGCCGGGGTCCGCCTGGATGGTCTTCACCGACGGCGTGAGCCATGCGAGCCTGTCCGGACAGTTCGCGCTGGTCACGACCCTGCTGATTCGACACACGGCGCTGCGGCAGCCGCGATTCGCGCCGTATCACCTGTTGAGTACCGGCACCGTCAGGTCCGGCACGCTGCCCCTCGGACAGTCTGGGCCCGCATCGACGTAGGCCACCTGCGGCGGCGGGGCACCTCCCTGTGTCTGTGACCTTGCCGGGCCGCTTCGTGACTCGGGGTCAACTGTCAGTCGGTCGATGGACAACTACTACTACGAAGCGCTGGATCGGGGCTCCTGCCCCGCCCAGCGCCGTTGAGCCAAAAAGCGTGGTTTTTGGCTCAACGTCCGCCACCTGCGGCGGCGGGGCACCTCCCTGTGCCTGTGACCTTGCCGGGCCGCTGCGTGACTCGGGGTCGACTGTCAGTCGGTCGATGGACAACTATAGCTTGAACGTCGACAGCAGCAGGCTGGTCTCGCTGCTCGTGACGCCCGGAGTGCGGCTGACGCGAGCCAGCACGCGATCGAAACCGGCCAACGAGTCGGCCCGCAGTTCCGCCACCACGTCCCAGCGGCCGTTGGTGCTGTAGAGGCTCGCCACTGCAGGATCGCCGCGCAGGGTCTTGATGACGGAATCGACCTGATTGCCGTCCGCGGCGATCGTCATGAAGGCCCGGATGTGCTGCTCCTGCACGTCGGGCTTCAACCGCACGGTGTAGCCGACGATCGTGCCGTCGGCTTCGAGCTTGGCCATGCGATTCTGAATGGTGCCGCGCGACACGCCGAGCTGCTTGGCGAGCGAGGCGACCGGAGCGCGCCCATTGGCCCTCAGCAACGAAATGAGACGCTGATCGAGGTCGTCCATTCGAGGTTCTCGCGGTCGGGCCGGGTGTGCCCACGACCTGTCAAAGTGATACTACAGATTGTCGATATGGCTAAAATATAGCATAAATCGGGCAGTATTCTGACTATTCTTTGGCTGCGGCGGCGCGGATCATGGATCTCGAGTCGGCGGCGGGGGCGTCCGCCGGCCGTCATCGGAGATCCACCATGGTCGATTACATCGGCGTTCATCGGGTTCAGGCGCTCGTGCGGGAGCGCGGGACCGCACAGTTCATCGCGGGTTTGTCCCGCGAGATCGAAGCGGACTACCGACGTTGGAAATCCTTCGAGAAATCCCCCCGCCACGCGACGCACTCGCCGCTCGGCGTCATCGAGCTCATGCCAGCGAGCGATGGTCGGCAGTACACGTTCAAATACGTCAACGGTCATCCGAAGAACACGGCCAAGGGTCTGCTGACCGTGATGGCGTTCGGGGTCCTCGCTGACGTCGAGACCGGATATCCGCTGGTGGTGTCCGAGATGACGCTCACAACGGCATTGCGCACGGCCGCGACATCAGTGGTTGCGGCCCGCGCATTGGCCCGGCGCGACAGCCGCGTCATGGCCCTGATCGGCAACGGCGCGCAGTCGGAGTTCCAGGCGATCGCCTTCCACGATCAGTTGGGGGTCCGTGAGGTGCGACTCTACGATATCGACCCGCGCGCCACCGCCAAGCTGGCTGCGAACCTCGCCGGCGAGTCGCTGCCCGGCCTGCGCGTCGTGCACTGCGCCTCCGTCGCCGAAGCGGTCGCCGGCGCGGATATCGTCACCACCATCACCGCCGACAAGCGCAACGCCATCATTCTGACGCCCGAGATGATCCGGCCGGGCATGCACCTGAATGCCGTCGGCGGCGACTGCCCCGGCAAGACCGAATTGCACCCCGACATCTTGCGCCGAGAGGATGTGCGCGTCGTGGTCGAATACGCGGCGCAATCGCGCATCGAGGGCGAGGTGCAGCAGATGCCGGCGGACTTCCCGGTGACCGAATTGACCGACGTGCTGACCGGGCGGTGCCCGGTGCGCACGAGCGAGCGTGACGTGACGATCTTCGATTCCGTGGGCTTCGCGCTCGAGGACTTCTCGGCGCTGCGCTATGTGTATCGGTTGCACGGCGAGCGGCGTGGCGAGCGGCTCGACATCGATCTCATTCCGGACCTGGAGAACCCCAAGGATCTGTTCGCCCTGATCGGTTCGCGTCGGAGCCGGCGCGAGCGGCCGGCGGAGCTCGCCGAAGTGGCCCGCGCATGAGCTCGAGGCGCACCGTCAGCCTGATCGGGGCGCCCACAGATGTCGGCGCCGCCGAGATCGGCGCCTCGATGGGGCCGGAGGCGATGCGGGTGGCGGGGCTGCGGGCGGCGCTCGAGGCGCGCGGCCTGAGCGTCATCGATCGCGGCAATCTCACCGGCCCGGCGAACCCGGGCGAGGCTGCGCATGAGGGCTATCGGCATCTGCCGCAGGTCGTGGAGTGGAACCGACGGGTGCATGAGGCGGTGTACGCGGCGCTGCGCGCGCACGAATTACCGATCCTGCTCGGTGGCGATCACTCCCTGGGCATCGGCTCGATCAGCGCCGTGGCGCGCCATTGCCGCGAGCAGGGCCGCAAGCTGCGCCTCCTGTGGCTCGACGCACACGCGGATTTCAACACGGCGGAGCTGTCTCCGAGCGGCAATCTGCACGGCATGCCGCTCGCGTGTCTGTGCGGCACCGGTCCGCGGGCGCTGACCTCACTCGGCGGGCGGACGCCGGCCGTCCATCCGCAATGGATTCGTCAAATCGGGGTGCGCAGCGTCGATGAAGGCGAGCGCCGGCTGGTCCATGAACTCTCCGTGGAAGTGTTCGACATGCGCTACATCGACGAGATGGGCATGCGCGAGGCGGTCCGGCAGGCGCTCAACGGCATCGACGCCGACACCCACCTGCACGTGAGCTTCGACGTCGACTTTCTCGATCCCGATATCGCGCCCGGCGTGGGCACGACGGTGCCCGGTGGCCCGACGTACCGCGAAGCGCAACTGTGCATGGAAATGATCGCCGATACCCGGCAGGTGGGCTCGCTCGACGTGGTCGAACTCAATCCCGCGCTCGATGTACGCAACCGCACGGCGCGGCTCGCCGTCAACCTGCTGGAGTCGCTCTTCGGGAAGAGCACGCTGGTGCGCCGTCAGAGCCCGTCGCGCGCGCTCGACGGGGTCGCCCCGCGCGGCGCCGCGAGAGCCCAGCCTCATTCCGCCGGTGCGCGGCAGTACCGCTGAATGAAGGCCTCGTGCGACGGCATGGTCGAGACACAACCGGCCACGACCTCGCGGATCTCCTCGAGCGCCGTCTGCGCGCCGGGACCGAGCGTGTCCGCGTACGGATCGTAGCCGGCGGACTGGACATTCTGGCCGTTGAGCACGTGGAACCAACTCTGCACCGAGAACAGCTCGTTCTCGTCGCGCATCAGCCGGCCGTAGTTGCGGAACAGCTCGAGGCGCTCGCTGAGGCTGTCCGGGAGCGCCGTGTCACGGCAATGACGCCAGAATTCCTCGCTCCGTTCCGTGAAGTGATAGTGCGTCACCAGGAAATCCCGGGCGCGCTCGTAGTCGAAAGCGAGCTGCCGGTTGTAGCGATCGATGTCGGCTTGCCGGAAGTGGCGGTCGGGAAAGAGCTTCAGGAGCACGAGGATGCCGCGCTGGATCAGATGGATGCCGGTGGACTCCAACGGCTCGAGAAAGCCCGCGGACAAGCCGATCGCGACGCAGTTCCTGTTCCAGCACTGCCGGCGCCGGCCGGTCGTGAAGCGCAGACGCAGCGGCTCGCGTGTCGGGCGGCCCTCGAGGCTCGAGAGCAGCAGATCCTGCGCCGCATCGTCGCTCATGAACTGGCTGCTGTAGACGTAGCCGTTGCCGACCCGATGCTGCAGGGGAATGCGCCACTGCCAACCGACGGGGCGGCCGGACACCAGCGTATGCGAGGACAAAGGCCCCGAGCGCTCGCACGGAACGGCCACGGCCCGATCGCAGGGGAGCCAGTGCGTCCAGTCGTCGTAGCCGGTCTTCAGGGCCCCCTCGATCAGCAGGCCGCGAAATCCCGTGCAGTCGATGTATAGATCGCTCGCGATTCTCTCGCCGCTCTCGAGCGTGATGGCCTCGATGAAGCCGTCTGCGGGCCGCAGCGAGACGTCGCGCACCTTGCCTTCGGTCCGCACGGTGCCGCGGGCCTCGGCATAGGCGCGCAGATACGCGGCAAAACGCTTGGCATCGAAGTGCAGCGCGTAGACGATGGTGGCCAACGGTGAGTGCGGGCGGTTAATGGGCCGCATGAATCTGCTCTGCCGCGCGGCGAGCGCCTGCAGGGAGTAGTGCTCGATCGGCGCGGCCGTGCCGGCCAGCGCGCAGCGGTGCCAGTAGGTGTAGAAGGGCACGCCGCCCTTGGGCAGACCGGTGGGGCCGAAGGGATGAATGTAGGAATGCCCCGGCCGCGTCCAGTCCTTGAACTCGATGCCGAGCTTGAAGGTGGCCTGCGTCTTGCGGATGAGGTCGTCCTCATCGAGCCCATGGGTGTGAATGTAGTCGATGATCGGCGGAATGGTCGCCTCGCCGACGCCCACCGTGGCGATCTCCTCCGATTCGACGAGCCGGATATGGCCCCGCAGGTGCGGAAAGGAGTTCGACAGGGTCGCGGCCGACATCCAGCCCGCGGTGCCTCCGCCGACGATGGTGATGCTGCGGATCGGTTCGTTGGTCACGAGGCAAGTTTAACCCGGACGGCGCCGCGCCGGATGAAAGCCGCTTCCTCGAGCTCGATTGGGCTCCTGGGTGGAGCACGGGGCATACGTCCCTGTATACCCCGATTGAGGTCCGGTGCGCAGCCGCGCCGCGCTCCGGTGGCGTCACAATCGCCTTAGTACTTGCACTCGCGCGCGATCAGGCTCTCGGCGAGCTCCTGGTGTCCGGAGCGCGGCGCGGGTTGGAGGTTCGAGGCTCCGGCCAGATCCGCCAGCGCGGCCAGGTCGATCTTGCCCTGCTCGATGCGCTGGCCGAGCTCGCCGTCCCAGCCCTGATAGCGGGTTTTCTTCAGCTGCGTGAGCTTGCGCCGATTGACCACATCGGCGCCCGCGAGCAGTGCCCGGGCCAGGGTGTCGATGCCGCCGATGTGCGCCAGGTACAGGTCCGCCGGATCGACCGACTGGCGGCGCAGCTTCGCGTCGAAGTTGAAGCCGCCGTGGGTGAAGCCGCCGGCCTCGATCAGTGCCACGAACGCCGATACCAGACTCTGGGCGTTGTTCGGGAATTGATCCGTGTCCCACCCGTTGCGGTCATCGCCGCGGTTGATGTCGATGGAGCCGAAGATCCCGTAGGTCAGCGCGGCGGTCACTTCGTGATCGAACTCCAGGCCCGCCAGGGTGGCGTGGTTGACTTCGATGTTGACCTGCACCTCTTTGGTCAGCCCGTAACGCTGCAGGAAGGCGTACACCGCCGCGACGTCCCGGTCGTACTGGTGCTTGGTCGGCTCGAAGGGTTTCGGCTCGATCAGGATGCTGCCTTTGAAGCCGATGCGGTGCTTGTGCTCGACGACCATGGAGAGGAAGCGCCCATAGTGATCGAGCTCACGCTTCAGGTCGGTGTTGAGCAGCGAATCGTAGCCCTCGCGTCCGCCCCAGAGCACATAGTTCTGCCCGCCGAGGCGATGCGTGAGCTCCAGGCAGGCGCGCACCTGCGCGGCCGCCCAGGCGAATACCTCCGGGTCGGGGCTGGTGGCCCCGCCGCCGGCGTAGCGGGGGTGGCTGAAGAGGTTGGCCGTACCCCACAGGAGCTTGGTGCCCGTGGCGGCCATTTTCTTCTGCATCAGCTCTCCGATCGTCTTGAGGTTCCGATCGTGCTCCTTCACGGTGTTCGCCGTGGCCATGGCGTCCACGTCGTGGAACGTGAAGTACGGCGCGCCGAGACGGCTGAAGAAATCGAAGGCCGCCTCGAGTTTGGTGTTGGCCATCTCCTGGGTGATGGTCGCGCCGAGCCACGGCCGCGGCAGCGTGCCGGCGCCGAAGATGTCCTGGCCGGGCCAGTTGAACGAGTGCCAGTAACACACCGCGCACCGCAGCCAGTCTTCCATCCGCTTGCCAAGTACCTCGCGGTTCTTGTCGTAGACGCGATAGGCGTACTCGTTGTCGGTGCCGGGACCCTCGAATTGAATCGGTGCGACGTCAGAGAAAAGAGTCATATTGGGAAAACTCCATGAAAACGAGCCGAAGGTCCCGGTCCGGCGCTACGGGACATGGGGCCGGGCGGCGTATCGGGCCCGATGTGGGCCCTGGATCGAGCGGCCCGCTGCGCGCTCACGCGAAATGCCGATGCCGGGAAGTACAAAAGACTTTCATTGCACGAGCAATCAGTTGTCCATGGTAGCGGTATCATCACCCTGAAGTCAATGGGGGGTTTCGGCTGTGGCGGGGATCAGCAAACCGGCGCCTCGGAGCGCAGGAACGAGGCTGGAGTGCGAGGCGGCGGCACCACCAGGAAGCCGGAACGGGCCTCCCAAGGCCGCTGTCACGCCCGGGGGATACTGTATTGGCACCCAGACTTGACCCTGCACTCTGCTGTTCCTGACAGCACGCGCATGGCCTCGGTCCCGAGGGACCTTCCATCCAGTTCGCGCTTCTCAGCGGTCGGACTTGCCTGGCTCGGTTGAACCGAACCGCGTCTCGGATC
>DAHXNE010000058.1 GCA_027366635.1 Gammaproteobacteria bacterium | reverse complement strand
AAAGTCGGGTGCCTAACACTCACGACGCTACGGGAGATTCCAGCGCCTGAGATTACAACAGAACAGCGCATCCGATTCGCGATTCTGTGCGCCAAGCAGGTCTGCGAGGATCGGAAGTGGAACGCGTGGGCTGACAAGTGGTTGAGCGGGGAGGATCGCTCGCGCGAAAGCGCCAATGCCGCCGCCTGTGCCGCCCCCTACGCCGCCGCCAACGCCGCCAACGCCGCCTGCGCCGCAGCCGACGCCGCCGCCAACGCCGCCGCCGCCGCCAACGCCGCCGCCTGTGCCGCCCCCTACGCCGCCGCCGCCGCCGCCGCCGCCGCCTACGCCGCCGACGCCGCCGCCTGTGCCGCCCCCTACGCCGCCGACGCCGCCGGCAAACCGCTCGACTTTATCGCAATCGCGGAGGAAGCATGCAAGTGATCTGGCACGCAAAATACGTTGCGCAAACCAAAGCAGAGCGAGAGCGCATCAATTTGCTGATGCGTTTGGCATGTCCGTGCTGTATAGCGTCGGTCTACACCGGGAATGAGCAACGTGAATGTCACCACATAACAGAAGGAAACAAGCGTCTCGGACACTGGTACACGATAGGGCTGTGCCGAGGCCATCACGTTGGAACATTTAGCGAGCGTCAACGCCTGATGATTGACGATAAGCACTTGGTGTCAGTGACGTATCACAAGCGCTCTTTTGTAGCCGTGTTCGGCACTGAGCGTGAGATTTGGGAACAGCAGCAGGCTAAGCTGGGTCTATCGGCAGAGTGGCCGACAAGCAAAATTCTGCCGCGCAGAATTTAGAAAAGTGGCGCTTGACTTTACGCAAGCGGTAGTATAAATTCGAGCAATGACGAGACGAGAATCAATGGCTGCCGCGCTGCTTGGGGCGAAAGGCGGAAGATCTGGAAAAGGGAAGTCCAAGGTTCGTGGAGACTCGGATTACTATCGAGCAATGGTCAAAAAGCGGTGGGCGAAGAGAAAGCCGCCTCTGACGGATAGCGCCAGAAACAAAACCAGAGGTTGAAATGAGCGAATCGAAAGCACTGGCTCCGATGGAGCGCGCAAAGCTCGCCCTCGCGGATGCGAACGAGCAGGCGCTGACCGCGCTCGCCGCCGCGTCGAAGTCCATTACGGTCATTACGAACGCGGACGGATATCAGCAGTGTCACACGGCCCGCATGGCTCTGAAGGTCAAGCGCGTCGATATCGAGAAGATCGGCAAAGCCGCGCGCGAGGATGCGACGGCGTTCTCTCGGGCCGTCATCGCCGAGGAGAAGCGCCTCGTCGGCATCATCCAGCCCGAGGAGGATCGGCTCGGCGTGATCCAAAAGGCGTGGGACGACGCGCGGGAAGCCGAGAAGCGCGCCAAGGCCGAAGCCGAGGCCCTGCGGGTGCAGGAGATTCAGAAGCGCCTGGCGAAGCTCCAGACGCTGCCCGAGGTATACACCAGCGCGCTCGCGCCGGCCCGTATCCTCGATGTCATCGAGCAGATCGAGGGCGGTCTCACCTACGACTACCAGGAGTTTGCCGACCAGGCCGAGGCGGCGCGCCAGGCTGCGCTGGTTTCGCTACGCCGCTCGCACGTCGAGGCCATCGAGCGAGAGGAGCGGCAAGCCGCTGCCGAGGCTGAGCGGGCCGCACAGGCTGCCAGAGAGGCCGCTGAGCATGCCGAGCAGGAGCGCATCGCAGCCGAGGCACGAAAGGCCGAGGAGGCGCGGTTGCAGGCTGAGCGGGAACGGCTGGCCGAGGAGACGCGCCGGATGCACGAACGGCGAGCGCGCGAGGAGGCCGAGCAGACCGCACGACTCAAGGCCGAGCGCGATGCATTCGAGGCGCAGCAAGCCAAGGCGCGGCGCGAGGCTGAGATTATGGCGCGCATCGCCGTCCTGCGCGGCCCGACGCACCTCACGGCCACCGACTCCCCGGTGTTGATCGAGCAGGAGCTCAAGACGCTCATGGGCGCCCCGGTGCGTCGCGAGGATTACGCCGAGTGGTACGACTCAGCCATGCAAGCCAAGGGCGACGGCATGGAGCGGCTGGCCAACTTGTTCGAGGCGGCGAAGGCTCACTGCGCCGAGCAGCAGCGCCTCACCGCCGAGCGGGTTGCCCTCGCCGAGCAGGAGCGCGCGCAAGCCGAACGGCAGGCCGAGATCGAGCGCAAGGAGCGCGAGGCCCGAGAGGCTGAGGAGAAGCGCAAAGCCGATATCCAGGCCGAACTCGACCGCAAATCCGCCGAGGCTGCTATCGAGCGTGAGGCCGAACAGCGGCGCAAGACGCTGCGCCAGCAGGTGGGACAGCTCAGCGCGGCCGATATCGCCAGCATCGTCGCGGATGAGATAGGCGTCGAGTTGGGCGTGGTCGCGGCTCGCATCGCGGAGATCGAACACCAGGACTGGGCGGCTCTTTCAATGACAGAACAGGAAGATAAGTGAACGGATCCGAAGCTACGAAGGAACAGGACGTGACGACCCCGCTGCGAGCGTTGCGCAGCACGGGAGCTGCGGGAAATGAGTGATTCGCTCATGCCGCGCTCGTTTACGCGATTTCATGGTATAGTTCGTGCGTCGAGACGGTTCCAGCCGCCCCGACACACTGGCCACCCGCAAGAGTATTTGCAAATGGTTGACGCCGATACTACCTCGTTTGTTCGCACGTTTCGCTTAAAAGTGAAGGCCGAGTCCTATGGATGGCTCAACGCTGCGGCGGTCGAGGCCAATCAGGTCTGGAACTGGGCGAATGCCACGAGCATCGATGCGGCGGACCGCAATCGCCGGGCCAACGCGAAGTTTCTCTCCGGCTTCGACCTCTGCAATCTCTCAGCCGGTGCTACCGCGTACTTCGAGCGCATCGGGGCGGACACGATCCAGCGCATCTGCTGCGAGTACGCCGTCAAGCGGAGAGCGGCGAAGCGCGTGAGGTTGCGATGGCGGGTGAGCCGTGGCGCACGCCGTTCACTGGGATGGGTTCCGTTTAAGGCCGCAAGCGTGAAGCGCAAGGGCGTCGGACTTCGGTTCTGCGGCAAGTTCTTCCGGGTTTTCGAAGCTGCGCGACTGGATGGCGTGAAGTGGCGGGATGGCTGTTTCGCGCAGGACTCCGTGGGCGACTGGTTCCTCTGTCTCCCCGTGATCGTGCGACCCGACGTGACCGTTGCGCCGCGCGAGTCAGTCGGCATCGACCTCGGTCTCAAGGACATCGCCGTGACGAGCGATGGCGAGCGTCTGGAAGCGGGCCGCTGGACGCATGCCTACGCCGAGAAGCTGGCGAACGCTCAGCGCCGAGGGCACAAGCGTCAAGCGAAGCGCATCCACAGAAAGGCCGCGCGTTGCAGGGCTGATGCACTACACAAGTTTTCTCGAAAGATTATCGATCAATATCAGAACATCGTCGTTGGCGACGTGAGCAGCCTCAAGCTGGTAAAGACTCGGATGGCCAAGTCCGTGTTAGATGCTGGCTGGGGCGCGCTCAAGAATCAGTTGGCATACAAAAGCGAGCACGCTGGCCGACGGTTTGAAGTCGTTGACGAGAAATACACCAGCCGCGCCTGTTCTTCCTGCGGATCGCTCAGCGGTCCGAAAGGGGTAAATGGGTTGCGTGTAAGAGAGTGGACGTGCAGCGAGTGTGGTGACTCGCATGACCGAGACGTGAATGCGGCTCGGAATATCGTCACTGTCGGGCTCAGGTCGCGAGCCTCCGTGCGCGGGAACGAGTCTTCGCATGTTGTGATCCCTGCCGAGCAGGCTGCGGCTAGCGCCGTCGCGAGGCATGGACAGGGAGCGCAACATGCGGCGGCATGAGCACCTG
>DAHXNE010000064.1 GCA_027366635.1 Gammaproteobacteria bacterium | reverse complement strand
AGCAGGAGCGGGGTGCACGTCCAGGGACGCATACGAGGTTTGGTGCGTGGAGAGGTGGCCGAGCGGTCGAAGGCGCTGGACTGGAATTCCAGTAACATCTTCACGGGTGTTCGTGGGTTCGAATCCCACCCTCTCCGCCAGTTTGGTGTTTCCGGGTGTCGCGTGCTGAAGCGAAATATAATAAAAACAAGAAGATGTGAGCATCACGTGCCATTGCGCGACATCCTGCTCTATTGGTGAATCCTTCGCTCTGACGGTATGATTGGCGGTGACGGCACGCCTCTGTGACGGTATGCGGGGTCTGCCCATTGGACCCCCGCAACGGCTCCGCAGGAGGCCCCGCCAGTGCCCGCCGAGATGCTCACCGAGCGCGCGATCCGCGCGCTCAAACCCGGCCCGAAGCCCTATAAGCGCTTCGACGGCCGGGTCTGTACATCGAAGTCGTGCCCACCGGCAGCAAGCTCTGGCGGCTGCAATATCGCGCCGTGCGCTCGCGTGACGGGAAGCGGGTCCAGCAGGTGCTGGCCCTGGGTCGGTACGGGTGTCTTGCGGACGAGGTGACGCTAGAGCGCGCCCGCGAGCTGGCCGCCGAAGCCCGCGCGCAGCTCAAGGGGGGCCGCGACCCGATGGGCGATCGGCGCCGAGGCCGGGGCGCTCAGGCGAGCTCGCGGCGTGCACTGGCCGAGGAGTGGGCCGACAAGCAGCCCTGGGAGCCGCGCACGGCGCGGCGGGAGCGGCAGATCCTGGCGCACTGGCTGCCGGCGCTCGGGAGTCTTGCCGCCTCGAGCGTTCTGCCCGCCGATATCCGGCCGGTGCTCCTTGAGGTCGAGGCGAGCGGGCGAGGTGACACCGCGCATCGGGTGCGAGCGCAGATGGGCCGTGTGCTCCGCTACGGCGTCGTGAGCGGCCGTTGCGAGCGGGACGTGGCGGCGGACCTGCGTGGGCTGCTCGCGCCGGTGCACGCCGAGAAGTACGCGACGCTGACCAGGCCCGAAGAGATCGGCGAGCTGATGCGGGCCATCGATGGATACCGCGGTGATCCGTCCACGGAGTATGCGCTCAAGATTTTGCCGTTGATGTTCACGCGCCCCGGGGAGCTGCGTAACGCCCGGTGGGGCGAGTTTGAGTTGGACAGCAGCGCCGTTGCAGCGGCGAGCAACCGGCAAGGGCTACTGCCGCCCGCAGGGCTGCTGTGGCGCGTTCCCGGTGAGCGCATGAAGATGCGCCACAAGAACCCGGGCGAGCACCTCGTGCCGCTCTCGCGGCAGGCTGTGAAGTTGCTCACAGATCTGCGAACGATTACTGGCGGCGATCCCAACGGCTTGCTGTTTCCGGGACTCGTGCGCGGCAAGCCGATCTCGGATGCGACGCTCGGTCAGGCGCTGAAGCGCCTGGGGTACGGAGCCGATCGCATCGTGCCGCACGGCTTTCGGGCGATGGCGAGCACGCAGCTGAACGAGCAGGGTTTCGCGCCGGATTTGATCGAGTTGCAGCTGGCGCATGTGGACACGAGCGTGCGTGGTATCTACAACCGCGCGACGCGCCTGCAGGAACGGCGAGAGACGATGCAATGGTGGTCGGACCGGCTCGATGCGCTGCGCGCACGTGAGGTTGCATCGCGCAACGTTGCGTGATAGACGTCACTGATGCGCGTCATGCCGCACAACTACGTGACAGCACTGCGTGCCCGCCCCGTGCAGTGCCGGGAGGGGTGGGCTGCGCGCGTCCGGGAATTGAAGGCGAAGGCTGGACGGTGGGCGGCGTTAATCACCGTGATGGTGGCGGCAGTGGTGACTGTCGGGCTGCAGGCCGCTGCGACGCCCTTGGTGGGCATGATCACCGCCGGTGGCATCCTCGCTGTTCTGGGCATGTGTCGGTTCGCCCTTGGCAATCGCGCTGCCCGGCGGCTCACTCGGCTTTGCGAAAAATGGGTGCAAAACGAGCGGCAGGTCATGAGGCGAGCCAGGATCAGAGGCTCGCTACTGATCGTCTCTTGTATCCAGTCCCTGTTTGCCCTGCGGCTGCATGTTGCGCTTACCCGTCAGTATCGCTGCTGTGATGCGATGACTCGTCTGCGTCGCGGCGCACTCGCCGTGACTCTTCTTCCCCGCCTCAATTCCCGCTCTCTGCGGGGTGCCTGCGCATAAGACGCGCGGGACGCTAGGCGCGCGCGTCGCGCCCTCGAGACCTAGCCCTTCGGGCCGGCGTGCCGGCCCATTGCACGATGCAAAGGGCAATGTCATGTCAGATTCACGTATTGTTCCGGGTCCGGTGGACCCGGTGATCCGCACGCACGCGCTGCCGTCCATCCTGGGGCTCAGCCGTGCTCAAATTCATCGCCTGATTCGTCAGGGAAAATTTCCACCGCTGCTGAAGATCGGGCCGCGGGCGAGCGGCATCCGCCGCTCCACACTCGAGCAGTGGCTCGCCGCGCGGGAGGGGCAATGAGCGCCGGGGACGCCGCGGCCGGGGGTGGCGCCCCGGACCGCGGTGAGAGTGGGAAGTCTCAGACCCACCGAGTCGACGCCCTCGTTCCATTTCCCGTTCCTGACTCACGAACCATCCTGGTCACCGCGGGCGCGATCCCGAGGTTGATTGCGGAGGCCGAATCGGCGCTGCTCCGCGCGCACAGCACCGTGTATCAGCGGGGCGGACAACTGGTGAGGATCGCCAGACTCGACGCCGACACGACGATGGGCGGCGTACGGCGGCCGGCCGGGGGTCTGATCATCTCACCGGTCACGGCGGATTGGCTGCTCTATGAGCTGTCGCGCGTCGCGCGCTGGGCGGTGCCCGGTGATCAAGAGGAGAGGATCATCGACCCGCCGATGAGCGTTGTACGCTCGCTGCTTGCGCTGTCAGGCTTGTGGCGCCTGCCGGTATTGCGTGGGCTTATCACCGCTCCGACTTTGCGTTGCGATGGGTCGCTCCTCGAGCGTGAGGGATACGACGCCCAAAGTGGCCTGTACGCGGACTTCGGCGGTGTGGAATATCCGCCGATTCCCGCCGCGCCGAGTCTCGATGAGGCGCGAGAGGCACAGCTCATGCTCGATGATCTGCTCTGCGAGGTCGCCTTTGCGCACGGCCCGCAATCGCCTTCGGCGAGCGCGATGCGCGCGGCAATCATTACCTCCATCATCCGGCACGCGCTGGACCTTGCGCCAATTCTGGCCGTGACTGCGGAGAAAGCCGGCAGCGGCAAGACCACGCTCGCGCACATCATCTGCCTGATCCTGACGGGGCACGAGGCGGCCGTGGTGCCGCTCGGGGCCGACAACGCCGAGATCGCCCGACAGCTCCTGAGCCTGCTGATGACGGGCGATCAGGTGGTGTGCTTCGACAACGCAGTGAAGCCGGTGGATAGCCCGGCGCTGTGCGCTGTCACCACATCGAGCATGTATCGGGATCGAATCGTTCGCACGAGCCACGCTGCCCGCGTCTCCGCGGCGGTTACCTGGGTGATCACGGGCAATCATCTGAGCCTGATCGGGGACATGTCGACGCGGGCTATTCAGAGCACGCTTGATCCTCCGGACGAGCGGCCGCAGGAGCGGGCGTATCGACGGCGAATCGAGGCGTACATCACAGCGCACCGGGCGCAACTCGTCCAAGCGGCACTGACAATCCCATTGGCGTATCTCGCCGCCGGCGCACCGG
>DAHXNE010000006.1 GCA_027366635.1 Gammaproteobacteria bacterium | reverse complement strand
CAGGAGGCGGAGCAGCTTGCCAACAGCTATCGCAGCAAGTGGGCGCAGAAGCGCAAGTCCATGATGAACTTCCTGCGCGAGGCCGGCGGCGGCCAGGCGACGCACATCAACCTTGATGCCGACCGCGCAATGAACGATGCGATCGTGGCGGTCGCGGAAGCGAGCCAAGGCAAGGTGATTTTCGGCTATTACACGAGCGTCTTGCTGCTCGCGGATCGCAATCTCCCGGCGCTCGAGGAAGCGGCGCAGGACATCCGCAAGGTGATTCTCAACCTCGGGTTTCAGGCGCGCATCGAGACCGTGAACGCGGTGGATGCGTATCTCGGCACTATGCCAGGGAACACAGTGGCCAACGTGAGGCGGCCGGTTGTGCACACGCTCAATCTCGCGCATCTGATGCCGTTCACGAGCGTGTGGGCGGGACCGGATCACAACCCGTGCCCGTTCTACCCCAGGCAGAAGGATGGTTCTCCGCCGCCGCCGCTCCTGTGGACCCGAACCTCGGGCGCGACGCCGTTTCGCCTGAGCCTGCACTCTGGCGACCTGGGGCATGCGGCCGTGCTCGGCCCGACCGGCAGTGGCAAGTCGACGTTGCTCGCAACAGCCGTCGCACAGCACTTCCGCTACGCGAGAGCGCAGGTGTTTTGCTTCGACAAGGGCTACTCGATGCTGCCCCTCGTCTGGGCGGCCGGTGGCGAGCACTATGACATCTCGGGCGGTGCGGACGGCGTGGGCGGTCCTACGGTAGCGTTCGCGCCGCTCGCGCGTTGCGACGAGGAGAGCGAGCAGCGCTGGGCCGCGGAGTGGCTGGAATCGTGCGTCGAGCTCCAGGGCGTGCGTGTGACGCCGGAGCAGCGCCAGGAAATCTACCGCGCGGTGAAACAATTGGGCGACTTCAAGGATGCGAAGCTGCGCACCCTGGGCCAATTTCGCGCGACGATCCAGGATACGGACCTGCGCACGGCGATCGAGCCGTACACGGTTCGCGGCGTCGCGGGGGATCTGCTCGATGCCACCGAGGATGGAATGAGTCAGGACCGGTTCCAGGTGTTCGAAATGGAACACCTCCTCGTGCGCGGAGATCGTGTGGTCCTGCCCGTGCTCACGTATCTCTTTCACCGGCTCGAGCAGCGCTTTGACGGCCGGCCGACCTTGCTCGTGCTCGATGAAGCATGGGTGATGCTGGGGCACCCGGTGTTCAAGGCCAAGATCCGCGAATGGCTCAAGGTGCTACGCAAGGCAAACGTGGCTGTGGTGTTCGCCACGCAGTCGTTATCGGACCTCGCGAAGTCGGGCATCGCGGATGTGATCGTCGAGTCGTGTCCGACGAAGATCCTCCTGCCGAACGCAGCGGCGCAAGATGATGTTGCCCGGGGGATCTACCGCGAGCTCCTGGGCCTCAACGACCGACAGCTCGAGATGCTCGCCGCGGCTACGCCGAAGCGCCAGTATTACATGCTGCACCCAGACGGCCGGCGGCTCTTTGAGCTCGGACTTTCCGGTCCAGAGCTCGCCTTCGTGGGTGCTTCGGGCCGGGAAGAGATCACGCGGATCCGCGATCTTCGCGCCGCGAATCCGGATGGATGGCCGGCCCAATGGCTGCGCGAACGCGGCGAATGGGCATGGGCCCAGGCATGGGAGAACTATCAGTAGCCGATACACGCAAGGGGCTCAAGCCGTCTGCCGCGGCGTGTCCCCGGCATCCGCTTGCAACGGATGCCGGGAGCGCATCGCCAGAGCGCCGAAGGGTATGCGGGTATACCCGCGCACCCGGAGGGGCGGTCGTCGAGTCAGATGCGGCGGGGATGTCTGGCGGGGCCTGCGGCCGGCAGTTGCGAGCGGTGGGCACGGTGCCCCCGGCAGGGGCCGGCACGCCGCCAGGACGCAGCCCCGTCACGAGAAGGCCAAACCCGGGCGGAAGAGTCCATGAGACTCGACCGCCCGGGGGCGGTTGCGAAAGTGGAGGACTTCTCATGCGAGTCAAATTACCCGTTCTCGGTGCTGCCTTTGCGGCTACCGTCCTTCTTGTATCCGCTGCGCCGCCCGCTTTGGCGGTGTCGGAAGTGGCCGGCGCGACCTTCCCCGAGCAGATCGTGCAGGAGGTCACGGCGGTCGAGCAGGATGAGCAGGCGGTGCTCCAGACTGAGGATCAGGTCGGCATGGTCATGGACCAAACTGAAAACCTCGGCACGATGCCGCTTCAGTTCTGGTCGCAGTTGACAGAGCCTGTCATGCAGATGCAGGAGATCATCGGACAGGCGCAGGGCATCTCCGCGAGCGTTCAGGACACCGCCGCCCAAACAGCCTATGAGTACGGCGATCCGACAGGCTCAGTCGGCTATGCCGGCGGCACGCTGGCTCAGTGGACTCAGGGGTTCAATCAGCAGATCACGGGCGTGCTGCATGAGTACGGTCTCTCCCGGCAGCAATTCGCGACCTCTGCCGCGACGGAGCAGACCCTGCAGGTGGCCTCACGTACCGCGCAGGGCCGCAATCAGATTCTGCAGGCGAGCAATGCGATGAACGGGGTGCTCGCGACCGAGCTCTCCCAACTCGACACCGACACGCGCACGGCCAACACCGCGATCCTCACGGACATGGGCAATCGCGCGAATGCCAGGGTTGCAAAGCAAAAGATCCTCGGCAGCTATCTCACCGCACCGCTCCTGAAGTCGCCGTACTGAGGTTACCCATGCGTCACCGTCGCCGCCTGGTTCTTCTCGTCGCGCTCGCCGCGGTGCTCTTGCCCGCGCTCGCGCAGGCTGCGGTGGGCACGTGCGCGCCCGGCGTCGCTGGCGCGCCATCGACCTGTCTCACCAACGGATTCTTCGACACCATTCTCAGCATGGTCGAGAACGCGACCGCGAATTGGGTGTCGATCGGCGCGGGCAAGACCGGCATCGGGTGGGTGATATTCACCTCGCTCGCGACGCTGGAACTGATCTGGTGGGGCATCACCAACGCACTGCGCAAAAATGATCTCGGGGAGTGGTTCTCGTCGCTCTTTCTTAAGATGCTTGAACTGTCGTTTTTTGGCTTCATCGTCGCCACCGCGCCGACCTGGATGCCCTACATCCCGCAGCAGTTTGAGATGGTCGGACAGAAGTTTCTCGCGGCCTCGCAGTTCGGTACGCCTGCCGGTGCCGCCACAGTGCCGCTCACGCCGTCCGGCATCATGACCGAGGCGGCAAACGTGGAGGGCATCCTCTGGAACGGGGGGAACCCCACGCGGGTGGCCGGCGGCGGCAATCCCACCACAGGATCGGGTACGAGTCCAACAAACTCGAATTGCTCCATTGGCCATCCCATCAATTGTGTCAAACAGGCCGCGGAGAATGCCATGGAGGGCATGGTCGCATCCCTGGCGACGGTTCTCACGTCGCTGCTCCTGTACTTGGGTTTCGGCCTGGTGGCGCTGCAGTTGATGATGACGTTGATGGAGATGTACATGGTGCTCGGCATCGGCAGCATCATGTTGGGGTTCTTAGGCTCGAGATGGACCGTGCAGTTCGGCGAGCGCTATGCAAGTTATGCCGCGAGCGTCGGGGTGAAGTTGCTCACCACCTATGGCGTGAGCGCCGTCATGGTACACATGGCGCAGCAGGATGCCTCCTGGCTGAATCAGTTGGCTGCCGGTCAAGTGCTTCCGGTCCCCAATATGCTGGCGCTCGGCACGAGCGGCCTGCTCGGGGGGATCATGGCGCTCACGATTCCCTCCGTCGCGGGCAGCATCATGGGGGGTGCCGCGAGCCTCGGGCTCTCGCACCTGACTTCCGCGGGTGGCGGCATCGCCCGCGCGGGCGCTGCGACGGCGCTCGGGGCCGCGGCCGGGGGCGTTGCGGCCAAGGCCGCGCTGGGCCGCCTGGCGGCACTCACGTCCGTTTCAGGGACGCCCGCGGGCGGGATCGGCGGCGCGGCGACCTCGGTGGGAGGATTCAAGGGCGGGGCGGGCGCGATCGCGGCCACCCCGCCGCCGTCCGGCAGCGCGGGGAGTGCTGCGGGGGCTGGCATCGGCATGGGTGGCAAGGCCGCAGGCGCGGGGGTCGCGGCGGCCGGGAAGGCCGCCGGAGCGGCGATCTCGGCGGTGCCGGGTCTCCAGCCCGTCGGGGCGGCGGTCTCGGCTGCGGGATCGGCGGCGGGGAAGGGCGTCGAAGCGGCTGGGAAGGCCGCGGGGGAGGGGGTTAAGGCGGCCGGCCAGGCGGCCAGCACGGCTGGGAAAGCCGCAGGAGCCGCCGGCAAGACGGCGGGCGCTGGTCATGCTGCATCGGGAGCCGGCGCGTCTGCAGGTGGGGCTGGCCCTGCCGGGGCCACTCCCATCAGCGGCGGTGCCACGGGCACCGGTGGTGCACCCAGCACGGGCGGTCCCGATCAACTCGGAGCCCCGGGCGCCGCTCAGGGTTCTGGCACCGGCGCTGCCGCTGATGGGGCAGGGGAAGGTGAGAAGAAAGAACCGTCCACCGCGGCCAAGCTCTGGAAACAGGCCCAGCAGCATGCGGGGCAGGCGCCTCGCGGGCTGCCGCACGAGGGCGGAGTCAGCGCCCCGGGGATTCGCTTCGGACACTCGGAGGATTAGCGATGTCGATGCGCACCATTCGCCGCTCGTTTATTCGGGGATATCAGCAACAATCCAATGTCACACCAGAGCTCGGCGCTCGAGTACTGCGGCTCATCCTTGCGGTCTGTCTGGGCATTGATTTCGCCGCAGGCCACCCCCTGTGGCCGACGGTCGTGATCATCGGTGCAGTCGTTGCGCTACTTGTCTTTAGTCTGCGCGTGATGCGACGTACTCCGTCGTCACACCAAGCGCCGGATGAGGAAGAGCGCTGAGCGGCGAGATCAGAACGGCGATTTGAGCGGCTTGGCCGTCAGGTACTTCTGACCGGCATTCTTCACCTCGGCTCGCAGCACGCGGGTGGCTGCAACACACCCCGCGATATCGCGGATATCCCGCCCCTGCGCCCGCTGCCCCTGGCACCACTTGACCTCGGCGTTCAATTTCGTGGCGTCATGGGTCAGTTGAGCGCTCGTGACAGACTCATGCCAATTCCGGGCACAGCCGGCGAGTGCGCCCACCACCAGGTACGCCGGGATCACCAGTTTGAGCGTCTTCAAGGTCTTCATCACCGAGTCTCCGTTGAATCATGGCTGGGAAGCTTGCGCTTCGGCGGTTTCAAGACGCCGTGCTTCACGAGCAGGTCGTCAATAGCCTCGCGCACGAGCACGGTCTTTGGAATCCGCGTCTGGCGCGCGAGCTGCTTGAGCAGCGCGTGCTTATCGGGGTCCAAATAGGCCACTTCGACTGACCGTTTCGTTCTTCCCATGTAGCTAGTACCGGCTAATAGTAGCTTGTTGTCAAGCCCCTGTGAGCCTAGCCGATGTGGCCCGAACGACCGTGTGCCGGCAGGGCTCTGCCCCCGGTGTGGCAGTGGAATCTATCCCCGCGATGTCGTCCCCAATGCGCCCGTAGGGCCCGGGCGGCGGAGAAGGGGAAGTAAGAGACGATGGGCTTCTCCATGTTCAAGACAACCTCGCCTTCGCCTTCCGCATCATCTTCTTCGGGGACCTCCGAGCGCGGACACAACCCCGTGCCGGGATGCAACCCCTATCTCGATGCGCGCCGCGAATGGGATGAGCGCTATGGGGATGCGCTCGCGCGCGCGAGAAACTGGCGGCGGGCGGCGTTTGGCGCGCTTGCCGTGGCGCTCGTGGCCCTAGTCGGCATCGCGCACATCGGCGCGCAGAGCAAGATCGAGCCCTACGTCATCGCCATGGGGCGCATGGGCTCGCCGATCGCCTTCGGCGTGCCTTCGGCCGCATCCCCGACCGATCAACGCATCGTCGAAGCCGAGACAGCCGAGTGGCTGTGGAATGCGCGTACGCAGCTCGCCGACGCGGCGGCGCAGAACATGCTCTTGAGTCGCGTCTTCGCGATGACCGATACCGCGACCGCGAATTACCTCAACACCTGG
The DNA here is from genome assembly GCA_027366635.1 of Gammaproteobacteria bacterium. Classification (GTDB taxonomy): domain Bacteria; phylum Pseudomonadota; class Gammaproteobacteria; order Steroidobacterales; family Steroidobacteraceae; genus 13-2-20CM-66-19. The sequence goes on along the minus strand of DAHXNE010000006.1, from coordinate 5,988 downwards.
TATGCCGCGCATCCTCCTTTCACCGGCGCGACGGTGGAGGTGAATTTCACAAGTTTCCTGCCGCTTGGGGCGTTGACGAACGGACTCGGCACTTATGAGGCCACCTGGACACAAACCCGCTCACAGGCGAACAGCAACCAAAGCACGACATCGGAGTGGAAGGCGGACGTGACTGTCGCGCGCAACCCGAAGATCGCCGACAACCCCCAGGTCATGCTCGCAAATCCGCTGGGTCTGTACATCAAGTCCGTCACGTGGACCCGCATCATCGGCTCCTCGGGAACTACATCCAGCAGTTCCGCGAATGAGAATGTGCCAACCGTCGGGTCCTCGCAACCCTGAGAGGCAGCGCATCGATGAGCGAGAAAGACCTGTACGCCGAACTCGATGGCTCCTCCGCCGGCAAAGCGCCCGCGGCCGGCGCAGTCGGCGGTGCGCCGAAGCTGCGTGCGCCGCCCGTGAGCGGCGGTAAGCGGCTCTCGAAGAAGAGCCGCGTCGTACTCTCGGGGATTGCCATTGGGTTGGGTGGGCTCATTGTGGTCGGTGTCATGACCGCAGGGAGTAAGCCGACGGGAAAGCCCGTGCAACCTTACACTAGCGGCGGTGGTAACGTCGGCGTGGTGAGGCCCGCCACGGCCGTCATGATCGCCCACGCCCGCGCCGAGGAGCAGGCCGCGCTCGCGCGGAGCCTCTCACAGGCGGCGCGGCCGGCGACCGCAACGCCACCTACGAGTTTTGCCCCGGGCGCTTCCTCGAGCGGTACCGAGGCGAATGGTGGAAGCCAATCCGCCTCCGCCGGCACCGCCGAGAACAACGCATCGCCTTTCCCGGCCGGTGCCGAGTCCGGCCCCGGCGGGCCGCAGGCCCAGACTCCGCGGGCGCAATACGCCGCCTGGGTGCAGCGGCAAAAGTACCAGCGTCTCGAAAACGCCCAGGTGACCGCGCGGGCCGCGCTCACCGCCAAGCCGCTCGATGGCGGCGGGGCGGGCGGTGCGGTGGGCGCATCAGGGACCGCAGGGAACACGAGTTCCGCGGGCGGCCCTGCCGGCGCACTGGACCATGCCTTGAGCGGGGCGCGTTCGTTGCTCGATATGCAACGCGCGCTCCTCGGACACAAACCCTCTCGCACGAGCGCAAGCGCGAACGAGTCGTTCTTGCACCGGCGCGCCGAGGCCGGCGGCTACTTGCCGGATGCCGAGATTCCCGCGCTCGGCCGGCATGAGCTCATCGCAGGCTCGGTGATCCCGGCCGTACTCATCACGGGTATCAATTCAAACCTCCCGGGCACCGTCACGGCCGAGGTGCGCCAGACGGTCTATGACAGCTTCCACCCCGATGTGGTGCTGATCCCCCAAGGCACGCGCCTCGTCGGGGAGTATTCCTCGAACGTCGGGTACGGGCAGAGCCGCGTGCTCGTGGCGTGGGATGAACTCATTCTACCCAACGGGGCCACCGTGAATCTCAAGCGCATGGAAGGGGTCAACGGTCAGGGTCAGGCCGGATTCCGTGATCTCGTCCACAACCATTATCTGCGCACGTTCGGATCAGCGATTCTCATGAGCGCCCTCGGAGTGGCAGCGCAACTTTCGCAGCCGCAAAGCTCGAGTGTTCTTCAGACTCAGAACGCCGGACAGACCGCTGCCGGCGCGGCGGCGGATTCGATCAATCAAGTCGCCGCGCAACTGCTCGAGCGCAACCTCAACGTGGCCCCGACGCTCGTCATCCGCCCGGGCTTCACCTTCAACGTCATGGTCAACAAGACCGTGATCCTTTCCGCTTACGACGCGCGCGATTAGGAGTTTTTCAGTGAAAATCACCGTCCCCGTGCCGGGCGCAGCCCTTCCAGCGATCGCCTGCCTCCTTTTGGCCGTTGCGGGCCTCGTCCAGGCCAGCGCCGCTGTTCCCACAGGGCCTGTGCCGCTCGCAGCGCCGGAGCAGTCCGCAGGACCCGTGCCGTCCGCAGGACCCGAAGTGCATCCCGCGGTGAGCCCCGTGATGTTGATGTCCGTCACGCCGCGCGCCGTATCAAACACGACTGCGGAAGTCACGCTGCGCCTCTCGGGGCCTGCGCCGACGGCCCGGTCCTTTGTCATGAGTCACCCGTCACGGCTCGTGATCGATCTTCCGGACACGATGCTCGCTCTGCCGTCAGACCGGGTCGAGTCCCGTGGGGGACTGATCAAGTCCATCGTCGCGGTCCATTCCGGACGGCGGACGCGCCTCGTATTCACGCTCGCGCAGCCGATGACGTACGCGATTTCCCGCCATGGGCAGGAGGATCGGATCACGCTGAATGCGGCGGCTCCGCCGCCGTACATTCCCGCGGCGCCTTTGAGGCTGCGGTCCCACACGGTCTTCCGGCCTCTGCTGAGTGCTCAGCCTGGCAATCCGGGAAAGCGATTGAGGCTCGTGGGGACCGCGCACTCGTCGGTGCCGAGCCAGGCGATTGCCGCGCATACGAGCTCATCGCCGATCAACGCCGACACCCTGGCAGCGGCGAGCGCCGAGTGGGGCGCGGCGGGGATTGCCCCGGCATTGCTCGGGGGCGACGGAGAGGTGCTTTACGCCTATGGAGAGAATCGGCCCACGGTGACCTGCGCACCGCTGCGCCTGTGCGTCATCAACCTGATGCGCGGCGATCGCATTGTGAACATCGCGATCGGTGATTCGGTGCGCTGGCTTGCCCAGGCGATCCATGCCGGGGGACAGGATAGCGTGGTGTTGAAGCCCGTGGAGGCGGGACTGACGACCAATCTCATGATTGCGGCCGATAGTCCGCATGGGAAGGGGCATCTCTATTACCTCACGCTGGTGAGCGACTCCGCGGGCTACATCCCGATGGTCGGCTTCTACAACCCGAATTCCCCGCAGCGCGGTTCTTCATCACCGAGCTTGGCGAGTCCGCCGCCTGTGGCGGCGCCCGTCCCGGCGGCACCACCCGTCGCGAACCCCGGGGCGATCCGGCAGCGTGTCGCGAGGATGAACCCTACGCAGATTGACTTCGGGTACGTGTGTCACCCGGATGGTCACTTTTGGCAAGGTTCGCAGCGGCGCCGTGCTCGAGCCTTCCTGCCCGAGCGGGTTTTCGCCTACAAAGGCCACACCTATGTGCAGATGCCGCCCGGCATCGGCTATCACGATCTGCCGGCGATCTTTGGGCTCGAAGGCAAGACGTATCTGCTCAACAGCCGCTTCAAGAACGGCTATTACATCGTGGACAGTCTGCCCATGGAACTGCGGCTGATCGACGGCGTGGGCAGCAATTCGGCGAGCGTGACGTGCCGACATACCAACGGTTGATTCTGAGGTCATTTCACCATGCATCATCACATTCCGACCCGCCGGCCGAACGCGGCCACTCTGGCGAGTATCGCTCTTCTGGTGTGCGCGGGTAGTTATCAGGCGCAGGCCATTCAGCCCGCACGGGCAGCGCCGCGCTGCGTCGCGCCGCTGTGGACGGCGGTTGCCGATATCGTGCCCGCTCCCTATGCGGTGCGAGTGGCACCGGGGATTGACCCGCATACGTTGCTCGCCTGGCGTTCTGCGCCGAGCAAGGGGTGCCGGGTGTCCTCCCAGATCGAACACGATTGGCCGGCCGCGCTGACGCCGTGGGCTGCTCGCTTGCGCACGGCGGCATCTTCCGCCGGGCTCGCGGTGATCGTAGGTCCCGCGACCGAGCGCGTGCGGATCTTCCCTGGGCTTGCTCACGTTCACGGGGCACGTGGTGCCCGCCGGGCCCGGGCGGCGGAGAAAGGTAAACGAGTTCTCATCAGTCCGCAGTCCCCCATGATGCCCATCGCACACCATTTTCCGCCGCGATCCACTCCGGCCATGCATGTCACGGCCTCGGCGACCGTTCCCTCTGCTGGCAAGGCCGCCCGCGGTCCACGTGACGCGTGGCAGGTGTGGAAAATCGCCGCCGGTGAGCGTATGCGCGCGGCGCTTGTAGCGTGGGCGAAGCGCGCCAATTGGACGGTCGAGTGGTACGCCTCCGACTGGCGTGCCCCCGTAGCGGTCGAGATCACAGCCAAGAGCTTTCTCGCAGCAGCGCACGAGTGGACGCAATCCGCAGTGAGCAACGGCGCGCCGATCCGCGTCGAGGCGAGGACCGGCAATCGCGTGCTCGTCGTCGAGTCCACGGTCCGCAATCAGAACGGGTTCTAACCATGAAAATCTCTCGCATCCTCATCTGGGTGGGCGCTGCCCTCGCGCTCACCGCTTGTGCCTCGGGTCCCGCTAGGGAGCCGGGCAGCTCTGCACTGCCGCCGCTCGCCGCCGTCGAGAAGCCGCTTCCCCGGCCGCAGGCGGCCTTTACGGTCACACATGGGTTCTTCCTCTACGCCGGTCCCCTCGCGCGTGCACACATCGCGCCGCCGCGCGCAATGGCGCGCCACGTGGTGTACCAGACTATGGTGGAGAGCCGATTCATGAACGCCGTGCAGTTCGTCGAGACCAACTGCGGCGTTGCAATCGATACCCAGGAACTCAGCGCCGGGGCCGAGATGCCGCCGCTGGCTTACAGCGGGCAGTGCTCGGGACTGCTCGCCGCGGCGAGCCAGTCCATGGGCTACGCGGTGACGTACCGGATGGGCTCAGGGGGCACCGCGCACGCGCGCATCGTGCGTGAGATCACCAGGACGTTTCAACTACCCATCCTTGGGGAGGCGACGAAATCCTCCGCCACGGTGAGCGCGAAGAACTCGACCGGCGGCAATGGATCCTCCTCGGGCGGGTCCGCGGGCGGCACGCAGAGCATGGGGAGCGCCTCGTCCAAGTCCTCCGTGGCGACCTCGGAGTCTTACAACGCAAACGTGTGGAAAGGAATCTTGTCCGAGGCGCGAGCGGTCGCGATGCCCGCCATGTTGACCGCCGATCCGTCTACGGCGACGGTCACGATCACGGGCTCCCGCACGGATGTCGAGCGGTTCGCACGCTGGGTGCGCAATATCTCCCGGCGTCTTCAGCGCCAGGTCCAGGTCAATATCCATGTCTACACGGTGACGCTGAACAACGACTCGAACTATGGTCTCGCGCCGTCGGTGATCTGGAAATACCTGAAGGGCTTGAATTCGGTGAGCATCACCGCGCCCTCGGCGCTCGAGCTCGCCTCCGGCGCCACGCCGTCCACCATCCAGTTCTCAGCCGGTCAGGGGCCTTTCAACGGCACGCAAGCCGCGGTGAATGCGCTCTCGCAGGTCGGGAGCGTTCGCCAGGTGTACTCGAATTCGCTGCTGGCGCTGAACGGCCACGTGGTGACGGTGAACGACGCGACCAACTATGGCTATCTCGCTGAGAGCAGCGGCGATTCGGCGATCGCGGGGACGAATACGTACGGCAGCCAGACACTCATGCCGGGAAACATCAGCGCGGGAGCTGCGATCCGTGTGCTGCCGCGGGTCGCGGATGATAACCGGATCGTGTTGTCGATCGTGTTTCGCTTTATCGGTACCCCGACCTTCAAGACGATCACCTCGGGGACCGAGAGCATTCAGATCCCGCAGGACCCGGAGACGGCCTTCAACCAGACGCTCGACATGCGAAGCGGTGCGACCGTGATGCTACTCGGGTTCAAAAACCAGCAGGACTCAAAGACGCTCGAGGGTACCGGGAGTCCCAAGTTCTGGCTCTTCGGCGGCGGCCGAATGCACGAGCGCCAGCGCAGTATCACGGTCGTGACCGTGACCGCCACCGCAAGTTGATAGGAGAGACACGAATCATGAAGACATCCGCAATCGTCCTCTCAGGGCTGATGCTCTTGACCCCGCTCGCCGCGGCAGCGAGCACGCCAAACCGAAGTGCTCCGCATGCGGCGCGCCCGGCTGCCCATGCACCGCTCGCTGATGGGGCGCACGCAACAGCGCCATCCTTCGGCACGGTGCCGAATACCGCCTATGAGCAGGCGGTCACGGCGTACCTGAACAATGTGCTCATCGAGGCGCGAAAGCATCAAGCGCAGGTGAGGCCCAGATCGTCCGCGCGCAATGCCGA
>DAHXNE010000046.1 GCA_027366635.1 Gammaproteobacteria bacterium | reverse complement strand
TCAGAGTCCTGCCCTGACACGTCTTCGCCCCGTTCCTGACGGTGCTCGAGGTGTCTCGGCCCTTGCGGGCTGTGCAGCCTGCGCGGGCCTTTTGGCCGGTTCGCGGTTCATCGTGGGGCGGCGCTGAAGCGGTACGACCGTTTCCGGTGGTGCCGATTCCGCCGCGCAGGCCACTTCCCGCGCGAAACTCGTTGGCGCGGTACGCCTAAAATAGATGTCCTCGCGCAGGGTCGGACCGTGTTCGGCCACGAGCGGCCGTTGGCCTGCAGACCATTCGAGGGGCAATCGCCAGGGCATGTGCCCGCTCCATCCGACACGCGCAGTGCCCCGTTAGCGCGTGTCAGCACTCGACTCAGGAGCCGATAACGTTAAAGCCCTCGCGACGCGCCGCAGCCGTCAGCCGGCTGTCCAGGCAGACCATGTCGAGCATTGTCGGGTCGTGATTGGCGGCGATCAATGCGGCAGAGAGTTGCAGACGGTCCGCGGCTCTCAAGACGTGCACGTGAAGTGGCCGTTCGGCCGTGCGACGGATCGCGTCGCCTGGGACAACTTCGTGCCACGCTGCTGCGAGCCCTTTCGCTGCCTTGAGCGCAGCGTCCGCGTCCGCGGCGGTGACCGTGCCTTCACGTTCGCGACGAGCGATAGCCGAAGCGATCTCGACAGGCGTTGCCCACCAAGCCACAATCTGAGGGTTCTCCTCGTACTGCTCGAGCTGCTTCTCGCGGGTTGGATCGTCAACGATGAGCGCAAGGATGGCGGGCGTGTCCCAGTAACGCATCAGACACGTCAGCGGTCGTGAGCGCGCTCTTCCAGCGGCGCATCGAGGACGCGTGCGGAGCGCGGTAGAGGGCGGGGCAGAAGGGCGCGCAGTTCGCGCGGCGACAGCGAGCGTGTCGCCGGCCGCGTGATGCCTTGCGCTGCCAGACGCGCAAGTCGATCGGCCCCACGGCCAGTGGCTTCGATGCGCTCGCTGAACTCGATGATACGCAGCTCAAGCCTTACCTCGCTCAACTGCAGCGCCAGGCCAAGCGCTTGCGCGAGCAGGTCGATGCGCTGATCGCGCCGTTCAGCGCGGCGTTTCCCGGTCGCTCCCCGCGCTCGATGACGCCGAACGGCCTGCAACGGGAGTTCGACCGGGCGCTGATGGAACTCGAGCGCGTGCACAGCTGTGTCGCTCAGGATCTCGAGCGGTTCGCGGACATTCATCGGTTGCGCGAAGCGCTGGAAGCGCTCGAGGCGACGCGGCGCGAGGAGTCAGGCACGCGGAGGACCCGGACGCGAGCTGGCCGCTGCTGAGCGGCACCGCAAGACGGGCTGTGTTTTGCGTCAGATCTGGGTGTGACCCGGTGACTGGCCACCCGTGAAGCGGTACCTGGAAGCGCTCGACCGGCCTGCCAGGCGCGGGTCCGGCTCGCTCGACGTCCGTGTCGGTTGCTCAGGCAAGCGCTGCCCCGGCGCCACAATACGGGAGGATTTCCAGTCGTCACGCCACTGCCACCGGCACCGGTGCCGTTGATCCGCCGTGACTTCAGTGCCCGCTACCGTGTAGCCCATCGAACGGCCTGACGTAGTTGACCAAGTCCACCAACACAATGCCGGGCGCCTCATTCACTACATAGTGTGCCGCATTTTTGATGACGAACAGTCGTTTCGCTGGCGCATGTATTTTCTTGTAATACGCAAGAACCAATGATTCGGGTGTGGTCCGATCGTGTGCGCCCGCAAAAAAGACTACGGGACACTTGAATATGCGGTTGTTGTCGAAATTGACGTGCAGCAGTTGTGGGATCAGGATCTCTTCGGAATCCATTTCCCCGATTTCAGCGGATCCGACGTCGTACGACGTGTAGTCCGGGCTTAATTCCCAGTACTGTTCCTCATTGTCGCTGGTGCGGCCATAAAGCATTCCTCCGAGCCGTGTGTCCCACTTTCGCTCGATGAAAAGCTTGCCAAGCGCCTGCTTAATCGCAGGCATGGAGTGCGGCACAGCGTTTCTGGGATACGGATATGGAGCAATTGACTTCAGCTCGCTGATCGCGGTTTGATTGTGTACCGCTTCGGCCTTTTTCAACGTCTCTTCATACCCCACAGCCTCGTTATCGTAGGCGTTGACTACCTGCCCGACGCCGATGTAGGCGAATAACCAATCCGGATGCTGGATTGCCACGCGTAGGCCAAGAATGCTCCCGAAGGAAAAACCGAGCAGGAAGATCTTCCGCTTGTGATACCGATGCCTCAGCCAGTTTATGAGCTGGTCGGTGTCGGATTGCATCTCGGCCATCGTCAGCGTTCTGTCCGGTACCCGGTGCATCGCGGCGAAGGTTTTGCCCGCATCGGGCTGGTCCCACTGCACGACGGTAAAGAAATCCTCCCACGGACGCTGGAACGTCCAGCTCTCCGGCATCATTGGATCGCCCGGTCCGCCGCTGAGGAACAGTAAGATGGGATTGGATCGATCTGCGCCACGCACGCTAATCCATTGCGGTATCCCGCCGATCTTGACCGACATCAGCTTATTGATGCCGCCGGGCGGTAGGGCTTCAGCGTTGGCAACGACCTGGCGTGGATTGAGATTCGAGTGTTCGTGGCGGCACACCTTTGCGTTGGCCGCCAGCACAGACGAACCACCAACCAGCAGGGCAACCGAGAACGCGAAGATTCGGAGAAATCGAGTCATTGGATTTCCTCTCGCACCGGAATGCGTCAATTAGGTTCCACGGTGGAATTCGCCCGGCAATCCACGTCTTGCCTGGTACATGATTGTAATTTAGATTCCTTATCGTACTGCAGATTGTTTAAAGAGCACAGCCGCCGGATGGGGCGGCGCTGAGTTTGGCAAATTCATCCGGCGCCGGCAGCTGTAACGCGGTTGTTGCGCGCGTGGCGATGCCGATGGTTCGCTCACATATCGTCTTGAGACCCCCGAATGGGCAATGAGAGGCGGTCGCTTGCACCCGAGCGGCATTATCTATTCTGCCGAGGAGGCGTGGACGGTCCTTCGATTTCCGCAGCCCCCACCAATAGACCCTCCCAGGTCGTTCTCGTGCACAGCTCACGTGCGCCGGGATTGGCGGTGCGCGGAGCTGGACCGTGGCTCAACGCCGGGGTCACTCGCGCCGAAGCTCGCTCCGAGGTACTGCCGCGAGCCCATCTTGCGGTATCCTCTGCCGCTGCACGCCCAACGTCCGATCAGTCGAGAATGATACAAGAGAGGACCTGCTGATGATGCAACGTATTCTTGCGACGCTGCTCGCTGGCGCTGCGCTCGCCGTCGCTCCCGTCATCTGTGTCGCCGGCACGTCCGCCAAGACCAGTGTGCGCATGGCACAGCCCAAGGCCAGAACTGTGGTCACGCACGGCAGCGTGGTCGTAGACGGCGAGCGCATCGACTACACCGCGACGACCGGCACGATCATCCTCAGGGACAAGGCGGGCAAGCCGACGGCCAGCATGTTCTACGTGGCCTACACCAAGGACGGAGTGCGCGACCCGGCCACGCGCCCGGTGACCTTCGCCTACAACGGTGGACCGGGCTTTGCGTCGGCGCTGATCGACGTCGGCGGCGTCGGACCGCGCCGGATCGAATGGCCGGCGCCCGGACGGATTCACGCCGAGCAGCCGCCGTACCGGCTGGTACCCAACGCCTACAGTATCCTCAAATCCACCGACCTGGTATTCATCGATGCGGTCGGCACAGGCTACAGCCGCATCATAGGCGCCGGTAAGCCAGCCATGTTCTATGGCATAAATGCCGACGCCAGGTCCTTCACCCAGTTCATTGAGCGCTACATCCAACGGAACGGCCGGTTCGAGTCCCCCAAGTTCCTCCTGGGCGAGAGCTACGGCACCACGCGCTCGGCCGTTCTGGCGCAGGATCTGGTCGCCAAGGGCGTCTATCTGGATGGGGTCATCCTGTGCTCGACGGTACTGGATTTCCCAACCGTTAACTTCACTCCGGGCAACGGTCTGCCCTACGAGCTGTACCTGCCGTCGTATGCCGCCGTCGCCTGGTACCATCACCGGCTCGACCCGCAGCCGCCGCACCTGGCGGCCTTCGTGCACAAAGTCGAGCGGTTCGCCGGCGGAGCGTATGCGCATGCGCTGTTCGAAGGCTCCGCGTTGACGGCGACGCGCAAAGCGCAGATCGCGGCGCGGCTCGCGCGCTATACCGGTTTGCCGGTCAGCCTGTGGGAACGCTCGGACCTGCGCATACCGCTGTCGGTATTCCAACGGCGTCTCTTGGGCGACGGTGTGAGCACTGCCCGCTTCGACGGGCGTTTCACCACGCCAGAGCTGCAGCCGCTGCTGCCGGAGCCGGGCAATTCGGCGGCTGGCGCGTCAATGACCGCGATCTGGGGGGCCTTGACTGCAGGCTTCGACAGCTACCTGCACCACGTGCTCGACTACCACAGCGCCCGCATCTACGTGCAGAGCAGTGGCACCCCGTTCAGGGACTGGGACTGGAGCCATTACCAGCCGCCACTCAGCCAGCTCGACCAGGGCGTGGGCACCAACGAGAGCGTCATGCGCGTGAAAGACGTCGCGCCGGCGCTGGCGCGGGCGATGAGCAATGATCCCGGCATGCAGCTGATGCTGAACAATGGCTGGTTCGACATGGCCACGCCGTTCTTCGCCACCAACTACACGATCGCCCACATGGGATTGCCGGCTTCGCTCGATCACAACATCCACGAGTATTATTATCCGGTCGGGCACATGCTCTATCTCAACCCCGCCGTGCTGCCGCAGTTGTCGCGGAACATCGACGCCTTCATCGCCGGGGCTACCCGGGGCGGTTGATCTCGACTGCGGCTCTTGCGAATCGACGGCGCGGGGCCGCTGGCGTAACAGCCAAGTCATGAGCGACCGGGCGCAATTCAGGTTCGCGCCCGGGGCGCGAGTGCAATTCGCGCAGATCGATCCGGCATTGCCCTGGTCAGCCTCCTCAGGCGGGCTGGGGAATCTCGCGCCCGACCGCCGGCCGCCCGGGGAGCTCGCCGATGCCGGCCAGTTCGTCAGCTTTGCCGAAGGTGCGGCGGTGGCGCGCCCCGGGGGGAATGGTGACGCCCGCGCTGCCGGAGTCTTCCCGATCACCCAGGTGTGATGCCAGCTGTCCCGCGATCGCCCCCGAGCAGGCCCCTGGATTGCGCGACGTATCGCGCGCGCGGCCGAGGTTGCTTGCACGAGGCTATCGACGGGGCCATCATGCCACCGCTTTGAGTATCAGCAGCCGAGGGTGAGCTGTCATGTCCCTGAGATCGCGATTTCTGGTCGGTGCTCTGGCACTGATCGCGGCGGTACCCGCATCGAGCGCAGCCGTGCCGGATGCCGCTAAGACGCTCGCCTACATCAGCCGCACCTGGAGCACTCTGACACGATCGGCGACCGATTGCGCCTCGTACCGCAGTCCCTATTACCACGGCAAGTGGGTGCTCTACCTGCCGCACGATCTGCCCATGCCCGCGAGCGTGCGCGCTTTGCGGGCCCATTGTGATGTCAGCGTGCTGCGCCTGCCGGTGCGCATCGGCAAGCTCGGCAGTTTTCAGCCCACGCGGCTGAAGCATCCGGGGCTGCTGTACCTGCCGCATCCGTACATCGTACCCGGCGGGGTCTTCAACCAGATGTTTGGCTGGGACAGCTACTTCATCGAGCTCGGCCTGATCGGCGATCGTCACGCCGCTCTGGCGCGCGGCATCGTCGAGAATTTCCTGTTCGAAGTCCGGCATTACGGCGCGGTGCTCAATGCGAACGCCACTTTTTCCCTGACCCGCTCCCAGCCGCCGTTCCTCGGCGAGATGATCCGCGACTTGCTGGCCGATCCGGCCGCCTTCGCCAGCCGCTCGGCGGCCACGGCCTGGCTGCGGCGCGCCTACCCGCTCGTGGTGAAGGACTATTCGATGTGGGAGCGGCGCAAGCAGCTGGCCGGAGATACCGGACTGTCGCGTTACTTCGACTATGGCGGCCCCGAGCCGGCATTGGGCCATGCCGCGTACTATCGGGACGTCATCCGCTTTCTGATCGCCCGTCCGGGCGAGAACCGCGGCTATCTCGTGCGCGCCCCGCAGCATCCCTCGGCGGCCGAGGTCGCCCGCCTGGCGCGCGTCAGCTGCAATGTGCGCGCTTCGCGCGTCTGCGCCCGCGCGTGGTACGGCGGTTATCGCCTCACGGGCAAGTACTACCGCGGCGATCGCGCCATGCGTGAATCGGGATTCGACACGACATTCCGTTTCGGCGCCTTCAGCGGCTCGACGATCGACTACGCACCGGTGGGACTGAACAGCCTGCTGTACCGCTATGCTCTGGATCTGAGCGCGTTTGCCCGGCGGCTCGGCGATGCCGCGGCGGCGCGACACTGGGCCGCGGCCGCGGCGGCGCGCAAGCGCGCCATCAACAAGTATCTGTGGAATCCCCGCCTGGGGCTGTACACGGACTACGATTTCGTGACTCACAAGCGCTCGTACTACGAGTTCATCACCACCTTCTATCCGCTCTGGGCCGGCGCGGCCTCGAAAGCCCAGGCGCGCGCGGTGCGCGACAACTTGCCGCTGTTCGAGCGCAAGGGCGGTCTCCAGACCAGCGATTTCGCGAGCGGCGCGCAGTGGGATGCGCCCTTTGGCTGGGCGCCGACCAACTGGCTGGCAGTGCGCGGGCTGGAGGCGTACGGTTACCGGTCGGCCGCGCGGCGCATCGCCCGCAAGTTCATGGCCACGGTCGGGCGCGTGTTTGCCCGTGACGGTACGATCCGTGAGAAATACAACATGGATACCGGCAATGCCGACGTTAAGATCACCTACGGCTACAAGCAGGACATGATCGGCTTCGGCTGGACCAACGGGGTGTACGTGCGGATGTGGCGGCTGCTGCACGGCCGGCCGCGGTAGCGGCGGGCATGGCGGCATGGGCTCGCCCTGGCGCGCACTTGCGCCGGGGATGGGGAGCGTGAGTTGTGCAGGAGAACGTTCGAGCACGGGATGCGGTACTGTTGGGTGTTGTTTTTGAGAGGGGAGTGCCCGTGAACGCTAGTGCATCGTGTCGCCGAGTGCGTGCGCTGCTGGCCGCCGTGGCGTTGATCGGCGCGCTCGTCGGTTCCGTGCCGCTCGCCTGTGCGTGGCCGCAACAGAACGTGCCATTCCCGCCCGAAGCGGCGCTGGCCGCGAGCGGCGCGATGCCGCCCAGCGCCTATGCGGAGCTGCGCTGGCGGCTCGTGGGGCCATTTCGCGGCGGCTGGACGACTATGGCCGTTGGGGTGCCGACCGAGCCAAACACGTTCTACATCGGCACCGCGGGCGGTGGGGTATGGAAGACGCGCGACGCCGGGCGGACCTGGCGTTCGATCGGCAGGAATCTGCCGCCGGCAATCGGCGCCATTGCCGTTGCTCCGTCCGACCCGCAGACGATCTACGTCGGCACGGGCCAAGTGACGCCACGCTACGACATGTCCACCGGCCGCGGTGTATTCAAGTCGACCGACGGCGGTCGCACCTGGCATTCGGTGGGCCTGCGGGCCACGTTGACCGTCGGACGTATCTGGATCGATCCGCATGATGCAAACGTGGTGCTGGTCGCGGCCATGGGCGATCCGTACAAGCCGAGCCGAGCACGCGGCATCTACCGCACCACCAATGGCGGCAAGAGTTGGACGCACGTGCTCGCCATCAACGATCAGACCGGGGTGGTGGATCTCGCCTCCGATCCGACCGACCCGCGGCTGATCTATGCGGCCGCGTGGCAGCACCGCGACCGGCCCTGGCTCGATTACTTCGAGCCCCATGGCGGGTCCGGCAGCGGTATCTACCGCTCCACGGACAGCGGTAAGACCTGGACGCGCCTCACCGGCGGTGGTTTCCCGAGCGGACCGCTCGGGCGGATCGGGCTTGCGGTGACGCACACCGCGCATGGCACCCGCATCTATGCCGCGGTCGCGTCCAAGACCGAGGGCGGCATCTGGCGCTCGGACGACGGCGGCGCGCACTGGATGCGCGTGAACGACCAGGAGAGCGTATTTGGCAACTGGTACTTCGCGCGCCTGAGCGTCGATCCGGTCAATCCTGATGTCGTGTACTCGGCGGGCCAGTCGATCCGCCGCTCGACCGATGGCGGGCGCACGTGGCACATCTTCAAGGGCGCCCCAGGCGGTGACGACTATCACTTCGTGTGGATCAATCCCCTGCGCCCGAATCACCTGATCGCCGCCTCGGATCAAGGCGCGGTGGTGAGTGTGGACGGCGGGCGCAGCTGGAGCAGTTGGTACAACCAGCCGACCGGACAGTTCTATCACGTGGCCACAGACGACCGCTTCCCGTACTGGATCTACAGCGGCCAGCAGGACAGCGGCTCGGTGGGGGCCGCCAGCGCCAGCAATTACGGCGCCCTGACGCTGCGCAGCTGGCATCCGGTCGGGGGCGAGGAGCGCGACTACATGGTGCCCGACCCGGCCAATCCGCACCTGGTGTTCGGCAGCGGCCTCGGCGGGACCGTGACGCGCTGGGATGCTCGCACCGGACAGGTGGCGGACGTTTCGCCGTATCCGGTCACGAGCTACGGCGCCTCGCCGCTCACCGTCAAGTACCGCTACGGCTGGGTGACTCCCATGGTGTTCACCCCGACCAAGCCGTACACGCTGCTGCTCGGGGCGCAGGTGCTGTTCCAATCGACCGATCTTGGGCAGACCTGGAAGGTGATCTCGCCGGACCTCACCGGCGAAGTGGCGGACATGCATGGCTGCACGGCTCGGGCGACCGACCTGATGGCGCGCGAGTGCGGCTTCGGCGTCATCAGCACCATCGCGCCCTCGCCGGTGAAAGCCGGCGAGATCTGGGTCGGCAGCGACAGTGGAATGGTGGAGCTGACCCGCGATGACGGGGCGCATTGGTTCAACGTCACGCCGCCGCAGGTGGCGCCCTGGGAGAAGGTGAGCGAGATCTCGGCCTCGGCGCTCGACCCGGCCACCGCGTACGTCGCCGTCGACGACCAGCGCCAGGGTAACTTCCACCCTTATATCTTGCGCACGGACGACTATGGGGCGCATTGGACGGCGATCGACACCGGCCTGCCGCGTGGCGAGCCGGTAGTGTCGATTTGCGCCGATCCAGTGCGCGCGGGGCTGCTGTACGCCGGCACCACCGACAGTGTGTTCGTGTCGTTCGATAACGGCGCGCATTGGCAATCCTTGAAGCTGAACCTGCCGAATGCCCGGGTGAACGATCTGGAAGTGCACGGCAACGATCTGATCGCGGCGACCCAGGGCCGGGCGATCTGGGTGCTCGACGACGTCACGCCGTTGCGCCAGCTGTCCTCGGCCGTGCTCGTCTCCGCGGCGCACCTGTTCGCGCCCGAGGTCGCCTGGCGCGTGCATTGGAACAACAATCAGGACACGCCGTTGCCGCCCGGCACGCCCCAGGGCCAGAACCCGCCCGACGGTGTGCCGATCGATTATTGGCTGGGCGCGCATACCCGCGGCCCCGTGACACTCTCGATCTACGACTTCAACGGCAAGCTCGTGCGTCGCTTCGCCTCGGATGCCGTGCCCAGGCCGATCCATGCCTTGCGCTATTTCCAGAAGGGCTGGCTGAAGCCGCCGCCGCGGCTGTCGGCGGCGCCGGGCATGCACCGCTTCGTGTGGAATCTGCGCTATGCGCGTCCGCCGGCGATTTCCTATCAGTACAGCATGGCGGCCGTGTGGGGCGAGAACACCCCGACCGCCGTCGACGGACCATTCGTGTTGCCGGGCATTTATACGGTGGTGTTGGCCGCCGACGGGCAGAAGTATCGCGCCCCGCTGGTGGTGCGACTCGATCCGCGTGAGCACGTCAGCAGGGCCGATCTTCGCGCGCTCCTGGCGTACAGCCAGAGCGCCTGTGGTGGCATCGCACGCCTGAAGGCGCTGTACGATGCGCAGCACCCGGTGCATCGCGCTCTGGAGAAGCTGGCGGCGCGCATCGCGGCCGGCAAGGTTCCCGAACGGTTCGCCGCGCGGGTCCGGCACCTGCGGGCCCAGACCTCCGGCCGCGGCAGCGATGGCCTGCGGGCCTTGAACGATCAGCTGAGCTCGCTCGAGGCCAATGCCGAGTCGGCTGACTTGGCGCCCACTGTTGCCGACAAGCGGGTGCTGCGTGCGTCGCTGGCCATGATCGACGCGGCGGCACGCCGCTGGCAGCGCACTGCGGCCGAGGTCGAGCAGCTCGACAGGGCTTTGCACGGCGCGGGGCTGACTCCCATTCGGGTGCCGCCCCTGCGGTCGATGTAGCGCGCGTCGGGCGCGCCGTCGAAGCGGCCGGTTCGATGCGGCCGCGCCGGTCAGCAGGCCGGCTCGGTAGTTGTCCATCGACTGACAGTCGACCCCGAGTCACGAAGCGGCCCGGCAACATCACCGGCACAGGGAGGTGCCCCACCGCCGCAGGTGGCGGACGTTGCGCCCAAAACCACGCTTTTTGGCGCACCGGCGCTGGGCGGGGCAGGAGCCCCCCGATCCAGCGCTTTTTAATAGGCGTAGAAGGGCCCCGGGCCGGCGCTGGTGTTGGCGCCCTGGTAGGCGATGTAGATGTCGCGCCCGAAGAAGAACGGTAGGCCGAAGTCGAACGCGCAGTTGCTCGCGCCGTTCGGGCAGAAGGCCGATTGGTCGCCGGCGCTCGCGCCGATGTCGTCGAATGCCGAATTGTTTGGATATTCGTTGAACACCGTCTGGGCATTGGCGATGGCGAAACTCACCGTGCTTTCCGTCCCGTTTGCGCCCTCGTCGGTCGCATCGAGGGTGAGCGTGCTGCTCGGGCAGAACCAGCCGGCGTTGTTCATGCATGTGTCCGGGATGGAACTGTCGTTGAAGTAATAGGCATTCGAGCCGGTATCGAAGTAGGAGTACGGCAGCGATTGGCCGTTGAACAAAGTGGTGACGTCGCCGTACTCGTCGGTCGTAAGTATCGTCGAGGCGTTGAGCTGGTTGTTGCCCTGGGTGCCGATCCCGAACACCAGCGTGCCCGTGCTCGCGGCTGCGGTGCCTGAAGGTCCGAGTGCGGGCAGCTCGACGATGATGCCGTTGTTGTCGGTCTGGAAATCGAACACCGGATTGGTGACTTGCTCGTTGAGCGCGAGCGCGCTCGGCTGGCAGCCGCCGGCCGGACAGACGTAGTAGAATTCGTTGTTGGCCGTTGCAGCGCAGCCCGAGCCGCAGTCCTGCGCGAACGGACCGAGGCCGAGGATGCCGTTCGCGCCGAATGTGGCCACAGTGTCCTCCGAGGTGCCGACACCGCTGCAGGCGGCGGGAATCGCGGGAAAGCTGGTCTCGCCGCTGACGGTCGGATCGCCGATCACCTGCACGGGAACGCTGCTGGCGGTCTCGCCGCCGACTTCCACGTCGGCCGTTGCGAGCGGGCCCCAGCTGAAGCCGTCGACGAACTGCGTGCATTCGGCGTAGGGGGCCCCGTTGGTGTCATTCTCCGCCGGAAGCGGCAAATCGAAAGTGTTGCCGGAGGTATCGGTGGCGTCCGCAAGAATGCGGAAACCGTACGAACCGGTATCGACCTCGATGTCGTTGAATGTCTGGCACTGCGTCGTGCTGCCGGGCACGCACACGGTCACCGTGATGTATGGGGTGTCCACGGCGGGCGAGCCGTTGACCGGCCCTCGGTCGACCGTCATCGTGACGACATTCGCTCCCGAGGCGGTGGTGGTCTGGCCGCTCGGAGGGCTCGAGCCGCCTGTGCTCGAGAGGCCGCCACCGCCGCCGCCGCATCCGGCGATCGACAGTACGATGGGCAAAAGAGCGGCGAGAAGGACCTTGCGCACGGGGGAGCCTCGCTGAGGGTCAGTGAAGGTCCGAAATGGAGACATTGATCGGCACTAGGGAGGGCACGTACGCGAGTCCGTAAAACTGGCGCATGTGTCCGCCGGCGTGCACCACCAGATGGGGGGTGTGCAGCTGCACGTGATCGTGGCCGAAGCTGTGCGTCTTTTCCGCCGCGGTCAGCGTCTGGAAATAGGCGGAACCGAGGAGCTGAGCGAGGTCCGGCAGGGTCGGGCCGAACCAGCTGACGGCGAACACGATGCCGGCCGGGGAAATGAATTCCTTGATCACCGTGCCGGCGGGCGTCGTGATCTGGTCGACCGAATAGCCGACGCCGGCAACTTCGCGCAACTGCGCCTTCATGCGCGCCTGGTCGGCCGCCACGGAGGCGACAGGCTGGCCGAGGGCGGCGTGAGCGGGGGTTAGGGCAGCTGTGACGAGCCCACCGCATCCGAGGGCTGCGAGGGCCGCCACAGTGGCGAGGGCTTTTTTCATGCGCGCACTATAGCGGAAGGGCTCCCCCTTGGGCTTCAACGGATCAGACCCGCAGTCGGCCTACCTGGTTCAACGCGGGGCAAGATCGGGCCCGGGGGTTTACCGAGGCGGTTCGCAGCCTCCCGGGTGGACATCGGTCAGGGTGTCCGATAGGATGCGCGCCCCTTCCGGTGGAGCGGTAGTTCAGCTGGTTAGAATACCGGCCTGTCACGCCGGGGGTCGCGGGTTCGAGTCCCGTCCGCTCCGCCAGTTCTGAATTTTCTGTAAAAACATCTGGTTACGCCGTCATTTCCGGCCGGCGCCAACCCGCATGGTCGGCTGTCCCCGGTACGGCCGAGCCGTGCAGGGGATTCTCACGGTTCGCGCCGCCCGGCTCGGCTGGGTCGACGGACCAGGACAGGCGTCCGACAAGCCTTGAATGTCGAGTTCCTCGGACTCGAACGCAGCCTCTGCAGTAGAATTAACTCAAAGTCCTGCCCTGACACGTCTTCGCCCCGTTCCTGACGGCGCTCGAGGTGTATCGATCCTTGCGGGCTGTGCAGCCTGCGCGGGCCTTTTGGCCGGTTCGCGGTTCATCGTGGGGCGGCGCTGAAGATGCACGCCGCCTTCATGAGACGGCAGATGCCTCTCGTCGAGCGGCACAAGCCGAAGCGCCGACGTTCTCATCCGCGGGGAGGCCGCCAAGGCGGAAAATGACCTGGCACGGTCGCACCGAGCGGTTCGCGGCCGCTGCTGCGCGCCGTTCACGGCCCGGGCATCGCCAGGGCGATGTATCCGGGGCTGCTGAACTCCGGTCCGCTGTTTGCGCTCGATGCCGCGCTGCCCTTCACGCGGGCCGCCGTGACCTCGGCTTCGCTCAAGAGTCGGTGACCGTCCGGGCTCCCGCGCTATCTGCGCCCGCGACGGCCGATTGGCGCTGCAATCACTGCGCTGTCGCCCTGCCTGTTCGCTTGACAAGCAGGGCTTCGCTCATATAGTTTTTGTTCCGCATTAATAGGTCCGGGCGCCGCGTCAGTGTTCACCAGCCCAACATCGGTCGTTCGGATAACTCCAACTCGTGGAGTTGTGTCAACATCGCGGGGCGTGCCGGGCGCGGTTTCGCCACCGACCGGACCGTACCATGCCCGGTCCGCGCACGATGGAGGATGTTTGTGACCGGGCTTGGCCGTGGCGGCCGTGCGCCCGCCAAAGTCGTGCTGTCGTTGACGGTCCTCGCGCTGCTGCCGATCGCGACAGCCTCGGCATCGGCGCCGGACCAGCGGGTGGTTGCGCCGCCGCCGGCCGCCACGCGGCAGGATGCAAGCAGAGTCGCCGCCGGCATTCCCCGGGTCTATTCGCTGCAGAATACCGGCGAGCGTTTGCCGCGGCCGCGCTTCCCGTCATTCGCCCGGCTGCCGATCATTCGGCCGTTGCCGGATCCGTTCCAGTTCTTCGGCGGAGCGATCGACAAGTCATTCTCGAGTTGGGAATGGCACCGCGACCAGATCATGGCGGCGATCGAGAAGTACGAAATCGGCCCGGTGCCGAGCTGTTCGCGCTGCACAATTACGGCGCAGTACGTGCCGCCGGCGGCGCCGGGAGACAGCGGCACTCTGACTGTGCACGTCGAGCGGCAGGGGAAGACGGTCACATTGACCTCGAGCGTGTACATACCGCGCCATATGGGCAAGGGTCCGTTCCCCGCTTTGATCCCGATGACGATCGCCTCCATGTATTTCCGTGGCAAGACGATGAGCTTTCCGCCGCCGAAGTCGCCGAACTACGGGAGTCTCCCGCCGCGCATCTTCACGAACCTTCCGATTGCCACCATCGACTACGTCAGCACTCAGGTGGCCCAATACTGCGCTTCGGGGCTGTGCAACAACACGCAGGATCCCTTCTATCGGCTTTATCCACAGCTGTGCGCCGGAGCCTGCAAGGGGACCAGCAATTCCGGAATATATGCCGCCTGGACCTGGGGGTTCGACCGCTTGATCGACGGCATCGACATCGCGGTGCACCAGCGGGTTCATCCGCTGCCGGTGGCGATGCGGCGCCTGGGAGTAACCGGCTGCTCCTTTGCCGGAAAGATGGCGCTGTTTGCCGGGGCGTTCAACGAGCGGATTGCGCTGACGATCGCGCAGGAGAGCGGCGGGGGCGGCGCGACCTCCTGGCGCGTCTCCCATCAGATCGAGGCCCAGAACTCCGTGGAGGACATCAACGACACGAATTACAACTGGTGGGCCGGGCAAATGAAGCAATTCGCCGGCGCCAACGTCTACAAGCTGCCGGTCGATCAGGACGAGTTGATGGATCTGGTGGCGCCCAGGGCTCTGCTGGAGACGGGAAACACCGAGTTCTACTGGCTCTCGAATGGGTCGAACTACGTTGCTTCCCGGGCGACGCAGCGAGTGTACGACACGTTGGGCATCGGCGATCGGTTCGGTTTTTATCTCGATGGCGACCATGCGCACTGCGCGGTCCGTGCGGCCGAGGTGCCGGTGATCAAGGCATTCGTCGAGAAGTTCATGCTGGGAAAGTCCGGCGTGAATACGCACGTGCATGTCTACCCGAACCCCGCGGACACCGTGAACTACGGATATCCGATTGTCATGGGACAATTCGCCAAGGGTAAGATCGTCGAGGGTATCGGGGGTTATGCCTATTACTTCCCCACCCTCGACTACAAGCGATGGACGGATTGGTGGGGGAGCGGCGATCCGCGCTTTCCGGACAACTGGAACACGGGCGGAACCGTGGTGGCATCACTGAAGCATCTCCGGGTGGACGGGTCGGGCAGTGCGCGCCAGCGTCCATCTGCAAGCGCGCCGGGACGGCGCGCTGTGCGGATCCATTCCGGTGATACGCTGAAGGCCGGTTATGAGTTGATGATGGGCGGGCTGCATCCGGCGGCCACGGTGTCACTGGTCCGCGGCGCGCGCATCTCGGTCGATATCGTCTGCCGTCACGGCGACTCGTACGTCCTCACCGTGCCGATGCCGGCGCACACCTATTCGATTCCCGTCGGCGACCGGCGCTGGCTGCCCTCGGCGGACCCGTCCAGTCCGCTGAGCTACCAGGGCTCGACCGTGGTGCCGCGGGCATGCCGCGCGGGGCGAGTGACCAACGCGTACTTCAACGCCACGGGAGTCTCGGAGCAGGGCATCGCCAACCCCGGAGGACCCGGATTCCTGACCACCGACATCCAGGATCCACTGCGGGTGAGATTCCACGTTCTCGACAGCAACAGCGGCCAGCGCAGCGGCTACAGCCCGGTGGTGACCGTCAACTGGATCCCGCTGACTGCCTCGAACGGCCCGAACCGAAATCCGGTTTCGCGATAGTGGGCCGGGGCATCATGGATATTAGGCGACGCGAGACGGAGCGTCGTGACCGAGTCGATCGTGGCCGAGAGTTCCTTCGCAAGGAACTCGATCGCGCCAGGCGGTGCGCCGCCGCATACAGATCAGGGTGCTACACTCGCTTCGCTGTCGTTGGGCAGCGAGGGAATAACGTCAATGAAAAAGCGGCAGCGCACACGGCAGATACGCCGCGTCGATCTGTCGGATGTCGAGCTCGCCTCGAGCGGCACCGCGCGGCGCATCAACCGCGACATCGTGCTGGAGCTGATCCGGACACGGCAGCCGATTTCGCGCGCCGAGCTTGCTCGCCAGTCGGGGCTGCAGCGCAGTACGGTCTCGCAGATCATCGAGCAGCTTCTGGCGGAGCAGTGGGTGCGCGAAGGCCGCCCGGCCGTCTCGCAGCGGGGGCGGCGGCCGACACTCATCGGGCTCAACGAGCGGCGGGTGGCGCTGGCCGTGGATATCCATCCACGCCAGGCAACGATTGCCGTGGTGGATCTCAATGGCAAGCTGATGTCCCGCTCCATGGCGGCTCTGAGCCGGGATGCCGATGCCTCGACCGATTCGATCCTGAAGGCCTTGGCGCGCACGAAGGGCGAACTGAAGGGCATGTCCGTCGAGGGCATCGGCGTCAGTTTGCCGGGGCGCGTGGATCCGCACACCGACAAGCTGATTTTCGCACCGAACCTGCATTGGCGCGACTTCGACCTCAAGAGCGCGATCGAGAAGCAAATGAAGCTGCCGGTGCACGTCGCCAACGCCGCGATCGCCTGCCTGCTCGCGCAGCTGACGTTTCATCACGTCGAGGGCAATGCCGACGCCGTTCTCATCACCGCTTCCGAGGGGATCGGCGCCGCTATTTTCGCCAATGGCAGCATCATCACGGGTCACGACGGCATGGCCGGCGAGTTGGGGCATATCTCCATCGATCCGGCCGGACCGCTATGCGCCTGCGGACAGCGGGGCTGCTGGGAGGTATTCGCGTCGTGCCGTGCGGCGCTGCGCTACTTCAAGGAGCTGCAGCCGCAACGTCGCGCCGTCACCTTCTCGGAGCTGCTGAGTCTGGCGGAGGAGGGCGATACACATGCCGGCGCGGCGCTGGCCCGTCAGGCCCGCGAGATCGGCGTTGGCTTGCGGCTCATCGTGGCGGCGTTGTCGCCCGCGATCGTCTACATCGCCGGCGAGGTGACCTCCGCCTGGCACCGCTATCGGCCCGCGATCGACCAGGCCGTCAGGCGCATCACCATTGCCGGCACTCCGCCGACCGTTGTGCCGATTCCCGACGGCGATTTTGCTCGTCTGCGCGGCGCTGCGGCGCTCGTGTTTCAGCGGCGTGCCTGATCCGAACCAGGGCGGCGGCACCGTATGCGGCCGCGCCGAATGTACGGCCGCGGCATGGGGCAGTGGTTCTGCGGAGGCCCGGCTCGAGACGCCGGGCGGCGATGTCTGGGCGCGGGCGCGGAGCGCGGCGACACCAGGGGTTGTGCCCCGATGGCGCTCGGCACGGGCGGATCGGCGGGAGGGAGTTCAGCTGCCTGGACCGCCGATGTCGCTCCGGATCTGGCGCGAAGCAATGGTGCAAGAGCCTGGTCGCGGCATTGGGACTGCGATGCGGAGGGTTGAGTCACGCCCAATGGCGGGGGACGTGACCGGCGCATCGTCTTCGGGGCAGCCTTAACCTGCGGCACCTACGGTGCGTGGATTTCATGTCGGAGAACGGTATCTCGACGGCACTCATTCGAGGAGATTCCAAGATGACGAGGCGTGATCAAGAGGGTGGCGGGCGCAAGCGCAAGCCCGTGCTGGTGGGGACGACGCTCCTGGCCGGTGCAATGATCGCGACCGCGGCGCTCGCCGCGCCGCGACCGCACCAGAAAGTGTTCACCTTCGGAATGTCGCCGGCGATACTGCAGGCCTCGAAGGCGGAGCGACAGCGTGAGATGCGGATACTCGGCATCACCGGCTTGCGCCCGGGGAAGAACGCGATTTATCCGAATCGTCCGAATTTCGCCAACTATGAGGAAGCCAAGGCGAACCCCTATCCGAAGCTCCCGCCGCTGATGACCTTGAGCAGCGGCGCCAAGGTGACGACCTTGGCGCAGTGGCGTGAACGGCGCGCCCAGATCAGGGCGCTGTTCGCCGAGTATGTCTACGGCAAGAAGCCCGACGATGTGCCGAAGGTCACCTGGAGAGTCGTGAGTGTCCGTGAAGAGAAGGTCTACGGGGTGCCCGCGATCGTCAAGCACCTGATCGGCCGGGTGGACAACTCGCGGGATCCGGCCATCACGGTCGACATCCCGGTTACGCTCGCGACGCCCGCGGCGGCGCGCGGCAGACGGGTGCCGGTGATCATCGGCGACATCTCCATTCATCCGTTCTTTCCCGGCATGAATGGACATCACGGCCCCTACCTGCATTTCCCGGGCACGACCATGTGCATTGCCGTCGGTCCGCCTACCGAGCCGGCGGCCGAGCAGCTGCTCAAGCGTGGCTGGGGATTCGCCTCGATCGATTACGATGCTGTGCAGCCGGATAACGGCGCGGGCCTGGTCAAGGGCATCATCGGCCTGACCAACCGAGGCAAGCCGCGCGCGATGGATACCTGGGGCGTGTTGCGCGCCTGGGCGTGGGCCATCGACCGCACGGTCGACTACCTCGATACGGATCCTGCGGTCGATCCGCATCGGATCGGCGTGATGGGGCATTCCCGCGATGGCAAGGCCGCGTTGCTGGCGCTCGCCTACGATCCGCGTATCGCCGTGGGCTA
>DAHXNE010000045.1 GCA_027366635.1 Gammaproteobacteria bacterium | reverse complement strand
TGGCACGGGCGGGGGGCTACTCGATTCCCAGCTTCTTGATTCGGTAGCGCAGCGCGCGGAAGCTCATGCCGAGGAGCTTGGCCGCGGCGGTCTTGTTGTAGCGGGTTTTCGCGAGCGCCTGCAGGATGGCGCCGCGCTCGATGCCCTCCAGGTGATCGCCGAGCGCTCCGGGGGCGGCGTGCTGCAGGGGCGTTGCCGCGGGCGGCTGCGGCCGCACGCCGGTGCGCAGTTTGATGTGCTCGGCGCTGATCAGGCCGCCGAAGCACAGCGTCAGCGCCCGCTCCAACACGTTTTCCAACTCCCGGACATTGCCCGGGAACGCGTAGCCCGCCAGCATCTCCAGTGCATCTTCCGCGATGCGCGGCGTGGGGCCATTGACGCGCCGGCCGAGACGCGCGAGGACGGCCTGCGCGATGTCCGGGATGTCTTCCGGCCGCTCGCGTAGCGACGGGACGTGCAGCTCTATGACGTTGATGCGATAGAACAGGTCCTCACGGAACTGGCCGAGCGCCACCAGCTCGGTGAGACTCTTGTGCGTGGCCGAGAGGATGCGCACGTCCACCTTCTCCTCGCTCGACTCGCCGACCGGCCGCACGGTCTTCTCCTGCACCACCCGCAGCAGCTTGACCTGCATGTGCAGCGGCAGATCGGCGACCTCGTCGAGAAACAGCGTGCCGCCCTCGGCGGCCTGGACCAGGCCCTTCTTGTCGGCCACCGCGCCGGTGAAGCTGCCACGCCGATGACCGAAGAACTCGCTTTCCATCAGCTCGGTGGGAATGGCCCCGCAGTTGACGGCGACGAACTCGCGGTCGCGGCGCGCGCCGGACTCGTGGATCAGGCGCGCGACCAGCTCCTTGCCGGTGCCGGATTCGCCGCTGATGTGCACGGGCGCTTCACTGCGCGCGACGCGCGCGATCAGCTCGCGCAGCTGCCCCATCGGGGCGGAGTGGCCGATGAGCCGGGGCCGGCCGGAGTCCGGGACCGGTGCCGGCGGCGGGCCGGCGCCGAGGCGGATCGCATTGTCGATCAGCTTGCGCAGGATCCCGAGGTCGAGCGGCTTGGACACGAAATCGAAGGCGCCGAGCTTCAGGGCGCGCACGGCCGCCTCCACGCTGCCGTGCGCAGTGATGACGGCCACCGGCAGATCGGCGCGGTTCTGCTGGATCCAGGCCACCAGGTCCAGCCCGTCGCCGTCCGGCAGGCGCATGTCGGTGAGGCACAACTCGAAAGGCTCGCCGCGGATGAGGCGTTGCGCCGTGCCGATGTCGTGGGCCGTCCGCGTCCGCAGGTTCATGCGCCGCAGCGTCAGGCTGAGCAGCTCCAGCAGATCCGGCTCGTCATCGACGATCAGCACCGCGGGTCGGCCGACTTCGCCCCGCATGGCGCTCTCGCTCGCGCTCAAGTCTCAATCTCCCCTGTCCACCGGTTCGGGTCCGCGAATACCAACCGAAATACGCTCCCGCCGCCGTGACGCGGCTCATAAAGAAGGGTCGCGCCATTGGCCTGTGCCAGCTCGCGAGCCAGGAACAGGCCCAGGCCCGTACCGCGGCCGGAGCTGAAGAAGGGCTCGAAGATACGCTCAACCTGCTCGTGAGGCACCCCGGGACCGCGGTCCGCAACCTCCAGATGGGGGCGTCCGCTCGCCCGGCGGCGCCCGCACCGGATCTCGATCACGCCCGCCGTAGGTCCCACGGCATGGCGCAGGCCGTTCTCGCACAGGTTCCAGACGATCTGGCGCAGCTGCGCCGGGTCGAAGCGGACCTCGAGCGCCTCCTCGGGACGCGTCAGCGACAGCCGCTCGGGCGGCAGCTCCATCGTCTCGCAGAATTCTTCCCGGAACGCCTCGACCCAGTCCGCCAGCGACAGCTGCTCGGCGCGCGCCGCCTCGCGGCGCGAGAGACGCAGCACACTGTCGATGATGTGGCTGACGCGCTCGGCATGGGTGCGGATGATCTCCGTGAGGCGCTTGTCCTCGACGCCGAGGTGCGCCGATTCCCCGAGCAGCTGTCCGGCGTGGCTCATGGCCCCGACCGGGTTGCGGATCTCGTGCGCGATGCTCGCCGAGAGGCGTCCCAGGGCGGCGAGCTTGGATTGCTGCACCTGTTCGGCGAGGGTGCTCGTGTCCTCGAGGAACATCAGCACGGCCGCGGGGCTGTGCTCGCCCAGGGCGGCGAAGTGGGCGCGAATCTCGCGCGCACCGTCAGGGCCGATGAAGGTCGGATCCTGCAGCGGGTACAGGCCGGTGGTGTCGGTGCTCTGGCGCCAGCGCCCGAGCAGCTCCAGCAGCGGCCCGGAGACTTGCGCGAGCGGCGTCTGCACGCGCGCGCCCTCGCCAAGCAGCCGCACCGCCGACTCGTTGATCAGGCGGATCCGATTCTCCGGGTCGATCACGAGAATGCTCTCGCGCAGATGGCGCACGATGTACTCGGACAGCTGGGCGAGATTGGCCAGGTCGACCTCCTGGCGCCGCAGCGTCGCCTCGCTCGAGCGCAGACGATCGGTGAGCGGCCAGACCGACACCGCGATGGCGAACAGCACCACGCCGAGCATTCCGGCCGTGGCAAAACCGGCCGGATGCGCCGAATGCACACTGATGAGCGCCTGCGGCACGAGCACCGCGGCGGTCGCGCCGGCGGCGATGAGCAGCCCGTCGCGGCGCTGGGCGAGCAGCGTGAGGGCGAGCACCGGCAGGGCGAGCAGAATCCCCAACCCGCTCGCGACCCCACCGCTCGCATAGAGAATGAGCCCGATGGCCGTCGAGTCGAGCACCGAGTTGGGCAGCGGCTGGATCAGCGGCTGCGCGCCGCGCACGCCTTGCAGAGCGACCAGGGTGAGCGCGGCGGCGAAGTAGCCGGCGCAGGCACCGATGAACAGAACCGGATGCGGCACCGATATGAACGCGGTGCGGGCGAGCACCCGCGTGCCGATCAGGGCCACCGGCACCAACAGCCGATAGAGGCTGAGCCAGCCGCCGATGCGGCGGGCCAGGTCGGCTGAAGCGGATGGGGCGATGGCGGTGCTGGCCGGCATGCGTGGGCAGGAGGTGACAGACCGGCGCGGACTCTAGCACCGACGGGTCGCCCAACGACGCGATGAGCGTCGCAGCCTGCGGGTCATTAAGCGTGATTTATTGGCGGGAGCCGGGTTTTTTGGGGAGAATCCACCGCCTTACGCCCTCGGCCAGAACTTCAAGAGCGCAACGATGAACCTGCACGAATATCAAGCCAAAGAGCTATTCAGGAAATACGGCATTCCCGTGCCCGCCGGCCGGCCGGCCAGCACCCCCGAGGAGGCGGTCGCGGCGGCCGAGGCGCTCGGCGGATCGGTATGGGTCGTCAAGGCGCAGGTGCACGCGGGCGGTCGCGGCAAGGCCGGCGGCGTGAAGCTGGCGCGCGACCTCGAGGCGGTGCGCAGCGCGGCGGCCGCCATGCTCGGCACCCGGCTCGCCACCCGGCAGACCGGCCCCGAGGGACTGCCCGTCGAGAAGGTGTACGTCGAGTGCGGCTCCGAGATCGCCCGGGAGATCTATCTGTCCCTGACGCTCAATCGTGAGAAGGGCCGCATCGCGTTGATCGCCTCGAGCGCCGGCGGCATGGAGATCGAGGAAGTCGCCGAGCAGACCCCCGAGCAGATCCTGACCACCCGCGTGCATCCGGCAGTGGGCTTGCAGCCCTTCCAGGCGCGCCAGCTCGCCTTCGGGCTCGGCCTCTCGGGCGAGCAGATCAAACAGTTCCAGCACATCGCGCTCGCGCTCTACCGGCTTTACCAGGAGCAGGATGCGAGCCTGCTCGAGATCAACCCGCTGATCGTGACCCGCTCCGGGGCGTTGCTCGCGCTCGACGCGAAGTTCAACATCGACGCCAACGCCGTGTTCCGCCATCCGGACCTCGCGGCGCTGCGCGACCCCAGTCAGGAAGATCCGATGGAGCGGCGCGCCAGCGAGCACGAGCTCAATTACGTCTCGCTCGACGGCGACATCGCCTGCATGGTCAACGGCGCCGGACTCGCGATGGCCACCATGGATCTGATCAAGCTGCACGGCGGACAGCCGGCGAACTTTCTCGATGTCGGCGGGGGGGCGACCAGCGAGCGCGTCACCCACGCCTTCCAGCTCGTTCTGTCCAACCCGAAGGTGCGCGCAGTCCTGGTCAACATCTTCGGCGGCATCGTGCGTTGCGACATCATCGCCGATGGCGTGGTCAACGCCGTGAAGAACGTCGGCGTCAAGGTCCCCGTGGTCGTGCGGCTCGAGGGCACCAACGCCGAGAAGGCCCGCGAGGTCCTCTCCGGCAGCGGTCTCACCATCACGCCGGCCTCCGATCTGACCGACGCGGCGCGCAAAGTCGTGGCGCTCGCAGCGGCCGGCGCCGCCTGAGCGGCGCATTGAAACCAGCGTAAAGGCATCGACGCATGAGCATTCTAGTCAACAAACAGACCAAAGTGATCTGCCAGGGGTTCACCGGCAAGCAGGGCACGTTTCATTCGGAACAGTCCCTGGCGTACGGCACGCAGCTGGTCGGTGGCGTGACCCCGGGGCGCGGCGGGGAGAAGCATCTCGGCCTGCCGGTGTTCGACACTGTCAGGGATGCGGTGCGCAACACGGGCGCAACCGCGAGCATGATCTACGTTCCGGCGGCGGGCGCGGCCGACGCCATCCTGGAGGCAGTCGATGCGGGCATCGAGCTTGCCGTGTGCATCACCGAGGGTGTGCCGGTCAACGACATGGTGCGCGTCAAGGCGGCCCTGGCCGGATCGCCCACGCGGCTCGTCGGGCCGAACTGCCCCGGAGTCATCACGCCCGAGGAGTGCAAGATCGGCATCATGCCGGGCTTCATCCACAAGAAGGGCACGGTCGGGATCGTGTCGCGCTCCGGCACGCTGACCTACGAGGCGGTCTATCAGACCACCCGTATCGGGCTGGGCCAGAGCACCTGTGTCGGCATCGGCGGCGATCCGGTGCGCGGACTGAACTTCGTCGAGGTGCTGGAGCTGTTCGAGCGCGATCCGGGCACCGAAGGCATCATCCTGGTCGGGGAGATCGGCGGCAGCGACGAGGAGTCGGCGGCCCGCTACATCCATCGATTCGTCAGCAAGCCGGTGGTGGCCTACATCGCCGGCGTGACCGCGCCGGCCGGCAAGCGCATGGGTCATGCCGGGGCGATCGTCGCCGGCGGCAAGGGCACCGCGGCCGATAAATACGCGGCATTCGAAGCCGCCGGTGTGCGCACGGTGAAGTCGCCCGCCGAGCTCGGCAGCGCGATGAGCGATCTGCTGCGCCGGCGCCGCACCCGCGCGGCCCAGCGCGCTCCGCTCGCCCCGCGCCGCGGCGCGCCGAGGCCGGCCGCGAAGCCGGTCGCGAAGCCGGTGGCGAGCCCCGCGCCGGCGGCCCGCAAGCCGACCTCCCGTCGCTCCCCGCCCAAGAGCGCGCAAAAAGCGGCGCGCAAGACTGCGAACAAAGCGGCCGGCGCAAAGGTAGCGAAGAAGGTAGCGAAGAAGGCGGCGAAGACGGTCGTCAAACGGGCGGGCAAGCCTGCGCGCCGGGCGGTTCGGGCGGTCGCCCGAAAGTCCGCGCGGCGCGCGACCCGCAGACGCTGAACCGGGATACGATCCGGCCATGAAGCGCCCACCGATGTGCGCGCGCGGACCGGCAGGCGGCCTGGGCGCCGCGGCTCGACGCGCAAGGTGGTCTCGAGTCCGGGTGTCTGCGGGGGCAGGCGCTCGGGCCGATGCCGGGCCGGAAAACGCAGCACAGATTTAGGAATCCCGCCATGACTCACGGCGAGGACCTTGCGAGCGAGTCGCTGCGCATCGCCCTGGCGCAGCTCGATCTGCTGGTCGGTGACGTGCAGGGCAATCTGACCCGCATCGTCCAGATCGCGCACACGGCCCGGGACGAACACCGGGCGGATCTCACCCTGTTCCCGGAGCTCGCGCTGTCGGGATATCCGCCCGAGGATCTGTTGTTTCACCGCGGCTTGCGCGTACAGCTCGAGCGCGCGCTGCAGCAGGTCTGCCGGGAGGTGCCCACCGGTCATCTGGTGGTGGGTTTCCCCGAATACACCGATCACACCATCGCCAATGCGGCCGCGCTGGTCAGCGCCGGCCGCCTCGTCGGTGTGCACCGCAAGGCGGAGTTGCCCAACTACAAGGTGTTCGACGAGAAGCGCTATTTCCATCCCGGCACCCGCCCGACCGTGGTCACGGTCAAAGGGTTCCGCGTCGGCGTGCTCATCTGCGAGGACATCTGGGTGCCCGAGCCGGCCCGCTGGGCACGGGCCGCCGGCGCTGAGCTGTTGGTCGTGATCAATGCCTCGCCCTACGAATGCGGCAAGCAGCGCGAGCGCGAGGCGATTGCCCGCGCGCGCGTCACCGACGTCGGCCTGCCGATGGCGTATGTCAACACGGTCAGCGGCCAGGATGAGCTGGTGTTCGACGGGAACTCGTTCGCCATGGATGCCGCGGGCGAGATTCGCATGCGCGCGCCGCCGTTCGTCGAAGGGCTGTATTGCGTCGATTTCGTTCGGGAGCAGGGTCGGGTGGTGCCGCGCCCGGGGCCGGTGGCGTCGGAGTTGAGTGATGAGGCAAGCGTGTACGGCGCGCTCGTCCTTGGCGTTCGCGACTATGTAACAAAACACGGCTTCCCAGGCGTCGTCATGGGACTGTCGGGTGGCATCGACTCGGCACTGACGCTGGCGATTGCCGTGGACGCGCTCGGCCCGGAACGTGTTCACGCGGTCATGATGCCGTCCTGCTATACCTCGCGGATGAGTCTGGACGACGCGGCGCAAGAGGCGTGCCAGCTGGGCGTCAAGTACACCGTGCTGTCCATCGAGGCGATGTTCAAAGCGACTCTCGCGACGCTGGCCGGGGAATTCGCGGGATTGCCGGCGGATACCAGCGAAGAGAACATCCAGTCGCGCTGCCGGATGCTGCTGCTGATGGGATTGTCCAACAAGACCGGCCGGATGCTGCTGACCACCGGCAACAAGAGCGAGATGGCGGTCGGTTACGCGACGCTCTACGGCGACATGGCGGGCGGGTTCGCCCCGATCAAGGACTGCAGCAAGCTGCTCGTCTACCGCCTGGCCGCCTACCGCAACGGGCTCGGCGCCGTGATTCCACAGCGGGTGATCGAGCGGCCGCCCTCGGCCGAGCTGCGCGCGGACCAGAAGGACTCCGATGCCTTGCCGCCGTACGAGGTGCTCGATCCCATCCTGGCCGCGTTCATCGAGGAGGATCTCTCGGTCGAGGAAATCGTCGCGCGCGGCTTCGACCGCGCCACCGTCGGCCGGGTGCTCGATCTGGTCCAGCGCAACGAGTACAAGCGCCGTCAGGCGCCGCCGGGGGTACGGGTCAGTCGCAGGGCCTTCGGCCGGGACTGGCGCTATCCGATCACCAACGGCTACCGCAGGGAGTTGCGGTAGCCGCAGCCGGCGGCGGCAGTGCGGCGCGGATTGCGCGGCGTGCGGACCGCCTGTGTCACCAGAAGCGCCAC
The DNA here is from genome assembly GCA_027366635.1 of Gammaproteobacteria bacterium. GTDB lineage: Bacteria > Pseudomonadota > Gammaproteobacteria > Steroidobacterales > Steroidobacteraceae > 13-2-20CM-66-19. The sequence goes on along the minus strand of DAHXNE010000045.1, from coordinate 20,231 downwards.
CAATGCGGGTGTCTGAGCGCCGCGGCGGCGGTGATCGAGCCCTTGAAGTTCGCCGCGTAGACCTTCTGGGCCTGTGCTGCGGGAGTCTTCAAGCCGAGCCGCCGGTACGAGAGGATCATCAGGGCGAGCGCCGAGCGGCTGGCCGGAGCGCTCTGGTAGCGGTCGATCACCGTCTTGGCCCGCCGGGCCGCGGCCACGTAGGCGCCGCGCATGTAGTAGTAACGCGCGACGTACACGTCGTACGCCGCCAGCCGGTCGCGCAGGTAGATCATCCTCTGCCAGGCGTCACGGGCATAGATGCTGTGTGGATACCGCTCGATCACCGTGCGGAAGTCGTCGAAGGACTTGCGTAACTTCAGGGGCGGACGCTTCGAGAGGCTCGCTCCGAAGGCCCGCTCGATGGGGTTGGCGCGCTTCGGGAAGTCGATCACGCCCTTCATGTACCAGGCGTAGTCGCACCGCGGCTGCGTGGGGTGCTGTTGAATGAAGGTATTGGCCGCGTCGATCGCCGCTTCGTTCTCGCCGGCACGGTAATATGCGAAGATCAGATCGAGCTGAGCCTGGCGCGCCTGCATCGTGAAGGGGAAGACCGCGGTCAGCCGCTGCAGCAGCTTGATGGCGGAGTTGTAGTCGTAGTCCGCCAGGTCCTTCTTGGCCTGGTTATAGACCGCGACCGGGCTGTTGAGCATCAGCTTGCGGTGTGCGCAACCGGTGAGTGCAAGCGCCAGCACGCACAGCGCGGCGACGAGGGTGCCGCGTGCACGGCCCTGAGAGCTCGAATGGGATGGCATGGGGAAACAGTATAGCGAATCGGCCGCCGATGCTTCGGATTCCGACCCGGCCCGTGCCGGGGAGTTCCGCGAGCATCGGCTCGCGCTGCCGGCCGAGGCGGCCGGACTGCGCCTCGATCAGGCGCTCGCGCGGGCGCTGCCGCAATATTCGCGCGCCCGGCTGCAGGGCTGGATCGACGCCGGCGCGGTCGAGGTCGACGGTCAGCGATTGCGCGCCAAGGACAAAGTAGTCGGCGGCGAGCACGTCAGTGTGCGGGCGCACTGGGCCGCGCAGACGCGGATCGAGCCCGAGGCCCGGCCGCTGAACGTCGTGTATCAGGACCGCGAGCTGCTCGTCATCGACAAGCCCGCCGGCTGGGTGGTGCATCCGGGCGCGGGGAATCCCCGGCATACGCTGCAGAACGCGCTGCTCGGGCTCGATCCGGCGCTGGCTCACGTTCCCCGGGCGGGCCTGGTGCATCGGCTGGACAAAGACACCAGCGGACTGCTCGCGGTGGCGCGCACGATCGAAGCGCACACCCGCCTGGTCGAGGCGCTCGCGGCCCGCCAGATCGAGCGATCCTACCTGGCGGTCTGCACCGGTGTCCCGATCGGCGGCGGCACCATCGATGAGCCGATCGGCCGCCACCGCTCGCAGCGCACACGGATGGCCGTGCGTGGGGATGGCCGCTCGGCGGTGACGCATTACCGCATCGTTCAGCGCTTCCGCGCGCATGCTCTGGTGCAGGTGCAACTCGAGACCGGCCGCACGCACCAGATCCGGGTGCATTTGGCCCATATCGGCTATCCCCTGGTGGGCGATCCGGTCTATGCGGGGCGCCGGCGGATCGCGGCCGGATGCGGCGCGCCGCTCGCCGAAGCGCTGCGCACATTTGCGCGTCAGGCGCTGCATGCCTCGCGGCTTGCGCTGGCGCACCCGCTCACCGGCCGGCCGCTGGTGTGCGAGTCCCCCCTGCCGCCGGACATGGCCGGATTGCTCGCGACGCTCGAGGAAGACGCCCGTGACCGCCGCGATTGAGGTGATCGAGCCCGACTGGCCCGCACCGCCCGGCGTGCGCGCGGCCTGTACGCTGCGCGCCGGCGGCGTGAGCCGGCCGCCGTACGACGCACTGAACTGCGCGCTGCATGTTGGCGATGAGCCGGCTGCGGTGGCGGAAAATCGCGCGCGCTTGCGCGCACGCCTCGGACTGCCGTGCGAGCCCGGCTGGCTCGATCAGGTGCACGGCACCGAGACGATCACGCTCGCGGCCCGGATGCACGTGCCGGCGGTGGCCGATGCCGCTGTCGCTCGCGAGCCCGCTCGGGTGTGCGTGATCCAGGTGGCGGACTGTCTGCCGGTGCTGTTGGCCGCGCGCGACGGTTCGGCAGTCGCGGCGGCGCACGCCGGTTGGCGGGGGCTGGCCGGCGGCGTGTTGGAATCGGCGCTGCGCGCCCTGGGCGTGCCCGCGGCGCAGGTGCTCGCCTGGCTGGGACCGGCCATCGGGCCGGAGCACTTCGAGGTCGGCGAGGAGGTGCGCGTGGCCTTTACGCGGACCGACCCGGGCGCCGCGGCCGCGTTCACCGCCAATGCGCGCGGGCGCTGGCAATGCGACTTGTACGCACTGGCGCGCCGGCGCCTGCGGGCGCTCGGGGTCACGAGCTTGTACGGCGGCCGATGGTGTACCTATGCCGATCCTCAACGGTTCTTCTCATACCGGCGCGATGGGCGCTGCGGGCGGATGGCCGCGCTGATCTGGCGGACTTGAACGGCCGTCCGGCCGCCCCCATTGCGGACGGAGGCCCGCTTCCCCGGTACCCCTGAGACATGGGCTCGCTGCGCCAGCGGCGAGCGCCCGGCAGGTCGGCCGGGGCGGCAGGAATGTCCAGAGTAAGGAGCGGTGACCGTGGCGAGGTACAGCGCAGAGTGATTTGCCCATGAGACAGGATAAATTGACCAGCCGGTTCCAGCAGGCGCTCGCCGACGCGCAGTCGCTCGCCGTGGGACGCGACCATCAGTTCATCGAGCCGGCACACGTGCTGCTGGCGCTCATCGACAGCGCGGGCGGCAGCGTGCGCCCCCTGCTGGTGAAGACCGGTGCCGATCTCAATACCCTGCGGTCCGGGCTGTTGGGGCTGCTCGAGCGGCTGCCCAAGGTCGAGGGGACCGCCGCAGAGGTGCATGTCTCCAACGATCTGAACCGGATATTCAACGTCACCGACAAGCTGGCTCAGCAGCGCGGCGACCAGTTCATCTCGAGCGAGATGTTCGTGCTCGCGGCGTTCGAGGATCGCAACCTCGCCAAGCTGTTCCAGGAGTCCGGGCTGGTGCGCGGGGCGCTGCAGAAGGCCATCGACGAGGTGCGCGGCGGCGAGACGGTCGCCGACCCCAATGCCGAGGAGAGCCGCCAGGCGCTCGAGAAATACACCGTCGACCTGACGGCGCGGGCCGCCGCGGGTAAGCTCGATCCGGTGATCGGCCGCGACGAGGAGATCCGCCGCACCATCCAGGTGCTGCAGCGGCGCACCAAGAACAATCCGGTGCTGATCGGGGAGCCCGGGGTCGGCAAGACCGCCATCGTCGAGGGGCTGGCGCTGCGCATCGTCAACGGCGAGGTGCCCGAGGGGCTGAAGAAGAAGCGCATTCTGGCCCTCGACATGGGCACGCTGATCGCCGGGGCCAAGTTCCGCGGTGAATTCGAGGAGCGGCTCAAAGCCGTGCTCGGCGATCTGGCCAAGCAGGAAGGCCAGGTGATCCTGTTCATCGACGAGCTGCACACCATGGTCGGCGCAGGCAAGGCCGAGGGCGCCATGGACGCCGGCAACATGTTGAAACCCGCTCTGGCCCGCGGTGAGCTGCACTGCGTCGGGGCTACCACGCTCGATGAGTATCGCAAGTACATCGAGAAGGATGCGGCGCTCGAGCGGCGCTTCCAGAAGGTGCTGGTCGATGAGCCCTCGGTGGAGGATACGATCGCGATCCTGCGCGGTCTGCAGGAGCGCTACGAGGTGCACCACGGCGTCGACATCACCGATCCGGCGATCGTCGCCGCCGCGACCCTCTCGCATCGTTACATCGCCGACCGGCAGCTGCCGGACAAGGCCATCGACCTGATCGACGAGGCGGCCGCGCGCATCCGCATGGAGATCGACTCCAAGCCCGAGGCGCTGGACCGGCTCGAGCGGCGCATCATCCAACTGAAGATCGAGCAGGAGGCGCTCAATAAAGAGCACGACGAGGCCTCGCGCAAGCGCCTCGCGGCGCTGCAGGAGACTCTGCACGGCCTGGAGCGCGAGTACGCCGACCTCGAGGAAGTGTGGAAGTCGGAGAAGGCGGCGCTGCAGGGCGCGGCGCAGTTCCGCGAGGCGCTCGACCGGGCGCGCCTGGAGCTCGAGGCGGCGCGCCGCGCGGGGGATCTCGGCCACATGGCGGAGCTGCAGTACGGGCGGATCCCGGAACTCGAGAAGCGCCTCGCGAGCGCCGAGGCGAGCGAGGACAGCGCGCCGCGCCTGGTGCGCAACAAGGTCACCGAGGAGGAGATCGCCGAAGTCGTTTCCAAGTGGACCGGCATACCGGTCTCGAAAATGCTCGAGGGCGAGCGCGACAAGCTGCTGCGCATGGAGGAGGCGCTCGGCAAGCGCGTGGTCGGGCAGGAGGAGGCGCTGCGCATCGTCGCGGACGCGATCCGCCGCTCGCGCGCCGGGCTCGCCGATCCGCGCCGTCCGACCGGCTCGTTCCTGTTCCTCGGCCCGACGGGTGTGGGCAAGACCGAGTTGTGCAAGGCGCTCGCGGAGTTCCTGTTCGACACCGAAGAGGCCATGGTGCGCATCGACATGTCCGAGTTCATGGAAAAGCATTCCGTGGCGCGCCTGATCGGCGCGCCGCCGGGCTATGTCGGCTACGAGGAGGGGGGCTATCTCACCGAGGCCGTCCGCCGGCGGCCGTACGCGGTCATTCTCCTGGATGAGGTCGAGAAGGCGCACCCGGACGTGTTCAACGTGCTGCTGCAGGTCCTCGACGACGGGCGGCTCACGGACGGCCAGGGCCGCACCGTGGACTTTCGCAACACGGTGATCATCATGACCTCCAACCTCGGCTCGCAGGTCATCCAGGAGTACGCCGGCGAGGGCAACTACACGCGCATGAAAAGCGCGGTCATGGAGATCGTGCAGCAGAGCTTCCGGCCCGAATTCATCAACCGGATCGACGACATCGTGGTGTTCCATCCGCTCGGCGCGGCGCAGATCCGCGCCATCGTGGACATCCAGCTGCTCTATCTGCGCAAGCGCCTGCTGGAGCGCAACATGGAGCTGACCCTGGACGATGCCGCGCGCGATCGCCTCGGGGAAGCGGGCTTCGATCCGGTCTACGGCGCTCGGCCGCTGAAGCGCACCGTGCAGCAGCAAATCGAGAACCCCTTGGCGCAGCGCATCTTGCAGGGCCAGTTCGTGCCGGGAGACCGCATCGCGGTCAGCGCACGGGCCGGCCAGCTGTACTTCGCCAAGGCGTGAGGTCCGGTGCGTATAATCGGCTGCAGGTCTATTCAACTACGTCGACGTTCAGAACATGCCGTTCTACGAATACGAATGCCAGAGCTGTAAGCACTACGTCGAAGTGATGCAGAAGATCACCGACGCGCCGCTGAAGAAATGCCCGTCGTGTGGCCGCATGACCCTGCGCAAGCTGGTATCGGCCCCGGTATTCCGCTTGAAGGGCAGCGGCTGGTACGAGACTGATTTCAAGTCCGCGCAGGAGAGCAAGCGCAACCTGGTGGGTACCGAGCGCGACGCGCGCGGCCCGGACAGTCCGGCCGCGCCGGACGCCGCCGCCCCGGCGGCCAAGGCGGCCCCGGCGGCCGAGAGCGCTCCGGCCGCCAAACCCGCCGCGCCGAGCGGCGAGGCCGTCGGCAAGCCCGCCCGACCCGCCGCCCGCGCCCCGGCGAGCCGGCCCAAGGCGCGCGCCGCGCCCAAACCGGTGGCGAAGCGCCGCTCGAGGTCATAACCGCGTGAGCGTACCGGTGACTGCCCTGCCGCCGACCGGCCCGAAGCCCAAGCGCTCGACCCTGCGGCGATTGCTGCTCGCCGGCGTGCTGTTCTGGCTGCCGGTCGGCGTCACCGTGTGGGTGCTGATGTTCCTGATTCATGCGCTGGACCGGCTGGTGCTGCTGCTGCCGTCGCCGGCGGGCCACGCGGTCCAGACGCTCGATCCGCTGATCCAGGCGGGGCTGGGCCTGCTGTTCGCGCTGCTGCTGCTGCTGTTCACCGGAGCGCTGGCCTCGAACCTGATCGGCCGCCGCCTGGTGGTGTACGGGGAAGAGCTGCTGCATCACATCCCGATCGTGGGCGCGGTGTATGGCGGGGTGAAGAGTTTCGCCGAGAGCGTCTTCTCGCAGTCGAGCGCCTTTCGCACGGTGGTGATGCTGGAATATCCCCGGCCCGGCATCTGGAGCATCGGGTTTCTCACCGCCGAGGACGTGCCGGAAGTGTCGGCCCGCACCGGGGAGCCGCATGCCGCCGTGTACATCTCCGCCGCGCTCAATGCGACGGCGGGCGTTCTGGTGATCGTGCCGCGCCGGCAGCTGGTCGAGCTCAACATGACCGTGGATGCGGCGATGAAGATGATCATCACCTGCGGCGTGGTCGGACCGCCTGCGCCGCAGGACAGTGGGCAGCCGCAGGCCGCCGCGCCATGAAGGCGATGCGGCTGCACGCCAAGGGCACGCCGCTGCGCCTGGAGGAGCAAAGCCCGCCGGCGCTCGGCGCGCAGCAGGTGCGCATTGCGGTCGAGGCGTGCGGCGTGTGCCGCACCGATCTGCATCTGCTCGACGGCGAGCTGCCCCACGCCAGCTGTCCCATCACTCCGGGCCACGAGGTCGTGGGTCTCGTGATCGAGCGGGGCGCGGCGGCCGGGCGGTTTACGCTGGGACAGCGGGTCGGGGTGCCGTGGCTGGCCCAGACCTGCGGGGTGTGCCGTGACTGCCGGGAAGGGCGCGAGAATCTGTGCCCCAATGCCCGCTTCACCGGCTACACGGTGGATGGGGGCTACGCCGAGCAGATCATTGCCGATGCGCGCTACTGCCTGGCGCTCCCGCAGGGCATTCCCGCGCCCGAGCTGGCCCCGCTGCTGTGCGCCGGGCTGATCGGGTACCGCGCCTACCGGGCCGCCGGCGCGGGCACGCGGCTCGGTCTGTATGGCTTTGGGGCCGCGGCGCATTTGCTGGCGCAGGTGGCGCGATCCGACGGATGGAGCGTCTACGCGTTCACGCGTCCCGGCGACACTGCGAGCCAGGATTTCGCCCGCGAGCTGGGCGCGGTTTGGGTCGGCGGATCCGATCAGGCGCCGCCGGCACCGCTCGATGCGGCCATCCTGTTCGCCCCGGCCGGCGAGCTCGTGCCGGCCGCGCTGGCCGCGGTCCGGAGCGGTGGGCGGGTGATTTGCGCCGGGATCCACATGAGCGATATTCCGGCATTTCCCTACGCGCTGCTCTGGGGCGAGCGCCGCGTGGAGTCGGTCGCCAATCTCACCCGCGCCGACGGCGAGCAGTTCATGCGCCGCGCCGCCGAGCTCGGCCTGCGCGCCACCGTCGAGTGCTTCCCGCTGCAGGCGGCCAATGAGGCGCTCGAGCGGCTGCGCGCCGGGCAGCTGCGCGGTGCCGCCGTTCTGGTTGCGGGGGGCGGTGGGGCTTCGTAACATCGCGCCCCTTATGCGTTCACATTACTGCGGACAGGTCGATGCGCGCTCCATCGGCCAGATCATCGAAGTGGCCGGCTGGGTACACCGCCGACGCGACCACGGCGGCATCATTTTCATCGATCTGCGCGACCGCGAGGGGCTGCTGCAGATCGTCTTCGATCCGGACGCCGCGGCGCTGTTCAAGAACGCCGAGCGGCTGCGCAACGAGTTCGTGATCCGGGTCAAGGGCCGGGTGCGCGAGCGTCCCGCGGGCACCGTGAACACCCAGCTCGCCTCCGGGCAGGTGGAAGTGCTCGCCGAGGAGCTCGAGGTGCTCAACCGCTGCGAGCCGCTTCCCTTCCAGCTCGATGAGACCGTCAGCGAGGAAGTGCGTCTGCGCTATCGGTACCTCGACCTGCGGCGGGAAGTCATGAATCGCCGGCTGCGGCTGCGGCATCGGATCACGCACGCCATGCGGGGCTATCTCGACGCGCATGACTTCATCGATATCGAGACGCCGATGCTCACGAAGGCGACTCCCGAGGGGGCACGCGACTATCTGGTGCCGAGCCGCACGCACCCGGGCAAGTTCTTTGCGCTGCCGCAGTCGCCGCAGATTTTCAAGCAGTTGCTGATGGTCGCGGGCTTCGACCGGTACTACCAGATCGTGCGCTGCTTCCGCGACGAGGACCTGCGCGCCGATCGTCAGCCCGAGTTCACCCAGCTCGACGTCGAGACCTCGTTCCTCACCCAGGAGCAGATCATGGCGCTGATGGAGGGCCTGGTGCGTCATGTCTTCAAGGAGGTGCTCGGCGAGACGCTGCCCGATCCCTTCCCGCGCATCAGTTATGCCGAGGCCAGGCGTCGCTACGGCTCGGACAAGCCGGACCTGCGCATCGCCCTCGAGCTGACGGAAATCGCCGATCTGGTGCGCGCCTGCGACTTCAAGGTGTTCGCCGGTCCGGCGAACGATCCGAACGGCCGGGTCGCGGCGCTGCGGGTGCCGGGCGGGGCCGCCTTGGCCCGCTCGCAGATCGATGCCTATACCGCGTACGTCGCCCGCTTCGGCGCCAAGGGGCTGGCGTACATCAAAGTCAACGAGCGCGCCCGTGGGCGCGAGGGCCTGCAGTCGCCGATCGTGAAATTCCTGAGCGATGCGCAGCTGGCCGACATCCTCGAGCGCACCGGCGCGCTCGACACCGACCTGATCTTCTTCGGCGCCGACACCGCCAAGGTGGTGGGCGATGCGCTCGGGGCGCTGCGGCTGTTGGTGGGTCAGGACCTCGGCTGCGTGCAGACGGGCTGGCGGCCGCTGTGGGTGGTCGATTTCCCGATGTTCGACTGGGACGAGGACGAGCGCCGCTGGGTGGCGATGCATCATCCGTTCACCTCGCCCCGCAGCGACGACCCGGCCGAGGTCAGCGCCGATCCGCGCGGCGCACTCGCCAAGGCGTACGACCTGGTGCTCAATGGCTCGGAAGTCGGCGGCGGTTCGGTGCGTATCCACCGGCAGGAGATGCAGTCGAGCGTATTCGAGCTGCTCGGCATTGCGGCCGAGGAGGCGCGCAGCAAGTTCGGCTTCCTGCTCGATGCGCTGAAATTCGGCGCCCCGCCGCACGGGGGCATCGCCTTCGGGCTGGATCGGCTGGCGATGCTGATGACCGGGGCCGACAGCATCCGCGAGGTGATCGCGTTCCCCAAGACCCAGACGGCCGCCGATCCGCTGACCGACGCGCCCACGGAAGTGAGCGAGGCGCAGCTGCGGGAGCTGCACATCCGGCTGCGCAAGCCGTCATCTTGACCGCCAGGCCTCGATTCCCCACCGACCCTGCGCCGTATCGCGCGGTGGGCGGCCCGCCGACCGTTCATCGCGCGCACGACTCGCTTCGCAGTTTTGCCGGCACTTTTTGCGCGCGGACCGGTCCCAGGGTGACGATTGGCTGTGAGAAACATCCTGGTCGGCGCAGCAAGTGCAGATGACTCTAGAGCCGGCCGTCGCGCGCCCGCGGCGGCGGGAGCCGTGCGCGCGATGCTGCGGGGCGCGAGTCGTCGGCGCCCGATTGCGGAGCGGGCGGGCTTGAGTGGGCGCAGACCAGGGCCGCGCTGCCTGCTGGTCGTGATGGCTGCGGTACTGCTCAGTGCCTGCAGCAGCGCGAGCGGCCCCGTTGCCGGTCCGCTCTATCGGTACGTGGTGTCGGACCGGCCCGCGCCAGCGGCGATGCAGGTGCTGCGCCGGCGCGTGGCCGAGACCCCGCGCACGCTCGATCCGTCCTTGGCCACCGATACGATGAGCACCGACGTCATCGAGGATCTGTTCGAGGGCCTGGTGACGCTCAGCGCGGGCGGCAAACTCATACCCGGAGTGGCCAGCTCCTGGAGCATCTCGCCTGACGGCAGGACCTACGTCTTTCACCTGCGGCCGAGTGCGCGCTGGTCCAACGGCAAGCCGGTCACCGCGGCCGATTTCGTTTACGCGTGGCGACGCGAGGTCAACCCGAATACCGCCGCGCAGTACGCGCAGTCGCTGGCCCGCATCGTCAACGCGCAGGCCATCATCGACGGCCACAAGCCGCCGGACACGCTCGGGGTGACGGCGCTGAGCCCGCACACGTTCGAGGTCCGGCTGGTCCACCGGACGCCGTATTTTCTCTCGATGCTGTTCAACACGTACTACATGCCGTTGTATCCGCCGGCGATCCGCCGGTGGGGGATGGCCTGGACGCGTCCGGGCCACCTGGTCAGCGACGGCGCCTTCTATCTCGCCTCCTGGGTGATCAACGGTCACCTGACGCTGAAGAAGAACCCGTACTTCTGGGATGCCGCCCAGGTGCGGCTGCGCGAGGAGATCTACTACCCGGTGCCCTCGGCCTCCTCGGCTCTGGCGCGCTACTTCGCCGGCGATCTGGATTTCGTCGGCACTCCGGCCTTCCCGCCGAGCGATGTCGGCTGGCTGCGGCGCGAACTGGGGAATCAGGTGCGGGTGGCGTCGATGTACGGCACCGCCTACCTCGGCATGCTGATACACAAGAAGCCCTTCGACAACCGCGATCTGCGCTTGGCGCTGACGATGGCGCTCAACCGCCGGGTGCTCGACGACAAGCTCATGCAGGGCATGGACACGCCGGCCCATTCGCTGTTTCCGCCCCTGCCGGGCTTCGTCCGGCGCTCGCCCGCCTGGGCGCACTGGCCGATGGCCAAGCGTCTGGCCGTCGCGCGCCGCCTGTATCACGCGGCCGGCTACTCGCGGGCGCATCCGCTGCGGGTCAAGCTGCTGTACATGATCGAGGGCGTGCACACCCGCAGCTACATGGAGGCCGTCGCCACCATGTGGCACCAGGCGCTCGGGGCGGACATCATCCTGCGGCAGGAGCAGTGGAAGGTGATGCTGCAGGACATCCAGTACAAGAACGCCAAGCTGTACTGGGACGCGTGGATCGGCGACTACCCCTCGCCGTACACGTTCGCCCACCAGTTCGTGAAGGGATTCGTGATGAATTACGGCGACTACGACAACCCGGCCTATCAGGCGGTGGTCAAGGCCGCCGTCGCCGAGCCGAACCGGGCCCGGCGGTACGCGCTGTACGCCAAGGCGGACGCCATCCTCAACCATGACGCGCCGTTCATTCCGCTCTATTTCTACAATGCCAACGAGCTGGTCAAGCCCTATGTGGCGGGCTACCGGCCCAACGTGTTGAATCTGCATTTGGCGCGCTACATGTGGATTCGCCAGCACAGTCTGCGCCAGCCATGATTCGCCTGGTGCTACGCCGCCTGCTGGTGGCGATTCCGACGCTGCTGGTCATCATCACGCTGAGCTTCTTCTTGCTGCGCGCGGCCCCGGGCGGGCCGTTCACCGAGGCGCGCCGGCTGCCGCCGCAGGTGCTGGCCAATGTCGAGCGCATGTACCACCTGAACGAGCCGGTCTGGGACCAGTACGGCCGCTACCTGACGCACATCCTGCGCGGGGATTTCGGCCCCTCTTATGTCTATCGTAGCACCACGGTCAATGCGCTGATCGAGCAGGGGCTGCCGGTCGATCTGACCATCGGCGGCTTCGCGCTCGGCCTGGCGCTGCTGATCGGCATGCCGCTCGGGATGCTCGCGGCGCTCAGGCAAAACCACGCCTGGGACTACGTCTCGATGGCCGGCGCCATGGCCGGCATCTCGGTGCCGAACTTCGTGGTCGCGCCGCTGCTGATCCTGCTGCTGGCGGTGAAGGCGCACTGGTTGCCGGCCGGCAGCTGGAGCAACGGTGCGCCCGATCACATGGTGCTGCCGGTGGTCACGCTGGCCTTGCCGCTGATCGCGTACGTGGCGCGGCTGATGCGCGGCTCGATGGTCGAGGTGCTGAACAGTCCCTTCATCCGCACCGCCCGCGCCAAGGGGCTGCCGGAGCGCACCGTGATCCTGCGGCATGCGCTCAGACCGGCGTTGATGCCGCTGATCTCGTTTCTGGGACCGGCCGTGGTGAACACGCTGACCGGCTCGATCGTCGTGGAGGAGATCTTCGGCCTGCCCGGCATCGGCCGCTTCTTCGTCGACGGCGCGCTGAACCGCGACTACACGCTGGTGATGGGGGTAACCATCCTGTACGCGATGCTGATCATCGCCTTCAACCTGATCGCCGATGTGCTCTACGGCGTGCTCGATCCTCGGGTCCGGCAGCAGTGAGCACCGACCGCCGCCACACGTGGGCCAACTGGGTGCCGGGCCGCGGGGCGGCGCGCAAGGCCGAGACGCTGGCGGCGGCGGGCGCCGTCCAGGGGCGCTCGCTGTGGCAGGACGCCTGGGGCCGTCTGCGGCGCAATCGCGCCGCGCTCGCGAGCCTGTGGGTGCTCGGCCTGATCACACTCGCCGCCATCGTAATGCCCTGGGTGTGGCCGTACGGTTATGCCCAGCCGGACTGGAACCTGATGTATCACGCGCCCACGTGGGCCGGCGGGCACATCTTCGGCACCGATGCGCTCGGCCGCGACATGTTCGTGCGCGTCATGTGGGGCTGCCGTATCTCGCTGATGGTGGGCGTGGTGGCGACGCTGGTGACACTGGTGATCGGGGTGACCTGGGGCGCGGTGGCCGGGTTCGCCGGCGGCTGGGTGGACAGCCTGATGATGCGTTTCGTCGACATCCTGTACTCGATCCCGTTCATCCCCTTCGTGATCGTGTTGATGGTGCTGTTCGGTCGCAACCTGTTGCTGATATTCGCCGCCATCGGCGCGGTGTCGTGGCTGGACATCGCGCGCATCGTGCGCGGCCAGACGCTGAGCCTGCGCAAGCGGGAGTTCGTCGAGGCCGCGCTCGCCAGTGGAGTGGGCAACGGCGCCATCATTCGGCGGCACATCGTGCCCAACCTGATCGGCATCGTGGTCGTCTATGTGACCCTGACCATTCCCACCGTGATCCTGTTCGAGGCCTTCCTCAGTTTCCTCGGCCTCGGCGTGCAGGCGCCGCTGACCTCCCTCGGCGGGCTGGTCAGCGACGGCGCCGCGGTGCTGCAGTCGCACCCGTACATGCTGATCATTCCCGCGATTTTTCTCGCCGTGATCGTCTACTGCTTCAATTTCATCGGCGACGGTCTGCGCGACGCGCTGGACCCGAAGGATCGCTGAATTGGCCGCCGACGCTCTCCTTGAGGTCCGCAATCTCAGTGTGCGCTTCGCCACCGGCGATGGCCCGGTGTACGCGGTGAACGATCTGGATCTCGAGGTGCGCCGCGGCGAGGTGTTGGGCATGGTCGGGGAATCCGGCTCCGGTAAAAGCCAGACCTGGCTCGCGGTCATGGGGTTGCTGGCGAAGAACGGCCGCGCCGAGGGCAGCGTGTGCCTGGGCGGCAAGGAGATCCTCAACCTGCCGCAGCGGGCGCTGACGCGCCTGCGCGGGGACCGGATGGCGATGATCTTTCAGGATCCGATGACCGCCATGAATCCCTTCCTCACGGTCGGACGGCAGATGACCGAGGTGCTGGAGTGGCACCGCCATCTGTCGCGCCGCGAGGCGCGGGCGCGCTGCGTCGCGGCGCTGGAGTCGGTGCACATCAGCGATGCGGCGCGGCGCCTGTCGATGTATCCGCACGAGTTCTCCGGCGGCATGCGCCAGCGCGTGATGATCGCCACGGCCCTGCTGACCGAGCCGGAGCTGCTGATCTGCGACGAGCCGACCACGGCGCTCGACGTCACGGTGCAGGCGCAGATCCTGGCGTTGCTCGATGAGCTGCGCCAACGCTTCGGGACCGCCATCGTGCTGGTGACCCACGATCTGGGCGTGATTGCCCAGCTGGCCGACCGGGTCACCGTGATGTACGCGGGGCGCCAGGTCGAGCAGGCCGAGGTCCATTCACTCTACGGCGCGTATCGTCACCCTTACACCGAGGGCTTGCTGCGCTCGGTACCGCGACTGGATGAGCCGCGCAGCGCGCGCCTGGCCACCATTCCCGGTCGCCCTCCCGACCTGGCGAGCCGGCCCGCCGGTTGCCCGTTCGAGCCCCGCTGCGCCTATGTAACCGAGATCTGCCGGCAGCAGATGCCGCCGCTGGTGTCCGTCGGCGATGCGCACCTGCGGGCGTGTCATTACGACGGCGCGCTCGGGCGTCTGGAGCCGGACGCGTGAGCGAGTCTGCGCTGTTGGAAGTCCGTGATCTGGATGTGCACTTTCCGGTGCGCGGCCCCGGCCTGCTGCGGCCCATGCTCACTCTGCGCGCCGTCGACCAAGTCAGCTTCGATGTCCAGCCGGGCGAGGTTCTCGGGGTCGTGGGCGAGTCCGGTTGCGGCAAGTCCACGCTGTCACGCGCGCTGCTGAGGCTCATTCCGACGACCGCCGGCAGTGTGCGCCTGCACGGCGTGGAGCTGACCACGCTGGACAGGGCCGCGATGCGTCCGTTGCGCCGGTCCATGCAGATGGTCTTTCAGGATCCGCTCGCCTCGCTGGATCCGCGCATGACGGTGGGCGAGATCATCGCCGAGCCGCTCAAAGCACTGCTGCCCCGCATGGGTCGCGCCGAGCGCGAGCAGCGCGTCCTGCGCACGATGCAGCAGGTCGGTCTGCTGCCGGCGCAGATCAACCGCTACCCGCACGAGTTCTCCGGTGGCCAGGCGCAACGCATCGGCATCGCCCGTGCGTTGGTGGTGGAGCCGGAGCTGGTGGTGTGCGACGAGCCGGTCTCGGCGCTCGACGTATCGATCAAGTCGCAGGTCATCAACCTGCTGCTCGACCTGCGCGCCGAGCTTGGCCTGACCTACATCTTCGTGGCGCACGACCTCGCCACGGTCCGCCACATCGCCGATCGCGTGATGGTGCTGTATCTGGGGCGGGTGATGGAGATCACGGATCGCGATGCGCTGTACGCGCGGCCCCTGCATCCGTACACGCGCCTACTGCTCTCGGCGGTACCGATTCCCGACCCGACGATTGCGCGCCGGCGGCGCGCCGCACCCTCGCGCGACGAGCTGCCCTCGCCGCTCGCGCTGCCTTCGGGGTGCGCCTTTCGGACCCGCTGCCCGCTGGCCGACGCGCGCTGTGTCGCGGAACGGCCAATCCTGCGGGAAATCGACGGGCGGTACGTTGCGTGCCACCATGCCGAAGCCGCCGCCGCATAGCGAGCCGAAGGGCCCCCGCGTGCGGGCACGCTCGGTTACGATCCATTTTGATGGCACGCGCAACACAGCACATCATTTACGTCCACGGACTGTGGATGTCCGGCGGCGAGGGCTTGTTGCTGCGCTACCGGCTCGCGCGCGAGGTCGGTGCCGAGGTGCATGCCTTCAGCTATTCGGCCGCGCAGCAGGGCATGGACCAGATCAGTGCCCAACTCGCCGAGTTCGTGGCCGCGATCGATCCGGCGAACCTGCACTTCGTCGGACACAGCCTCGGCGGGCTGGTCATCTACAGCTTTTTTGAGCGCTACGCCTGCCCGCCGGGCCGTGTGGTGTTCCTGGCCGCGCCGTGCGTGGCGAGCCGCGCCGCCGAGCAGGCCGGCCAGGCGCCGTTCATGAGCGCGCTCATGGGCCGGGCGGTGGCCGAAGAGTTGCTGATTCCCCGGCAGCGCCGTTGGCGCTTCGAGCGGCCCCTCGGCATCATCGCCGGATCCCACTCGTTCGGGGTCGGTCAGTTGGTTGCGGGGTTTGACGAGGAGAGTGACGGTACCGTCGCCGTCAGCGAGACACGGCTGCCGGGCGCGAGCGCCCACATCGTGGTGCCGGTGACTCATGCGGGCATGCTGGTGTCGGCGCGGGTGGCGCGCGAGACGGCCCATTTCCTGCGCGAGGGGCGATTCACCACGGCCGGAGATTGACGGCGCCGAGTCCCTCGGGCGCTACCGTCCGCGCCTCTGGGCGCAAATGCCTGTCCGAACGGCATATCGCGGCGCAACGCGTGAGCGCACTCTCCGTTGCGGATCGCGGCGGTGGCGCGGCGCTCAGCGCAGGGATTTCGCCATGCAGATCGCGCTCGCGGGACAGAGCGAGCGAAACTCGCTGCTCGAGCGGACCGCGGCCGGCGCTTGCTCGCGCGCGATCAGCTGGTAGTCGAGTCGCGCGAAGAACTCCTGCGCGGTCTCGGTGAGCAGCACCAGGGTGCGCACGCCTGCGGCGCGCGCCTGCCGTTCCAGCGACCGGGCCAGACGGTGCCCGAGGCCGCGGCCCCGCCAGGCCGCCGCGACCACCAGCGAGCGCAGCAGCGCCGCCTCACCGTAGCGCTCCAGCGCCCCCGCGCCGGCGATCTTCGTCCCGGCGCAGGCGAGCAGAAATCCCGGGCGCACGGCGTCGAGGTCGTTCGCGGGCAGGCCATCGCCCTCGAGCAGCGCGTGGACCCACTCGAGATCGCGTGCCGTGGCCGCGCGGATCAGCAGATTCGACCGTCGCGGATCGAAGGCGTGATTCGGTTCGTGCGACATATGCGCAATGAGACGGCGGCAGCTCTGATCGGTATCGATGTCGGAACAGATGGCGCCCGAGACACGAGTGAGTCACATTATAAGCACGATCCATGAGGATGGCCGTGAGCCCATTGTTCTATTGCGACAACCGCGGACGCGTACCGTGCACGCTCGGGCGGTCCAGCCGTCGGCCGGCGCGCCGGCGCGGTCCGGCTGGAGGCGGTGAGCGGGCCGGGCAGTGCCACCGATGAGGCTCCAACAGGCCAGGGTCACTGCCGTGGCGCTGCTTATGCCGTGGCTGGCCGGTCCGGCTCCCGGCGCCGCACGGCTGCAGCCGACGAACCCATACCGGGCCGTGACAGGGGCTCCCCGGAATCGCAGTGCCGCGCTGGCCTATCCCTCGGGCGATCCGTCGCGCGTGACGGCTCCCGCGCATCGGTCGACGGCCGGCGCGTGGGAAAGCTCCGGTGGTGGGCCGGCCCTCTACTCGCAAGGACGGTGGTACGAGCTCGATCTGCGCCCGCCCGCCGGCCTTGCCGGCGCCTCCGTCATTACGACGGTCTACTGGTCGTGGAGTCTGTCGAGGACGCCGCCGGGATTGCAGGTCCGTCTGTGCCGTGGAACGATCCGATCCTGCATAGACGTGTCAGGGCGACAGTCGGGCGGCACGCGGGCATTCGCCGGACGGGGCGCGGACGAACTCTTCATTCTGGCGTACCGGGTTCCCGGCTCCAGCGCGATCGCCCCGGTGTACGGCGGTGCCGATCACCTCATCGTGAATTACAGGGTGTCGCGCTAGACACCCGGATGCGGCCTCGTGCCGGCTCGTACCTCAGGACGATCCCGTGCCGCTGTCCGGCAGCAGCCGCCGCAGCCGATAGAGCGCCTCGAGGGCGTCCTTGGGTGTCAGCTCGTCGGGGTCGAGCGCCTCGAGGGCCGTGCGCAGCGGGTCCGGCGCTGGTGCGGGGGCGGCGAACAGCGGCAACTCCCGTTGCGGTTGCACGCCGGTCTGGCGCTCGTCGCGCTGTGCCTCGAGCGTTTCGAGGTAGCGGCGCGCCTGCGTGATGACCGCGCGCGGTACGCCGGCGAGCTGCGCCACCTGCAGACCGTAGCTGCGGCTGGCCGGCCCTGCCTTCACCGCGTGCAGGAAGACGATTTGATCGGCGTGCTCGGTGGCATCCAGGTGCACATTCGCGCAGCCCTCGATCTCCCCGGCGAGGCGGGTCAGCTCGAAGTAGTGGGTCGCGAACAGCGTGAACGACTTCAGTTGTGTGCCGATGTACCGGGCCATCGCCCAGGCGAGCGACAGTCCGTCGTAAGTGCTGGTCCCGCGCCCGATCTCGTCCATCAGGATCAGGCTGCGCTCCCCGGCGTTGTTCAGGATGTTGGCGGCCTCGGTCATCTCCACCATGAACGTTGAGCGGCCGCCGGCCAGATCGTCGGCCGCGCCGATGCGCGTGAAGATGCGGTCGATCGGGCCGATCAGCGCGCGCTCGGCCGGCACGCAGCTGCCGATGTGGGCCAGGATCACGATGATGGCGGTCTGGCGCATGTAGGTCGATTTTCCGCCCATGTTGGGTCCGGTGATGATCAGCATGCGCCGGGCGGCGTCGAGCTCGAGGTCGTTGGGGACGAACGCATCGGCGGTGAACCGCTCGACCACCGGGTGCCGGCCGGCGCTGATCTGGATCACCGGCTCGTCGATGAGCTGCGGCTCGCACCACTGCAATGTGCCGGCCCGCTCGGCAAGCGCGCCGAGCGCATCGAGCTCGGCGAGCGCGGTCGCGGTGCGCTGCAGTGAGGCCAGGCACTCGATGAGCCTGGTGAGGATGCCCTCGTAGAGATCCTTCTCCCGGGCCAGCGCGCGCTCGCGCGCGCCGAGCACCCGGTCCTCGAAGCTCTTGAGCTCCGAGGTGATGAAGCGCTCGGCCGATTTGACGGTCTGGCGGCGCACGTATTCCTTCGGCGCGCGCTCGGCGTCCTTGCGGGGTATCTCGATGAAGTAGCCCTGCACGCGGTTGTAGCCGAGCTTCAGTGTCGCGATGCCCGAGCGCTCGCGCTCGCGCTGCTCGAGCTCGAGAAGAAACTGATCGGTGTGCGTGGCGATCCGGCGCAGCTCATCGAGCTCGGCGTCATATCCCGAGGCGATCACGTTGCCGTCGCGCAGGAACGTGGCCGGCTCCTCGGCGATGGCGCGGGCCAGCAGCGTGACCGCTTCCTCGTGCGCGTCGATGCGGGCGCCAATGGCCGCGATGAGCGGGGAATCGATCGGCGACAGCGTGGCGTGCACGGCCGGGACGGCCGCGAGCGAAGCGCGCAGTTGTGTCAGGTCGCGCGGGCGCGCCGAGCGCAGCGCCACGCGCGCCAGGATGCGCTCGATGTCGCCGATCACGCTCAGCCGCTCGCGCAGCTGCTCGAAGCGGCGCTCATCGAGCAGCGCGCCGAGCGCCTGGTAGCGCTGCCGGAGCGTCTCGTGATCCGTGAGCGGCCGGTTCAGCCAGCGGCGCAGCTGTCGCGAGCCCATGGTCGTGACGCACACGTCGAGCAGGGCGAACACCGTGGCATTCTCGCGGCCGCCGAGACTCTCATCGAGCTCGAGATTGCGGCGGGTCGCCGCATCGATCACCAGTGCCTCGGAGCGCTCCTCCACGGTGAGCCCGCGGATGTGCGGCAGCGCCGTCTTCTGCGTGTCGCGTACGTATTGCAGCAGCGCGCCGGCGGCGCAAATCGCCAGCGGCAGATCGTCGGCGCCGAAGCCCCTCAGATCGAGCGTGCCCAGCTGGTCGGTGAGCAGCCGCGAGGCGCTCGCCAGCTCGAAGTGCCACGGCGGGCGTGTGCGCAGCGCGACTGCGCGACCGGGCGGTTCGCTCGTTCCCTCCGGGATCAGCAGCTCCGCGGGCTTCAGGCGCTCGATCTCGGCGGCGAGCGCGCTCGCGCCGCTCGACTCGAGCACGGTGAACCGTCCGGCGGCCAGATCGAGCCAGGCCAGACCGAAGCGTTCCCCGTCGCGGGCCGCCGCCGCGACCAGCGTATCGTGGCGCTCATCGAGCAGCGCCGCATCGGTCACCGTGCCTGGAGTGATGATCCGCACCACTTCGCGCTCGACCGGCCCTTTCGATTGCGAGGGGTCACCGAGTTGCTCGCAGATGGCCACGCTCTCGCCCTTGCGGACCAGACGCGCCAGGTAGGCCTCCACGCTGTGCACCGGGACGCCGGCCATGGGAATGGGCTGTCCGGCGGAGTGGCCGCGCGCGGTGAGGGTGATGTCCAGCAGCGCCGCGGCCCGCCGTGCGTCGTCGTAGAAGAGCTCGTAAAAATCGCCCATGCGATAGAAAAGCAGCACGTCGGGATGGCGGCTCTTGATCCGCAGGTACTGCTGCATGACCGGCGTATGATTCGAAAAGTGGTCTAACGCTTGCAAGGGACTTTTGCTTTCCAGATAAAACAAGGCTCTAAACGTATCTTATGACAATTTCCCATATAAAGCAGGTCGGCGCGACAGGTCCAAAAGTGCGAGACCCACCCCGGAAAACCGGAAATGGATACGGCAAAATTTAGGCTATATCCGGCTTCACTGCTGTCCCAACGTTTGTTGGAACGCGGACTCAAAGGCTCCGTAAATAAATAAAGGTGCCAAGTCGACGAGCGCATGTGCTATGGCGCCAGAGCATGGGGGCTGCACTTTCCGAGTTGAAGCGGAAGCTGCGTTCGATCTGGCCACACCTGGACGAACGCACGCGCCGCCTGACGGCGGCGAATGAGGCGATGAGTCTGGGCTACGTGTTAACGGCGCCTCAAAAATCATTGTAATCGGCCGGTTTGCAAATCGACGGCATAGAAATTGCGTAGCGGGCCGCCAGACCCACTCGCTGTGCGTCCGGACCGGCTATGCGGCCCGCAAGCCCTTGTTGCAGCCGGGAAA
>DAHXNE010000040.1 GCA_027366635.1 Gammaproteobacteria bacterium | reverse complement strand
GTGGGTAGATTCCGAAGCATTACTCACCCGTTCGCCGCTCGTCAGCATGTATTGCTACACCTGTTACCGCTCGACTTGCATGTGTTAGGCACGCCGCCAGCGTTCAATCTGAGCCAGGATCAAACTCTTCACTTGAAGATTGCGAGAATCAACAAAGTCAGAGTGGATCCAAAATGGCTCCAGTTACTGCTGGACATTTTGGTCACTCGGTCTTAGCGCCCAAAGGCTCATCGACACGAGTCCCCACACAAGTTACCTGCCAAATTTTTAAAGAGCTTCCGCACGGCTGGCATGCGGAGTCGCGTTGAGCCAGCCACGTTTACGGCTGCGCTCCCGCTTTCGAAGGGGCGGGCAGTATATCCGTCGATTCGCGCCCGTCAACCTTCTTTTGCGCCGCTCCGCGGCGCCCCCCCGCGCACGCTGGGCCGCTTCGGGCCGTGGCTGCAGGGGGCGCGCAGTATAGCCCTGATGAGGCCACTGTCAACGGTTAGTCATCATGGAACGACCGGCTCCCGATGCGCGGGCCGCGGATTACGCTGCGGATACGGCATGAACGGATTGCCCGCTGAAGCAGGCGGATTCACGAACGCGCCTGAGGGCACGCGGTCGGCCCGGGGTCGGATGCTTCGACGCAAAGCCCACGCCTCTGTCAGCACTGCTCAGCGGTAACCCGGTGATCAGGTGGGACGGAGGAAGCCCCCCGAGCGCCTGCGCTTGACCCTACGTATCGTCGCCTCATCGCAGATGACCTCGGCCCGCCTGAAGGCGGCGGATTTGCCGATCCGAGAGGGGGGACGTTAGAGCGCCGGGATCGCGCGCGTTCCGGTGCGTTTCGATGCGCGATGCGGCGCGGAAAGCGCGCGCCCCGCCCGATGAGCCTCAGCCCGCTAGCGCGAGCTTGACCCGGGCGAAGCGCTTCGAGCCGAGCTGTAAGACCACATCAGCCCCGGCGCGCAGCATCAGGCCGCGGTCGGTGGCGCGCTCGCCATCGATACGGACCGCGCCCTCCAGAATCTTGCGATTCGCCTCCGATGTACTGGCGGCCAGGCCCGCGGCCTTGAGCAGATTCGGCAGACGGATGCCTTCGGCGTCCACGGTCAGCACCCGTGGCGCAAGGTCGGCCGGCACCGCCCGCTCGCTCACGCGCAGCAGGAATGCCTCCCGGGCCTGTTCCGCCGCGGCGGTCCCGTGAAAGCGCGCCACGAGCTCGTGCGCGAGCTCCAGCTTGATGTCGCGAGGATTGCGCCCCTGCGCCACCGACCCTCTGAGCGCTTCGATGTCCCCGAGGGGGCGGAACGACAGCAGCTCATAGTATCGCCACATCAGCACATCGGAGATCGACATGATCTTGCCGAACATATCGCCCGGCGGCTCGGCGATTCCGACGTAGTTGCCCAGCGATTTGGACATCTTGTTGACGCCGTCGGTACCCTCGAGCAGCGGCACCGTGAGAACGACTTGCGGCTCCTGCCCATAGGCGCTCTGCAGCTGCCGGCCGACCAGCAGGTTGAACTTCTGATCGGTGCCGCCGAGCTCGACGTCGGCGCGCAGCGCGACCGAGTCGTACCCCTGGGCGAGCGGATAGAGAAACTCGTGGATGGCGATGGGCAATCCGCTCTTGTAGCGCTTTGCGAAGTCATCCCGCTCGAGCATGCGCGCCACGGTGTAGTGGGCCGCGATCCGCACGAAGTCGGTCGCCGGCATCTCGGCCAGCCAGCGGGAATTGAACTCGATCCGCGTTCGCTCCGGATCGAGGATCTTGAACACCTGCTGCTCGTAGGTCCGCGCGTTGGCCTGGACAGCCTCGGGTGTCAGCGGCGGGCGGGTCTGGTTGCGTCCCGTGGGATCGCCGATCAACCCGGTGAAGTCCCCGATCAGAAAGATCACTTCGTGGCCGAACTGCTGGAACTGGCGCATTTTATTCAGCAGTACCGTGTGCCCCAGGTGCAGATCGGGCGCGGTCGGGTCAAATCCCGCCTTCACCCGCAACGGGGCGCCGCGGCGCAGCTTGCGGATCAGGTCCTCGGCCAGCAGCACCTCGTGGGCGCCACGCTCGAGCTCGGGCAGCTGTTCGTCGGGAGTCATGGGTCTAGGGCGAGGTCCGGGTCGCGCGGCGGCGGCGCCACGGCCGCAAGTGTATGCGAACGCGCCGTCGGCCTGGAATGGAATCGCCCGGGCGAGCATGCGCACGCGAGCCAAGTCTGCTTTACTTGCCGCGATGGACGCCCAGGACCTCAAATCGCCGCAGCTGTACATCAACCGCGAGCTTTCCCTGCTCGAGTTCAACCAGCGCGTCCTGGCACAGGCGTGGGACTCGTCGGCACCGCTGCTCGAGCGGTTGCGCTTCCTGTGCATCGCCTCGGGCAACCTCGATGAGTTCTTCGAGATCCGGGTCGCAGGCCTGAAGCAGCTGCAGGAGCTCGGATCGAGGCAGGCCGCCGCCGACGCACTATCGCTCGAGGAGCAGCTCGCGGCGATCCACGAGCGCGCTGCGCGCCTGGTCGAGGAGCAGTACCGTTGCCTCAACGAGAGCTTGCTGCCGGGGCTCGCCGCGCGCGGCATCCTGCTGCTGGGCCATACCGACTGGACCGCTGCGGCCCATCAGTGGCTGGAGCAGTACTTCGAGCACGAGGTCGAGCCGGTCCTGAGCCCCCTGGGACTCGACCCCGCCCGCCCGTTCCCGCGCATCCAGAACAAGAGCCTGAATTTCATCGTTCGGCTCGAGGGCCGCGACGCATTCGGGCGTGACAGCGAGCTCGCGATCGTGCAGGCGCCGCGTTCGCTGCCCCGCGTCGTGCCGGTGCCAAGCGACGGCCCGCAGCGCACCATGGTCCTGCTGACGGGCATCGTGCACGCATTCGTGCAGAAGTTGTTCGCCGGCATCCATGTTCTCGGCTGCTACCAATTCCGCCTCACGCGCAACAGCGACCTGTTCGTCGACGAGGAAGAGATCGACGATCTGCGCCGCGCGCTGGAGGGCGAGCTGGCGCACCGAGGATACGGCGCGGCAGTGCGCCTGGAGACCTCGAGCGACTGCCCCGAGGACATCGTGCACTTCCTGCAGCGCCAGTTCGCCCTGGGGGAGATCGACACCTACCGCGTGCACGGCCCGGTCAATCTCAACCGCCTTTCGGCCATCTATGATCTGGTGCCGCGGTCGGACCTGAAATATCCAGCCTTCACGCCGGGACTGCCGCAACGGCTCGCCAACGGCGCGGACGTGTTCGCCGCGATCCGCCAGAACGACCTGCTGCTGCACCACCCCTATCAGAGCTTCACGCCGGTCATGGACTTTCTGCGCCAGGCAGCCGGCGACCCCCTGGTGCTGGCCATCAAGCAGACGCTCTATCGCACGGGCAGCGACTCCCCGATCGTGGATGCGCTGGTCGCGGCGGCGGCGGCGGGCAAGGACGTAACGGTGATCATCGAGCTGCGGGCGCGTTTCGATGAGGAGGCGAACATCGAGCTGTCCAATCGGCTGCAGGAGGCCGGCGCGCACGTCATGTACGGCGTGGTCGGCTACAAGACGCATGCGAAGCTCGCGCTGGTGGTACGCCGCGAGCCGGGCGGCATCCGCCGCTACTGCCACCTCGGCACCGGTAATTACCACCCGCGCACGGCCCGCCAGTACACCGACTACGGGTTGTTCACCTGCCGTGAGGAGGTCGGACAGGACGTGCACGAGCTGTTCCTCGAGCTGACGAGCCTGACGCGCACCCCGAGCCTGCACCGGCTGGTGCAATCGCCGTTCGGGCTGCACGAGGCGATACTGGAGAAGATCGAGCGCGAGCGCGAGCATGCGCAGGCCGGACGGACGGCGCGCATCATTGCCAAGATGAACGCGCTGGTCGAGCAGCAGTCGATCGAGGCGCTCTACCGGGCGTCGCGGGCCGGCGTCAAGATCGATCTGATCGTGCGCGGCGTGTGCGCGCTGCGTCCGGGAGTACCGGAGGTGTCGGAAAACATCGAGGTGCGCTCCATCGTCGGCCGATTCCTCGAGCATTCCCGCGCGTTCTACTTCCACAACGACGGCCAGAGCGAGATCTACTGCGCCAGCGCCGACTGGATGGAGCGGAACTTTTTCCACCGCATCGAGGTGGCGTTCCCGATCGAGCGCGCCTCGCATCAGGCACGCATCCTCGAGGACCTCGAACTCTCCCTGCGCGACAACACCCAGGCATGGCGGCTGTTGCCCGATGGGCGGTACGAGCGGCTGTCGGCGCCGACGCAAGAGCGGATCAGCTTCCAGGGCGCGCTGCTGGCGCGCAATGCCGCCGGCAGCGTGTTCAGCGGCGGCGGCTGAGCCCGGCGCGGCTCAGCCGCCGAGGCCTGGGACCCGCAGGCTCAGCCCCGCCGCGCGCAGATATTGCACTTCCTGGCGCAGATCGGCTTGCGTCAGCGGGTGGCTCGCCAGCCAGCGCACCGGGAACGCAAGCTGCAGCGAATTGAGCCTGACGGAGAGCCGGATCCGCGGCAGCGCGACATGCCCGCGCCCGCGGTGCAGCAGCACGGCCAAACGCAACAGCGCGATCAGCTGCAGCGCGTGTCGATCCCACGGTGGCATCAGCTCGGCAAGGCCGTCGCGAGCGAGCTTGCGGCGATGCGCTCCGACCAGGCTCGCGAGCAGACGCTGCTCGCTGCGGGAGAAGCCCGGCATATCGGCGTTATCAAGCAGATATGCGCCGTGGCGATGATAGCCGCTGTGCGCGACGTCGAGCCCGATCTCGTGCAGGCGCGCCGCCCATTTCAACATCAGCGCGGCCTGCGGATCGTTGCCGAGCTTCCATGCCGCGCGCGCGCCCTTGAGCAATTTCAGCGCCGTATCCGCGACCCGCTCGGCTTGCTCGGTGTCGACATGATAGCGCAGCTGCATGCTGCGCACGGTGCGCTCACGCGCATCCTCGTCGGTGTAGCGGCCGACCATGTCGTACAGGAGTCCCTCGCGCAGCGCGCCGTCGACGATGCGCATCTCCTTCACACCGAACACTTTGAGGATCTCCGCCAGAATCGCCACACCGCCCGGAAACACCGGCCGGCGGTCTTCGGTGACGGCCCAGAAGCGAAGTTCCCGCGTGTGTCCCGCCGCGACGACCTGCTTCGCCAGCTGCTCTATGCCGCTCGGCGTGACGGCATTCGCGCCCGGATTGAGCTCGCGAATCGCCTCGCCGATGGCCCGCACGGTACCGGAGCTGCCGGCGCAGACCTGCCAGCCTCGGCGCCGGAACACGCTGCGCAGCGGCGCCAGCTGCTGCCGGACAGCCACCCGGGCCGCCGACATGCGCTTGGCGGAGATTTTGCCCTCGCCGAAGTAGCGCTCGCTGATCACCACGCAGCCGACGCGCACGCTCTCGAGCTCGATCGGTATCAAACCCCGCCCGACGATCAGCTCGGTGCTGCCGCCACCGATGTCCACGATCAGCCGCCGATCGGGCTCGCGCGGCAGATTCGTGGCGACGCCGGCGTAAATCAGCCGCGCCTCTTCGCGTCCGGAGATGATCTCGATGGGATGGCCCAGCGCCTCGCGCGCGCGCGCCAGAAACGGCCCCTTGCGCTGCGCGACCCGCAGCGCGCTGGTCCCGACGGCGCGCACGGTGCCGGCACGCATGGCGCGCAGCCGCTGGCCGAAGCGCTCCAGACACGCGATCGCCCGCGCGGCCGCCGCACGATCGATCTCCCCATTGGTCTCGACACCCGAGGCGAGCCGCACCATCTCGCGCAGGCGATCGATGATGACCAGCTGGCCGTGCGAATATCTCGCCACGACCATATGGAAGCTGTTCGAGCCTAAGTCGACGGCCGCGAGGACATCCGGAACGGGGCGGCTGGATTTGCGGGCGGTGCGGGTTTTGCGCGAAGCGGCCGAACGCACGCGGCTTGCCGCCGGCTCAGGCGGAGAACGAAGACCCGCAGCCGCACGTGGTCGTGGCGTTGGGGTTGCGAATGACGAACTGCGCGCCTTCGAGCCCCTCGCGGTAGTCGATCTCGGCTCCCATGAGGTATTGCGCGCTCATCGGGTCCACCAACAGCTTCACTCCCTGATTCTCCACGCAGGCATCCCCATCCTGGACCTGCTCGTCGAACTCGAACCCGTACTGCAGGCCCGAGCATCCGCCGCCCTGCACGAAGACGCGCAGCATGAGGTTGGGGTTGCCTTCCCCGCGGATCAGGTCGCCGACTTTGCGGGCGGCCGCATCGGTGAAGACGAGCGCGGTTTCAGAGGCGACTTCGGTAGTACTCATGGTCCGCAGTCTAGAAGGTGAGGACGTCCAGGTCAAAAATACACTCGTCGTGCCGGTCGATCACGGCTCGCAGATGACGTTCCAAAGGAGTTCCCGTGGCGCTACCGGTCATGGCCCGGTTATGGAGCATCGACTCACCCGGCCCTACCCCGTCGACCGACAAGCTCACGGTCCGGCTCATGCGACCATCGGTTCGGACGCCCCGCCTGCCGCCGCCGCGGCATCGCACAAGCCTCGGGCGGTTACGCCGGAGGACCGCTCACGCCCCGTCGCCTGTCCCGCTCCTGCCCGCTGAGGCGCGCGCGAGCGTGCCCCACCACGCCGGGAGCGCCGGCTGACCGGCCGGAAAAGCCGTGGGCGCCAGCTCCACCAGCGCACGCTGGTAGACCTTACGTTTGAAGTAGATCACCGCGCGGGCCGGCTCCCAGAAATCCGTCCAGCGCCACTCGTCGAATTCCGGCTCCTCGCCGGTGCTCGTGAAATCGAAGGTCACCGGCTCGCGGGCCAGCCGCAGCAGAAACCAGTATTGCTTCTGGCCAACGCACAGCGGGAGGCGGTTGCGGCGGATGTAGCGCGGCGGCAACCGGTAGCGCAGCCATTGCGCGGTGCGGCCGAGGATCTCGACATCGTCTTGCGCCAGGCCGGTCTCTTCGCGCAGCTCGCGATACAGTGCCTGCTCGAGGCTCTCGCCCTCCCGGATCCCGCCCTGCGGGAACTGCCACCCCTTGCCGCCGGTGCGCCGTCCGAGGAACACGGTACCGTCGCGGCGCATCAGCACGATACCCACGTTCGCCCGGAAGCCGTCTGAATCGATGATGTCGTTGGCCATCTGAAGTCTGATCCGGGCGCGCGCCGCGCCAGCGGAAATCTACGCGCGTCGCTCGGCAAGGCTGCGGCGGTCCTCCAGATAATCCCGCCCCTGACGCATCAACGCCGTGAAGGTGTTCTGGTCTCGCGACAATACCGCGGTGCGGACGCGCTCGACCGCCTTGGCCAGGGCCTCGAGCGACTCGGCGCCGTAATCGTTCAGGCTCTGGATCTCGTAGTACAGCTCGGGGCTCTCCTCGGCGACGCGGCTCGCCACCTCGAGCTGCGCATCGAACGTGGTGCTGGAGATCCGCGCCAGCCTGGGGGCCGCCTCCCCGCTCTCGGCCAGCGCCGTGAAAAACGCGATGTTCAAAGCATGGGAAAGCCCCAGCACGTACGCGATCAGTCGATCGTGATCGTCGAGACTGGTCACCACCTGCTCGGCCATCGTCGGTGCGAACAGCGCCCGCGCCGCCGTCAGCGCCTCGGCGCTGCCGAGGTCGACGAAAATGACGTGCCGCCCCGACAGCAGCTCGGTGTCGGGCCCAAACATCGGATGAACCGAAGTCACCCGGCAGCCATGCGACTTCAGCGCCATGAGCCCGGCACGCAGCGGCGATTTCAGCGAGCCGATATCGAAAATGACGCCGGCGGGACGGCGCAGCGCCAAGTCGCGCAGCAAAGGGTCGGTAGCGCCGAGGGGCGTGGCAAGGACGATGAAGTCGTGCGTCAGATCGCTCACGCGCCAGTCCGGCAAGCTCGGCACGCCGGCCGGCCCCCCGCTCGGATCGGCGACCTCGACAGCAAAGCCCTGCGAAGTCAGGAACTGCACGAACCAGCGGCCCATCTTGCCGCCGCCGCCGATGACGAGTGCTCGCCGCCCCGACCCCGAGCCGTGCGCCGCGACGCTTGCCTGCTCCTGCGTGGCCAGGGAGGCGCGGATCAGCAGTCGCAACAACTCTTCGGCCAAATCGGGCGAAACACCGAGTTGTGCCGCGTCGGCGCGGGCCCCCAGGATCACGTCCCGCTCGCGCGCGAAATCCCTGGTCGGATAGCCCGTTGCGCGCTTCACGCGCGCCACTTCGCCACTCAGGGCCTTGCGCTCGGCCGCAAGCGCGATGAACTGCCGATCCAGCTCGTTCAGCCGGCGGCGCAAATCATCCAATGTCACGTCGTTGCTGGACATGCGGCAGGTACCGAAAATGCGTCGGGCTCCAAGGCGGGTCTGACTCCCTTGTATCGGGCCTCGAGCGCCATCGCAAGTCGAATTTCGACGGTTCCGCAGCCGGTGGCTTTCCCGTACCATGAGTTCATGTCCCCGCCCACGGAATTGACCGGCACGCCGCCGGACGAGCCGCTTGCCATACTGGCGCGATGGCTCGAAGACGCCCAGCGCGGCGAAACGCAGCCGAACCCGAACGCCATGATCCTGGCGACCTGTGATGCGGCCGGGCGCCCTTCGGCGCGCGTCGTGCTGTGCAAGGACCTGGCGGTCGACCCTGGCTACATCGTGTTCTATACCAACTACCTGTCACGAAAAGGCCGGGAGCTCGCGGCAAATCCACGCGCGGCCGCGGTGTTTCACTGGGACAGGCTGCACCGCCAGGCGCGCATCGAAGGCCCGGTGCTCAAATCGCCGCCCGCCGAGAGCGACGCGTACTTCGCCTCGCGCCCGTGGCAGAGCCGTCTCGGGGCCTGGGCCAGCCGGCAGAGCGAGCCGACCGAGTCTCGCGCGGCGCTCGAACAGGCTCTGGCGAGCGCGGCACGGCGCTTCGGGGCACCCCCGCCCGATCGGACGGGAGAGCACGGGCCGTTCGACGGGCAGATTGCGCGGCCGGTGCACTGGGGCGGATACCGGCTCTGGGCCGAAAGCGTCGAGCTATGGGTCGAGGGCAACGCGCGGATTCACGACCGCTTGCGGTGGCATCGCTCCCTGCATCCTGGCGCCGAAACGCTGGAGGCAGCCCCCTGGACGGTCACCCGCCTGCAACCCTAGTTCGAGGGGATCCTCAAAGGTCCCCGAAGCGCTGCTGAAGCAGCGCCAGAGCCACGACGGCGGCCGTCTCGGTACGTAGCACCCGGGGCCCGAGCCGGACGGGGCGGAACCCGCTCCTGAGGGCAGCCGCCGCCTCGCTATCGGACAGCCCGCCCTCCGGACCGATGAGCACCAGTACTTCGCGGGCCAGCGGGGGGAGCGACGCCAGGCCCGCCGCGCCATCGAGACTCGGCAGCACTTTCAGCCCGCCGGGCGGCAGCCCGGCCAACCACGCATCGAGCGGGACAGCCGCGGTGATCTGCGGCAAGTACCCGCGCCCGCTCTGCTCGCACGCCGAAACCGCGATTCCGCGCCAGTGCCGTTGCTTGCCGTGCGCCTGGGCGGCGTCGAGCCGCACCACGCTGCGCTCAGTCAGGACCGGCACAATGCGCGTAACGCCGAGCTCGACCGCCTTCTGCACGACCCAGTCCATGCGCTCGCCTCGCGAGACACCCTGCACCAGAGTCAGTCGCAGGCGAGACTCGCACTCATTCGCGCGCCGCTCGCCCGGCACGATGCGTACCTCGCCACGAGAAATCGCAGCGATGCGCGCGATGTACTCCGCACCTTCCCCGTCGAATACCGTGAGCGCATCTCCGACGTCCAGACGCAGCACGCGCGCCACGTGGTTCGCCGCTTCATCCCGCAACGTACAAGGCTCACCGGGCACAAGCGGGCCCGGCGTATAGACTCGCGTCAATCGCACGTGGCGAGCTCGATGCCCTCCCGCGCCACCTCCACCATCAGATCGATTTCCTCAGGGGTGACGACGTAGGGCGGCATGAAGTAAACGACGTTTCCGATGGGGCGCAGCAGGACCCCACGACTGAGTGCGTGCCGGTAGATCGTCAGCCCACGCCGCTCCTGCCACGGATAGGGCTTGCGCGCTGCCTTGTCTTTGACCAGCTCCACCGCGACGATCATCCCGCGCTGGCGGACTTCGGCCACGTGCGGGTGCGGCTCGAGCTCCCGAGCCCGCTCCCCCAGGCGTGCACTCAGGGTACGGTTGCGCTCGAGCACCGCGTCGGTGCGGAATATGTCCACACATGCGAGCGCCGCAGCGCACGCCAGCGGATTGCCCGTAAAGCTGTGCGAATGCAGGAACGCGTTGAGCTTGGTGTACTCGTCGTAGAATGCCGCGTATACGGCCTCCGTGGTCAGCACCGCCGAGAGCGGCAGATAGCCGGCCGTCAAGCCCTTCGAGAGGCACATCAAATCCGGCCGGATGCCGGCCTGCTCGCACGCGAACATCGTGCCGGTCCGACCGAAACCGACCGCGATCTCATCGGCGATCAGGTGCACCTGATGCCGGTCGCAGGCTGCGCGCAGCAGCGACAGATAGACCGGGTCGTACATGCGCATGCCGCCGGCGCACTGAACCAGCGGCTCGAGGATCACCGCCGCCGTCTCGTGCGCGTGCCGCTCGAGCGCGGCCTCCATGTGCGCAAACTTGCGCCGCGAGTGCTCCGCCCACGTCTCTGCGGGCTCGCGCTCAAAGCAATCCGGCGAGGCCACCGTGATGACGTCCATCAACAGCGGCTTGTAAATGTCTTTGTACAACTCGACATTGCCTACGGCCAGCGCGCCGAGCGTCTCGCCGTGATAGCTGTTCGCGAGCGTGATGAAACGCCGCTTCGCACCCCGACCGACGTTGCGCCAGTAGTGAAAGCTCATTTTTACCGCGACTTCCACCGCCGAGGAACCATTGTCGGCGTAGAAGCAACGGGTCAGGCCCACGGGCGCCAGGGCGGTCAGTGCCTCGGACAGACGAATCACCGGCTCATGCGTGAAGCCGGCCAGGATCACCTGCTCGAGCTGCTCGAGCTGCGCCCGCACCGCCGCGTTGATCCGCGCATTGGCGTGGCCGAAAAGGTTGACCCACCACGAGCTGATGGCATCCAGATAGCGCCTACCCTCGAAGTCCTCGAGCCACGCCCCCTGGCCGCGGCGGATCGGGATGAGCGGCACCTGCTCGTGGTCCTTCATCTGCGTGCAGGGATGCCAGACATGGGCAAGGTCACGCTCGACGTAAGTGGTGTTGTCAGCTCTCATGCCGCAATTGTGGCATGATTGGGCCACCGCTCACCCCGGCTTCAGCCCGCGCCCGGGCACGCACTTGCGAATCCCTTGAGTCCGCCCAATCCGCCGCTCGTGATCGATGCCGCCACCGGCCTGCTGATCGGCGCGCGCCAGGTACTCTCGCCTCATTGCGATGCGCGTCCTGCAGGCACGCCGCTCGAGCTGATTGTGATTCACGGCATCAGCGTCCCTCCCGGCGAGTTCGGCGGTCCGTGGATCGACCGGCTGTTCACGGCCAACATACCGGCCGACGGGCCGGCGAGTCTGCGCGGGCTCGTGGGGCTGCGGGTTTGCGCCCACGTGCTGGTGCGCCGGGACGGCGCCCTCACGCAGTACGCGCCATTCGGCATGCGGGCGTGGCACGCTGGGCACTCCGCCTATCGGGGCCGGCCCGCGTGCAATGATTTTTCGATCGGCATCGAACTCGAGGGAACGGACACCGTACCGTACACGGAAGCCCAGTACGAGCGTCTGACCGCTCTGGCAGCGGCGCTCATCACAACTTATCCCACGCTCTCCAGTGAGCACGTCGCCCGACACAGCGATATCGCTCCCGGCCGCAAGACAGATCCGGGCCCGGCCTTCGACTGGACGGGATGGCAAAACCTACTCGCGACTCGATTGACCTCATCGCCATGAGCTCGCGATCGACGCGGCACGAAGATTTCGTTGCTATCGTGCAACGATGCATCGAAATAGCTTGACGGACCGCAGAAGCCGGATACCATCCAAGCAACAAGAACGAAACGGGACCAGACGTCACAGGGGATTGCGCCGGCCAACCGGTCAGACACGGGTCGAGGGGGGGCAAAGCCGCGTGAGCGATCACGCGGCTTTGCTTTATGCGACCGGCAATGCGGGCGGGGGGAAGGGCCGCGCCGCACAACGCGTACGACGCGGCCACCTCAGGGAATCATTCAGTCCACCCGTCGCTCACCCAGGTGCGACGCGGATCACCTCGCCCTCACCGTCGATATGCTCGATCACTCGCGCGGGATTGGAATGCAACCGCACTTTGCCGGCTCCGTCGATGTGCACCATGACGCTCTGGGTGGGCGCGATGTCCACCGTACCGGTACCGGAGATACGTACATTCGCCTCGGTCTCGGTCAAGCGCGCCAAGTCGATGCGGCCGGCGCCGTCAATGGCCACCAGCAGCTCGCGGACCGAGCCGGTGCCGCTCACCGTCCCGCTACCGTCGATTTTCAGGGCCAGCCGGTCCTGATGAATTCCATCGAGTTCGATCGTGGCGTCGCCCTCGATCTTGATGTCGCGCAGCGCCGGTCCGGTGAGCTCGACGTGCACAGCGTGATCGATCTGCGTCCCGTAGCCGATGCACAACGGAACCAGGGAGAAGCAGGCGTGCGGCCTGGCCATGATTCGCCCGTTCTCGACGGTCACATGCTTCAAGGTCCGCCGCGGAGCACGCACGCTCAAATGCCAGCGCGGCCCCGGCCGGAAACGCACGTCCGCCGGGATTTCCAGCGTCAGCCGGTCGGAATGCCAGGGGTAGACCCGGGAGACGATCCGGGGAGAGCCGGCGCGGGCCAGCGACGGCACAGCCAGCGCCAGCGCGGTCAGGCTGAGAGCCGCGACGAGCGCAAAGTCGGCGGCGGCGGCGCGGTGCAGACGATTCATGGCAATCTCCGTGTCCGGATTATGAATAGAACACACGCAATCCGAACAAGTTGCATGGCCCCGAGCGCGGCTCAATCGCCCGGGTCGCGCGCGCGGCGCCACAGTATTTCGCCGCCGTGCTCGTGGCGCGCCAGCGCGCGCGCCAAGACGAACAGCAGATCGGAGAGCCGGTTCAGGTAGCGCAGCGCCTCGGGATTGACCGGCTCCTGGTCGGCCAGGGTCCAGGCGCGCCGCTCGGCGCGGCGGGCGATGGTCCGTGCCAGATGGCAAGCCGCCGCCGCGGGCCCGCCGCCCGGCAGAATGAACTCTTTCAACGGCGGCAGCTCCGCGTTGAATCGGTCGAGCACGCCTTCGAGCCGAGTGACCTCGGCCGCCGACACCACCGCGCTTCCCGGAATGCACAGCTCGCCGCCGAGATCGAACAACTCGTGCTGCACGGCCGTCAAGCACTCAGCGATGGGGTCCGGAAGCCTCGGTACGGCCAGCAGCACGCCAATGGCGCTGTTGAGCTCGTCAACGGTGCCGAACGCCTCGACCCGCGCAGTGTCCTTACGCACACGCGAACCGTCTCCGAGACCGGTCGTGCCATCGTCGCCGGTACGCGTGTAAATCTTGCTGAGCCGGTTGCCCATGATTCCCGAATCTCCACGTACGGATGAGCGGAGCCCGGAACGTCATGCGATCCGGGCGCGTATTTCCAAGAGAACACCCCGAGTCCGGGTAGCGCGGACATCGTCCCGGCCTGCTTTCGTCCCGCAGAGAACTCCGGTCCGGCAGCCCGGGCGACCCGCGTCGCCGGGAGGCGGGCTCTGGATCGAGGTCGAGCCCCCAAAAGCGCGATTCTGCCAGAGCGCACGATTGACAGCGGCTTGCGTGACCGGCAATTTGTCCATCCCAGCCGGAATATCCTCATGCCCTCACCGGAACTTCAAGCCGCCCGCGAGGCGGCCCAGGCGGCCGCCGAGGTGATCCGCGGCCTTTATCAACGCAATCTTGCGGTCCGCACCAAGGCGGATCAGACCCCTGTGACCGAAGCGGACATACGTTCCGAGGAAGTCATCCGAGACAGCCTCGCCAAACGCTTTCCGAGCTTCGGTTTCTACGGCGAGGAGACCGGACAGCACGATGTCGGCGCCGAAAGCGTCTGGCTGGTCGATCCAATCGACGGCACCAAGTCCTTCGTGCGCGAATGCCCGTTCTTCTCGACGCAGATCGCGCTGATGCGCGCCGGACGATTCGTGCTCGGCGTGTCGAGCGCTCCGGTCTACGGCGAGCTCGCCTGGGCCGAGACGGGAGCGGGGGCGTATTTGAATGGCGAGGCGATCGGCGTGAGCACCCTTGCGGACCTCGGCGCCAGCATCATCTCAACGGGCAACCTCAAGACGCTGGCTCGCTCAGCGCAATGGACCAAGTTTGGCGCGCTGATCGGAAGCGTCGGCCGGATCCGCGGCTACGGAGATTTCGTGCACTACCACCTGCTCGCGCGCGGCGCGCTCGAGGCGGTTATCGAGTCCGACGTCAATATCCTCGACATTGCGGCGCTGTCAGTCATTGTCCGTGAGGCCGGGGGTACGTTCACGGATCTCGCGGGTAAAGAACTGACGCTGAGCACGACGTCCGTGCTCGCGAGCAACGGCCGATTGCATCGGCCGATCCTGTCGGCGTTGACGTGAACGCCAGCGCCGGTCAGGCGCTGGAGATCAGCCGGTCCCCATTGACGTCGGGTGGCGACTCCTGCTTCTGGCGGTACGGTTTACGCGCATACATGGCGCGGTCGGAAACGGCATAGAGCCGATCTGCATCGTCGCCGTCGGCCGGGTACATCGAGAATCCAACACTGGCGCGAATCGCCAACTGGCGCCCCCGGGTCACCATGCCCGTGGCAAGCGCGACCCGCAGACTCTGCGCGATACGGTCAGCGGCATCGCGATCGGGAACGTCGGTGAGCACGACTGCGAACTCGTCGCCGCCGAGACGGGCGAGCACGTCGTTCTGGCCCAACTGCGCACGAAATTGGCGAGCTGCCCACTGCAGGACTTCGTCGCCCACGGCGTGGCCCAGCGTATCGTTGATTTCCTTGAATTCGTCGAGGTCGATCACCACCAGCGCCATCAGGACGCCCGCGGCTCGCGCCCGCGCCATGGTCTCCTGCAACCGGCGCGCGAGCATGCGCCGGTTGGGCAAGCCCGTCAGCGCATCATGCAGCGAGGCGTACTCGGCGTTCGACAGCTGCTCCTCCAGCAACGTGAACGTCATGCCGGTGGCGACCATGAACTTGGGCAAGTTCCACACTTCGCCGTCCACATGGACGTGCGGCCACAATATGTACATCAGGTTGGCGACGGGGAAGACGAAAGCCCATGCGATGAAGCTGATCATCGTGAAGCGCACGCTCGCCGAGGGACGCGGCGCGGTCGCCCGATAGAACTCCGCAACGGCCAGATAGTGCCAGACCAGCATCCAGGTGACGGCGTCGCCGGGATGGCGCCACGCCACCAGCACACCCTGCACCGCATAAGCGACCAGAACGAGCGACGTGCGCCAGCGCCGCGTGGGTCGATCGGCCGCGCTGTGCCATGCGCGCAGCATCCACAGCATCGAGCCCATGCCCGCGACGGTCAGCAACGCGTAGACCCAGGTGGCGTGGCGGCCGTACGTATCCAACGTCAGGAAGGCAACGTCTGGCACGGCACTGAACACCACGATCGAGAGGTTCCGCCACCCGATCTCGAGCTGGTCGTTGCTGGCCCAGAGGAAGGCGTTGGCGGTCAGGACCAGCATCGCGACGGCGACGGACCACGCGCCATCGGCCGAGCCGGGCGTGTTTCGGGCCACGAACTCTGCGATGATGTGAATCAGCAGCAGTCCCCAGCCGACCAGCCAGAAATTCAGACGGCTCTCTCCGGTGCGGCGCAACAACGTCCAGAAGACGGCAACCAAGCCGCTGATCGAAACGAAATCTGGTACGACGGAATAGTTCACACCAACGCCGCAATCCCGCCTCACTGCGGGGTGGAGTAAGGGCTGCAGTGCGTCCCTGCCGATGACCACCTATGCCTCGCCGCGCCATGCGAACGGAATCGAGTAGCTTCCTTTCCCTGTTGATCGGCCGACAGGTCGGAATCTTGAGTCATCTTTCCGTCCCGCTCACACTCACGCTCACGCTGCCGAGGGCCTGCTCAGAGTGTCGCGCGTGTCTCATCCGCGATCATCTCCTCGAGCAGCTCCAGGTCCGGCACCAGCGGCACCTCGTTGGCCATGCGCAGCTGGCAAAGCACGGGCGTGCGCTCGGGAAATACAGCCGCGCCCGGCCGGATCACATCCGAGCTCAGACGCACCAGCTGGGGGAAGCCCTGTGAGACGATGGCGAACTGCGTCAGGCGGTGCCCCAACCCGACGAACACCACCATGCGCGCGCGCCCGGAGCCGGGCGGAATGGGCTTTCCGCAGATGCCCTCGAACGACACGAGGGGTATAGGCTTGCCGTTCCAGGGGACCGTGCCGATGTACCACGGTGGCGCGCCCGTCATCTCCGAGTGCACCGGCAGGCCCGACACCTCCGCAACACAGGCGCGCGGCACGATCAGCCGCCCCTCCGAGAGCGGAATCAAGAGGCTGTAGATCTCCTGGACGCGCTCGGCCATACCGTCGCCCTCACTCGGCCTGCGCCGCGGCCGAACCGCCCGGGAATTCGCGGTCACGCGCGCCGCGCGTGCGCTCGACCAGCGGTGCGATCGCCTCGAGCAGCTCGGTTTCCTGGTAAGGCTTGCCGAGGTAGTCGTCGACTCCGAACTCTATGGCTCGCGCGCGATGCTTATCCCCGACACGCGAGGTAATCATGATGATAGGCACGTCGCGCAACCGAGGGTCGTTCCGTACGTGTGCGGCGACTTCATAGCCATCCATGCGCGGCATTTCGATGTCGAGCAAGATGATGTCCGGTACGTGATCCTGTAACAGCGCCACCGCGTCCATACCGTCGCGGGCGGTGAGCACTCGCATACCGTTGCGCTCGAGCAATCGCTGCGTGACCCGCCGCACCGTAATGGAGTCATCGACCACCAGCGCGAAGATGCGTCGGTCGGTCGACTCGCAGACCGCCGGCGCGGGGCCACGGCCGCGCCACTCCGCGCGCACGAGCGCGCCGATGTCCAGAATGATGACAATCCGTCCATCGCCCAGGATCGTCGCTCCAGACACGCCCCGAATGCTCGCGATCTGCGGACCGACCGATTTGACGACGATCTCGCGGTTGCCGAGCAGTTCGTCGGCGAGCAGCGCGGTCGAGTGCTCCCCGGCACGTACCAACACCACCGGGAGCGTGACGTCCTGCTCGGGCAGCGGCGAGGGCGGTAGACCGACGAACACCGCCAGATGCTGGAAGCGGTAGCGCTGACCACCGTATTCGAAAGTCGCCGATTCGGACCCGAGATGCAGGCTCACCTGCTCCAGCGGCAGACGCAGCACGCCCTCTACGGTCGGCAGCGGCAGAGCGTAGAGCTCGTCGCCCGTGCGCACGATGAGTGCATGACTGATCGCCAGCGTGAACGGCAATCTGATCGTGAACGCGGTGCCCTGGCCAGGCCTCGTCTCCATGTGCAGCGCGCCGCCGAGCCGCTTGATCTCGGTGGCCACGACGTCCATGCCGACGCCCCGGCCGGCTTGCTGCGTTAGGCTTCCGGCGGTGGAGAAGCCCGGCTCGAGGATCAGCTGCATGGCCTCCTCGTCGCTCACCGGTCCGGACGCAATCAACCCCAGCGAGCGGCCCTTGGCGCGGATCGCCTCGAGGTTCATGCCCCCGCCGTCGTCAGTGAGGCGAACCACCACCTGGGCGCCCTCGCGCCGCAGCTGCAGACTGATCCGCCCGGTGGGTGACTTTCCGGCCCGAGTACGCTCTTCAGGCGTCTCGATGCCGTGCACCACCGCGTTGCGCAGCATATGCTCGAAGGGCGGCAGCATGTGCTCGAGCACTTGGCGGTCGAGCTCGCCGGCGGCTCCCTCGACGACGAGCTCGGCGCGCTTACCGGTATCGGCGGCCGCCTGGCGCACGATGCGCGAGAGCCGCTGTACGTGCTGTTGGAACGGAACCATGCGGGTGCGCATCAGGCCGTTCTGCAGCTCGGTCATGGTCCGCGCCTGCTGCTGCAGGAGCGTCTGTCCGTCCTTGGTCAGATTCTCGAGCAGCTGCTGCAGGCTCGCCACGTCGTTGGCCGTTTCGGCAAGCGCCCGCGAAAACTGTTGAATGGAGGAGTAGCGGTCGAGCTCGAGCGGATCGAAATCAGTGCGGTGTGCCGCTTCCGGGTCGTGGCGATGCAGGATCTGCGCCTCGGTTTCGATCTCCAGGCTGCGCAGCTGCTCCTTCAGGCGCGTTACGGTGCGGGACAGCTCCCCGAGATTGAAGTCGATGGAGCTGATCTGTTGCTCCAGGCGCGAGCGGGCGATGCTCGCCTCGCCGGCGACGTTGAGCAGCTTGTCGAGCAATTCGGCGTCGACTCGCGCCATCTCCTGCCGCTCCGCCGGCGCAACCGGCTCGCGCCCCGGCGGCACCGGCGAAGGCGCCGCGAGCGGCTCAGATGGGCCGGCTTGCGGCAGCGGCTCGCTCGCCGGCTGGGTTGCGGCGGCGGATTCGACCGGCAGCAGCACTGGAAACCCGTCCGGCTCGAGCGGCGCTGGCTCCTGCATCGCAGTCGACTCCAGCGGCTCAAGCACAAGCACCGGGGCCGCGGCCGGCGCCAGAACGGGCGGCTCGAGCGGCTCGGCAGCCATAAGCGCGGCCGGCTCGGGCTCGGCAGCGTCGATCTCGGGCATGGACACGGGCGCACTCTGGGCCGCCTCGGAAAGCTGATCCTGGTTCGCGGCCGGCTGCGTCGCGGCCCGGATGCGGGCGATTACCGCGCGCGCCGGCGCGACGCCTTGCCCATTGACCACTGCCTCGCGCATGGCGGCCAACTGATCGAGGCTGGCCTGAATGACATCGAACACATCCTCACCGGCGACCAGAGCGCCACCCTCGGCCTGACCCACCAGCGTCTCGAGCTCGTGCGACAGGTCGCCCATCGCCAGAATCCCGGCCATGCGTGCGCCGCCCTTGAGCGTATGCAGGGCGCGCTTGAGTTCGAAGGCGCGCTCCGCACTGCTCGGACTCGCGCGCCACTGTTCAAGTGTCCGCTCGGACCCTTCGATCAGCTCGAGGGCCTCCTCGGAAAAGACCGCGGCCACCTCCGGATCGTAGTCCGCCGCAGTCGCCGCCGTGTCCGAAGCAATCGTGCTGACCTCGACCCGTGCCGAGAGGTCCGCAGACGCCGCTGTGTCCACGGCTCCGGCAGGCGGATCGCGAACGATCGCAGTCCACGACGGCGGATTCGTGGACTGCGCGCTTTCAGCCGGCTCGGCAACCGCCGCTCGGGCGGCGGCCTGTTCCGCCGCGGCGATACGCCGGTCCAGCGCCGTTTCCGCCTCGGCGAGCCGGTTGATCAGCCCCTGGTGACTGGCAAAGTAGCCTGTGGGCTCCTCCATGTGCTCCGCGACCGACTCCATCGCCGTCATGCAGTCGGCCAGCAGCGTCAGGTCTGAGTTACTCAGGCCGGCGCCGTGGGCATAGACGCGCCGGATCCAGTGGTCCAGCGGCTCGGCGAGGCGTACGCCGTGGCGTGCTTGCGCCGCTTTTGAGCTGCCAACCAGCGTATGGCAGGCGCGGTAGACCTCCTCGGGCAACGCGTGCGGTTCCGGAGCGCTGGTTTCGCCCCTGAGATAGCCGCGAATCGTGGCGACATGCGTTTCCGTCTCGCGCACGTATATCTCGCGCAAACCTTCGTCGAGAGCGGGCGGGGTCGGCGCAGACGCGCCTGAAGCCGCCGCAGACGGCTCGCGCAACTCTCCCTCTGCGCCGGGCCGCTCTTCGCTGCGCGACTCATGCGGCGGCGCGGCGGCCTCGCGCGGCTCACGGCCAGCCGCTATGGCGTGCGCCGTAGCCGTGATGCCCGCGACGTCGGTGACCGGCGGCCGGCCGGACTCCAACTGCTCGATCAGCTGCGGAAGCGCCGCGATTGCCTGGCGGAGCTCCTCGAGAATTGCCGGGCTGCGCGTCAGCGTGTTGTCGAGCAGCCGGTTGAGAAGACTCTCGACCGACCAGGCGAGCTCGCCGAGCTCGCGCGCGCCGACCATGCGGCCGCTGCCCTTGAGGGTGTGGAACGAGCGGCGCACGATCTCGATCGCATCGCGATCCAGCGGATTCTGATCCCAGAGCGGGAAGTGCCGCCGGATCCGAGCGAGTTCTTCGCGAGCCTCTTCGACGAACAGCGCGATCAGCTCGGAGTTGGCGTTCTCGGCAAGAGCGGTCAGCTTGCCGGTCGCGGACAGCGACGGCGGCTCGGCAGACACCGCCAGATCCGGGTAAGTGGCCAACGAGTGCCCCTCGTCCGCCGCAGTCATCAGGACGGTCTTGGCGAAAGCCGACGGCTCGATCGGCGCGAGCGGCATCTCCGGCGGCGCGCGCTCGAGCACCTGCAGGCACGAGTGGGCGTTGTCGAGCATGTACCACGGATCGCTACGGCCGGCCTGCAGCGTCTCCATGTAGTACTCGATGCTGACGATCGCATCGGCCAGCCGGTCGAGCCAGCCGGGCGGTGGCGGCGGCGTATCGGGCCGCATGATCCGGCGCAGCTGCGTGGCAATGCCTGCGACGACTTCCACCGCCCGGGTCTTGCCCAGCATCAGCAGCGCCGCCTTCAGTCCGGTCACCAGACCCTGCCAGCTGTCAAGCGCCGCGGCGTCCGGCTTGCCGCCGAGGCTCTGCGTGACCGCCTCCTTGATCCATGCCAGGTTCTGAATGCACTCGCGCAGAACGGCGGCCTGCACCTGCTGGAATTCGCGATCCTCGGTCTGCCCGTCCGCCGCGCCGCCGCCGACCGGTCTGATCATTCCGACCAAGCTGTCGTCCAGCCGGTCCTCGACCGCGATCAGCGCGGCGGCGACTTCCACCAGCGCCGCCTCGTCCGCCGGCTCCGCGCCAGCAAGAATGCGCTCGAGCCTTTCGGTCTGGGTCTGCACGACCGCGCGCTGCGCACCCAATCCCAACACACCGAGGGTGTCGCCGATCTTGCGCAGCAGCGCCACCTGCGGCCGCAACTCCTCGCCCTGGCTCACGCCGCGGCGCACGAACTGCTCGAGCACCTCCTTGACCTTGGCCAGGTCCTCGCGTATCGCCACCGCGACGGTTTGCATGAGCTTGACGTTCGGCGCCGACAGGCTCTCACGCTCCTGCTCGATGCTCTCGTCGACCGGCAGCAGCTCGGCGAGCCGGAACGAGGTGCGCACGGCCGAGACACGCACGCCGTTGCTGGTGGAGCGGCCAACGTAATACAGCAGGTTGTTCAACAGATCGACCGGCGGGCTCTGGCAGTAGCGTGTCTCTCCCAACTGGTAGAGCCGACGCATCTCGCGGTCGGCCAGCCCCAGCAGCCGCTTGACGGACACGCCGCTCTCGATGCCGTCCTCGCGCAACGCCTCGATCACCGCTCCGATCACCCACCAGAGCTGGAAAACGGGTTGGCGTGTGGCCGACTGCTCGAGCTTCTCGGCCACACCGGCGATCGCCGCGAGATTCTGCTCGACACGCTCACCGCGAATCCAGCCGATCATGCCGGTTTGAAACTGCGCGCGCAGCCGGCGACACCACTGCTCGACGCCGATCTGCGGTTCCCCAGGCGAGGCGGCGCGCGGCTGCGCCTGCCGGTCCGATTTCAGATTCAGCAGCAGCAGCGTGCCTTCCGAGAGCAGCGCGCTACCGCGCACGGCCCGCAGATCGTTCAGCAGCGGCAGCAGCACCAGCGCAATGTCGCGCCCGCCCCCGAGCACCCGCTCGAGATAGCCGGGCAACTGCACCAACGCGCGCAGCAACGCGTCGAGACTCTCGGCCTGACCCTTGCGCTCGGTCACGGTGGACAGCAGGTAGTCGGCCACCAGCTCCATTTCCTCCGCGAGCAAAGCGGCGCCGTAGATCTCCAGAACGCGCAATACCCCTTGCGCCTGATGCAGCTCGTGCTTGCAGCGCTCGAGCAGCGTTACGTTGTCCGGC
This sequence comes from Gammaproteobacteria bacterium, assembly GCA_027366635.1. Classification (GTDB taxonomy): domain Bacteria; phylum Pseudomonadota; class Gammaproteobacteria; order Steroidobacterales; family Steroidobacteraceae; genus 13-2-20CM-66-19. Next base: position 23,100 of record DAHXNE010000040.1, on the reverse strand, counting down.
TGCTCGACATAGCTCTCGATGGCCGACCGGGCCTCGCTCAGCGTCTGGGCAAGCTCGTGCCCGACCACCTCGAGCGTCTGAGAAGCGACTTCGGCCATCAACGGGCTCCGCGCGACGGACTCAACTGCCACCGGCGGCGGTGACGGGCGCGGCCGTCGCGCCGGACTGCGGGCGCTGGTATGCGCCGGTGGCGCCCGGGGACGGGCCACCGGGCAAGCGGAACCCGGCCGCCGCCCGGCGCAAGCCCGCCGACAGCTCGGCCAGCTGTGCGATCGCGGCCGAAGTGGCATTGGTCGATTCCGCAGTCTGCACGCTGATCTCCCTCAGGACCTGCATGTTGCGCGCGATGTTCTGGGCGCCGCTCGCCTGGGCGCGCGCGCTGCCGGAGATGTTTTGCACCAGGCTGGCGATCTGATTCGACACCTGCTCGATCTCATCGAGGGCCGCGCCGGCATTTTCCGCCAGCAGAGCGCCGCCGACCACGTCAGTGGTGCTGCGCTCCATCGACACCACCGCTTCGTTGGTGTCCGTCTGAATGGTTCGGACCAGGACCTCGATCTGCTTGGTGGCATTGGCGGCACGCTCGGCGAGTCGCTGCACCTCATCGGCGACCACCGCGAAGCCGCGACCCGCCTCCCCGGCCATGGAGGCCTGAATCGAGGCATTCAACGCCAGTATGTTGGTCTGCTCGGCGATATCGTTGATCAGCTCGACGATGTTGCCGATCTCCTGCGAGCTCTCCCCGAGGCGTTTGATGCGCTTGGAGGTCTCCTGGATCGTCTCGCGGATCGTGTTCATTCCATCGATGGTCCGCCGCACCGCATCGCCTCCCTTGTGGGCGATCTCCACCGAATGGCGCGCCACGTCGGCAGCCCGTTCCGCATTGCCCGAGACTTCGGCCACCGAGTTCGCCATTCCGGACGCCGACTCGGTCGCCGAGGCGATCTGCTTCGACTGGGCGCTGCTCGCCTTGGCGAGATGTTGCGAGAGCGCCTGGGTCTGGCGAGCGGCGCTGTCGAGCTGGATCGCCGAGTGGTTGATGGTGGTGACCAGGCCGCGCAGCGCATCGACCGCGTAATTGATCGAGTCGGCGATCGCGCCGGTGATCTCCTCGGTGACCGTCGCCTGGACGGTGAGATCGCCGTCGGCGAGGCTCGAGAGCTCATCCAGCAGCCGCAGGATGGCCTGTTGATTGCGGTCGTTCTCCTTGCGCTGGGTCTCGGCGGCGAAGCGCTGGTCCTGAACCTTCTGGTCGATGCGGCCGGCCAGCACGATGGCCGCCGCCAGCACCGCCGCCGCCGCCACGGCCAAAGCCAGTGGCCCGAAGCGCGCCAGCGCCGAAACGGAGCCCGCGGCAGCGAAATAGGCGGCCGCCGCGGCCAGCAGGATCAATACCGCGCTGCCGGCCAACAGCCCGGTGAGCGCGCGCGACGGTCCAGCGGGCGCCGTGCGAGCGTTCATGCCGCCGCCTCCGCGAATGCCGCACTTTCCAGCAGCGAGCGCAGGCTGAGCACCGGCCATTGCTCGCCCGAGCGCCGGAACGATCCGGCCAGGTAATGCTCACAGCGGGCCATGGTCGGAGGCGCCTCGGCGCAGAACTCGCTCTCGGCGAACCGGCGGAAGCCGAGCACCTCGTCGACGAGCAGCCCGGCGGGGATCTCCCGATGGTTCACCGCCACCACTCGCGTCGTGCGGCCCATCGGTGTGGCGCCACTGCCCAGGAACTGGCGCAGATCGATGATCGGCAGAAGCTGTCCGCGTACGTTGGCGAGCCCCTTGACCCAGGGTTTGGCGCCGGGGACCCGGGTCATGCCGGCCGGCACGCCCAAAACCTCGCGCGTCTCCTCGCGCGCCACCAGATACAGATCGCCTGCCATGCGCAAGGCGACGCCCACCCACTCGCGCTGCGGCACGCCTTCCTGACTCGATTGCGCGGAGACCGACCGGGCCCGGCGCTCGAGCTCGCAGAGCAGCTCGAAGGGCCGGTCGCGAAGCGCAGTGAGTGGCTGCGTATCAGTCATGCCGCGAGTGCGCCTGGGGGTTGCCGGTCAATCGCGAGACCTGGGTGCTCATCGGGACGGGCTCAGCTCGCCAGCGTCGAGCGCGCTTTGGCGACCAGTTGGTCCGGAGATACTGGCTTGACCATGTAGTCGACCGCGCCCTGGCGCAGGCCCCAGATCCGATCGGTCTCCTGCCCCTTGGAGGTCACCATGATGATCGGAATCTGGCGGGTGCGAGGATCATTCACCAGCGCCCGTGTCGCCTGGTAGCCGTTCATGCCCGGCATGACGATGTCCATGAAGATCAGGTCGGGGCTCATCTCGCGCGCCAGCCTTACGCCTTCGGCCCCGTCGGCGGCGGCGGCGGTGCGGTAGCCGTGCTTCTGGAGCGCCGTCTGCATCACATGCACCTCCGTGGGCGAATCATCGACGATGAGGATCAGCGCCATGATCATCATCTCCCGATATGCGTTTCAATCGCGCTGAGGAGTTCATCCTTGGTGAAAGGCTTGGTCAGGTAGTGCTCGGATCCGACGATCCGGCCCCGTGCGCGGTCGAACAGGCCGTCCTTGGACGACAGCATGATGACGGGAATGGAGCGGAACACTTTGTTGTGCTTGATCAGCGAACAGGTCTGATAGCCGTCGAGCCGCGGCATCATGATGTCGACGAAGACGATGTCCGGCTGATGATCGGCGATCTTCGACAGTGCATCGAAGCCGTCGATGGCCGTAAACACCTCGCAACCCTCTTTGGCAAGAAGCGTCTCGGCCGTACGGCGTATCGTTTTGCTGTCATCGATCACCAGGACCTTCAGGCCCTGGAGCTTCGTGTTGCTGGCGTTCACGGCCACGCAACTCCTCATTGCAGTCGACGGAGGCTCGGACGACCGCCACGATGACGGTCTCCGCCCCGGAGACCCGAGCGTACACGCAATGCCCGAGCCGGCGCCATCGGGGTCACAGACCCCGAGAACTCAAGCAGATTTTCTTTTAACATATCGGAAGAACCCTCGCCATGCCGTCTACGTCACGGTTTTCACATGTCGATCGCAAGCGAACCGCCCCAGACAGGCGCGAGCGCTCCTGGCATCATCCTCCCATGTCGACCGTTCGTCTGGGCGTGATCATGGACCCAATCCACGCCATTCACTACGCCAAGGACTCGACGCTGGCCATGCTGCTTGCCGCCCAAGCACGCGGCTGGTCGCTCGTTTATCTCGAACAGCAGGATTTGTGGCTGCGGGACGGAGTCGCCTGGGGCCGGACCCGGCCGCTGCGGGTCAAGGCCGATCCGGCCGCCTGGTTCGAGCTCGACGAACCGACCGCAACCCCTTTGGGACAGCTCGATTGCATCCTGATGCGCAAAGATCCCCCGTTCGACACCGAGTACATCTATACGACGTACATCCTGGAGCGGGCAGAGCTCGCGGGCGCCCGGGTGGTCAATCGCCCACGTGGGCTGCGGGACATGAACGAAAAGGTCTACACCGCCTGGTTCCCAGAGTGCTGCGCGCCAACCCTGATCACGCGCGACATGGCCGATATGGCCGCATTCCTGCGCGAGCACGGCAAGATCGTCTGCAAGCCGCTGGACGGCATGGGGGGGCGGTCGATCTTCGTGCTCGAGCAGCAGGACAAGAACATGGGGGTGGTGTTCGAGACGCTCACTGACTATGGGCGGCGCTTCGCGATCGTGCAGCGCTACCTTCCCGAAATTGCCACCGACGGCGACGCGCGAGTGTTGCTGATCGACGGCGAGCCACTGCCTTATGCGCTCGCGCGCATTCCCTTGCCGCACGACAACCGCGGCAATCTCGCCGCGGGTGCGCGAGCGCAGGTCCGCCCGTTGAGCGAGCGGGAGCGCTGGCTCGCCGGGCAGATCGGACCGGCGCTCGCAGCTCAGGGAATGCTGTTCGTCGGGCTCGACGTGATTGGCGGTCATGTCACAGAGATCAACGTGACCAGCCCCACGGGCATCCGCGAGATCGAGAAGCGGCACCCCATCGGCATAGGCGAGCGCCTGATGCAGGCCATCGAGCGACGGCTCGTCGGCGCTTCGGCGCCGTTGGCCTGAACGGCAGCCGATGGCCGCGGAGTCCGCATCGATCCGGGCTGGCCGGGCCTCGCGTGACCGCCTGCTGGCGATGTTGTTCGTGGCGGCGCTGCTGCATGGACTGCTGATTCTAGGTATTACTTTCAACACGCCGCTGTCCGGCGGGCGTGGCGCACCCGGCTTGCGCGTGCTCTTGGTATCGGACCGTCTACCGCCAGCCAAGCGCAATGCCACGGCCACCTACCTTGCGCAGCGTACGCAGTTGGGCGCGGGCAATACACGCCGCACCATGCGGCCGAGCGTGCCGACGGTGCGGCCCGCTGCGCTGCCGGCAAACCGGAGCACGCACGATGCCACGGCACCGCCGGGCCGGCCGGCGCAGGGCGGCGCGGAGCAGGTTCTCACCACCACCGGCTGGAGCACTCGGGTCACCTACCGTCTCAGTAGCTCGCCGGGAACGCTTGCCGGAGTCCTTGCGCCGGGCGGAGGCGGCGCCCTGGGCGCGCGTCCCAGCCGCCCCGCCCGCCTGCAGGGCCCCAAGCGACAGTTGTGGGTCAGTCCGGATACCCGCTCATCACTCGTGGCCCCCTACCTGGTGGCTTGGCGGCACAAGGTCGAGCGGATCGGTACCTTGAATTTCCCGGCCGCTGCCCGCGAGGCGGGTCCGCACACCGCTCCGATCATCGAAGTCGCGATCGCGTCCGATGGACGCCTGGTGGACGCCCGGATCCGCCGCTCCAGCGGCGACCCGGCGCTCGACCAGGCCGCGCTGGAGATTCTGCGGATGGCGAGCCCCTTCGATCCCTTCCCACCGAAGCTGGCACGCCGCTATCGCGTGCTGCGATTCACGTACGAATGGCAATTCCAGGGCGGACGGGTCCGCGGATCGGTCAGCGCGCCTTGAGGCGCGCCGCGTCGATCCCCATACTGGGGCCCATGGGCGAACACAGTGATAAGCCGGGCAATATCGCCGAGGCTGCGGTCGAGTCTCCGGCAGAGACGGAGCGAGGTCCGGCACGCGAGCGCGGTCCTAGCGCATCCGACTTCGCCAGCCTTACCAATCACCTGCTGATTGCGATGCCCTCGCTGAGCGATCCGAACTTCATGCAGTCGGTGGCTTTGATCTGCGAGCACACCGATCGCGGCGCCCTCGGCATCGTCCTCAATAAGCCATTGCCGATGCGTCTCTCGGACGTGCTCTCGCAAATGCAGATCAATCCCTCGAGCGAAATCATTGCCGGGCAACCCGTGCTGCGCGGCGGACCGGTGCACACCGACCGGGGTTTCGTGCTGCACCGTCCCGGCGGACAGTGGGACCATACCCATAAGGTATCGGACACCATCCAGGTGACGACTTCGCGCGACGTGCTGGCAGCCATGGCCCGCGGCGAAGGACCGGCGGACGCGTTCATCGCCTTGGGCTACGCCGGCTGGGAAGCCGGCCAGCTCGAACGAGAAATCCTTGATAACGCATGGACGTCGGTGCCCGTCCATCCACGGGTGGTTTTCGATCTACCGTTCAGCGAGCGCTGGAACGGCGCATGGCAGCTGCTCGGGGTCGAGGTCGGCCAGCTGAGCCTCACCGCCGGGCATGCCTGAGCCTGTCCAGCGCATCCTCGCCTTCGACTTCGGCCTCCGACGCATCGGCATTGCCATTGGAGACACGCTGACAAGGTCGGCCGCCCCGCGCCCGGCGGCGGTCGCGCGTGCAGGCGAGCCGGACTGGGAGTCGATTGGACGAGAGGTGCGCGCGTTCAGTCCCGGCCGGCTGGTAGTCGGCGCCCCCTATAATACCGACGGCACCGCGGGCGCATTGATGCCGAGCGCGCGGGGTTTCGCGAACGAGCTGCACCGCCGTTTCGCGCTGCCCGTCAACCTGATCGACGAGCGCTTCTCCTCCCTCGAGGCGAGTGCGGCGCTCAAAGGGCAGCGCGCGCGGGGCGAGCGGCGGCGCGTGCGCCGCGAGCACCTCGACAGTGCCGCCGCCGCGGTGATCCTGGAGCGCTGGCTGTCTGGAGAGCCTGGAGAAGAACTGAAATGATCACCACCATCCCGTCCGGTCGGGGCGCACACCCGATGTGCCCAACGTACACCGGCACGCCGGAGGCCGCATGAACGAGCAACAGCGCGCCGACGGCACGCTGCGCCACCTCATCACGCTCGAGAATCTGCCGCGGCCGTTGATCGAGCGGCTGCTCGATCACGCCCAGAGCCTGGTACGTCCGCTCGGCGCGCGCGCACCGGCCAACCACGCCCTCGCTGGCTGCACTGTCGCCAACCTGTTCACCGAGCCCTCGACTCGCACCCGCGTCTCGTTCGAGCTTGCCGCGAAACGCCTTGGCGCGGACGTGGTGAATCTGGAAGTCCAGCTGTCCTCGCGCGTCAAAGGCGAGAGCATGCTCGATACCGTGTTCACTCTGCAGTCGCTGCACATCGATGCGCTGGTGATCCGCGATGCCGAGCCGGGCGTGCCAGGCGCGGTCGCGGCGCACGTCGCCCCCCATGTGAGTGTGTTGTCGGCTGGAGAGGCGCACGTCGCGCACCCGACTCAGGGTTTGCTCGATGCGCTGACCATACGTCAACACAAGCCGACCCTGGAGAAACTGAGCATCGCCGTCGTCGGCGACATCCGCCATTCGCGGGTGGCGCGCTCGGCCTTCCACGTCTTGAGCGCCCTCGGAGTGAGGGACCTGCGCATCGTGGCGCCCCCGCCGCTGATGCCCGAGCCCGAGGAATTCACCGGCTGCGTGCGCCATACCACTCTCGAGAGCGGCCTGGAGGATGTTGACGTGGTGATGATGCTGCGCATTCAGACCGAGCGCATGGCGCAGCCGGACCTCCCGGATGCGGATCATTACTACGCCAGCTATGGACTGACGCCCGAGCGACTTGCGCTGGCCCGCCCGGATGCGATCGTCATGCACCCGCAGCCCATGAATCGCGGCATCGAGATCGCATCGGAAGTGGCCGACGGGCCCCAATCGGTCATCCGCGACCAGGTGCGCAACGGCGTCGCCGTACGCATGGCCGTACTGAGCGAGGTACTCGCCTGGAGGAGCGCCGGATGACGCCGAGCACGCGCGGCACATTGCATCTGGAAGACGCCCGGGTCCTGAGCCACACGCCATTCGAGGCGCAACAGTTCGTGCTGCGGCTCGCGGCACCGGCCTGCGCGGCGAGTGCCCAGCCGGGCAGCTTCGTGCACCTGACCTGCGATCCCGCCATTCCCATGCGCCGGCCGCTGTCGATCATGCGCGCCGATGCCCGCGCCGGCTGGATTGACCTTCTGTACAAGATTGTCGGTCCGGGCCTGCGGGCGCTTGCCGCGCGTAGCAGCGGCGACGTCGTAAGTGTCATCGGCCCGATCGGCACGCCGTTCACGCTGCACCCCTCGCGCCCTCGCGTGGTGTTGATCGGCGGCGGTGTCGGGATCCCTCCCATGATCTTTCTCGCCGAACGCCTTCATGAGCGGCCCGAGGCCCACTACCGCCCGCTGGTGCTGATGGGCTCGGAAATCCCATTCCCGTTCCATCCGCGCCCGGCTGCGATCCCGGTGGCGGGGCTGCCCGCGCAGGCGAGCGCGTGCCTGCCGCTGCTCGAGGATTGGGGCATCCCGAGCCGACTGGCGAGTCGCGCGGGCTTGCCAGGCTGCTTCGACGGCTACGTCACCGATCTCGCCGGGCAATGGCTCGGGACTCTCGCGCCGCAAGCGCTGGCCGAGGTAGAGCTGTTCGCCTGCGGGCCGACCCCCATGCTGGCGGCGACAGCTCAGCTTGCCCGCCGCCACGGCGTACCCTGCCAAGTCTCGCTCGAGGAATTCATGGCCTGCGGAGTCGGCGGCTGCGCCGGCTGCACCGTGCGGGTGCGCACCGCCGAAGGCGACGCCATGAAGCGAGTGTGCGTGGACGGCCCGGTGTTCGACGCTCTGACGGTGTTTTGAAGGCCCGCACCTCTGGCCTTCCCTGGCGGCAGGGCACCCGGCCCGGCCTGTCCCGGCCGGTCGTTCGACCCCAACGACGACACGCCGTGTCACCCGGACAGCCCGCACCTCCGGCCTTCCCTGGCGGCAGGGCACCCGGCCCGGCCTGTCCCGGCCGGTCGTTCGACCCCAACGACGACACGTTAAGTGTCGTCGTTGGGGTCTCACCCAAAGTTGATTTTGGCCTCGAGATTGGCGCGCGAGTCGGCGTTGGCGAGCGCGTCGGCCAGCTCGACCTTGCCCTGCCGGTACAACTCGAGCAACGCCGTGTCGAAGCTCTGAATGCCCTGTTCGGCACTGGCCGCAAGCGCCTCCTTCACTCCGACGATATCGCCCTTGTTGATCAGATCGGAGATATGTGGCGTATTGAGCAGTACCTCGACCGCCGCGATACGCCGCCCGTCCTTGCCGATCACCAATCTTTGCGACAGGATGCCGCGCAGGTACTGCGAAAGATCCAGGAAGACCTGCGCATGCTGCTCCGGCGGGAACATATTTATGATTCGATCCAGGGTCTGCGCGCAATTGTTGGCATGCAGGGTGGCAAGCACCAGATGCCCGGTTCCGCCGAGGTGGATGGCCGCCTCCATGCTCTCGCGGTCGCGGATCTCCCCGACCAGTATCACATCGGGCGCGGCCCGCAGCGCGCCCCGCAGCGCGTGCGCGAACGACTTGGTGTCGAGCCCCACTTCGCGCTGATTGACGATCGAGCGCTTGTTGGTATGCAGGAACTCTATCGGATCCTCGATGGTCAGGATGTGATCCGAGCATGTTTCGTTGCGCAGATTGATCATGGCCGCGAGCGTGGTCGATTTGCCCGAGCCGGCCGCGCCGACCACGAGCACCAAGCCGCGCTTGTGCAGCACCAGATCGCCGGCCACCTCGGGAACGCCCAGGCTCTCGAGACGGGGCATCTCGGCGGTGATGTAGCGCAACACCACCGCCGGGAAACCACGCTGCATGAACACGTTGACGCGGAAACGGCCGAGGCCGGGCTCGGAGATCGCGAAATCCAGCTCCAGCTCGCGCGCAAATTGCTCACGTTGCTCGCCGGTCATCAGCGCCAGGGCCGCCTGGCGCACCATTTTCGGCGTCAGCACCTGCTTGTTGATCGGGAATATCTGCCCCTCGATCTTGATCTTGATGGGCGCATTGCTGGTGAAGAACAGGTCGGACGCCTTGCGCTCGACCATGAGCTTGAACAGCGGCTGCGTTTTGATCTGCGGCGTCGCCGCAGCCGCCGCAGCGTCGGCCGCCGCCGGCCCTCCCACTGCGTCCGTGGCTGCTTCGGTCACGACTTGCCGCCCTCTTCATCGCCCATGATGGTGAGACTCCCGTCGTCGATTGTCGGGCCTTGCCGATGGCCTTCCAGCTTCACCCGCAGCCTGAGCTCGTTCTTGGAGTCGGCGTTGCGCAACGCGTCCTCGTAGGAGATGAATCCGGACTCGTACAGCTCGAACAGCGATTGATCGAAGGTCTTCATGCCGAGCCGGTTCGAGCGCGCCATGACGTCGCGGATCTTGACCACTTCGCCCTTGAAGATCAGATCCTGAATCAGCGGCGAGTTGAGCATGATTTCCATGGCGGCGATGCGCCCGGACGCGCCCTCACGCGGCACCAGCCGCTGCGAGATGAACGCGCGGATGTTCAGCGACAAGTCCATCAGCACCTGCTCACGCCGTTCATCGGGGAAGAAGTTGATGATCCGGTCGAGGGCCTGGTTGGCATTGTTGGCGTGCAAAGTGGAGAACACCAAATGGCCGGTCTCGGCGAACTGCACGGCGAATTCCATGGTTTGTCGGTCGCGAATTTCGCCGATGTATATGACGTCCGGCGCCTGGCGCAGCACGTTCTTCAGCGCCACCCCCCACGATTCGGTGTCAACGCCGATATCGCGATGTGTGATGACAGAGCCTTTGTGCTGATGAATGAACTCGACCGGATCCTCCACCGTCACGATGTGCCCGCGGGTCTTCTCGTTGCGGTAGCCAACCATGGCGGCGAGGGTGGTCGATTTGCCCGAGCCGGTGCCCCCGACCACCACGACGAGACCGCGCTTGGAGAGCGACAGTTCCTTGAGTATCGGCGGCAAATCGAGGTCCTCGAAGCTCGGGATCTTCGAGTTGATCATGCGGATCACGCATCCGACCGCGCTTTGCTGCACGAAGGCGCTGACGCGGAATCGACCGATGCCGGCCGGGGCGATCGCGAAATTGCATTCCTTGGTCGCGTCGAACTCGCGCGTCTGCCGATCGTTCATCAGCGAGCGGACCAGCGTCGCGGACTGCTCGCCGGTGAGCGCCCGCTCGCTCTGCGGCCGCACCTCTCCGTCGACCTTCAGCGCGGGCGGAAAGCCCGCAGTCAGAAATAGATCCGAGGCCTTTTTCTCGACCATCCGCCGCAGCAGATCGTGGATGAGCTTAATGGCTTGATCGCGGTCCATGGAACTCCCCCTATGAGGCTAGCCGGCACTCGGCCGTTGACGCCAGCGGCACTGGCCCCACGGCCGCCCGAGCGGCGGCATCACAGACTATCCTTGTTCTGCGCCTTGAAGCGCGCTTCTTCCTTGGTGACCTGCCCCTTGGACAGCAGCTCGGCCAGACACTGGTCCAGGGTCTGCATGCCCTGGGCCTGGCCGGTCTGGATCGCCGAGTACATCTGGGCGATCTTGCCCTCGCGAATCAGATTGCGGATCGCCGGGGTCCCGATCATGATCTCGTGCGCGGCGATACGCCCCCCGCCATTGCGCTTCAGCAGTGTCTGCGAGATCACCGCCCGCAGCGATTCGGAGAGCATCGAGCGCACCATGTCCTTCTCGGCCGCCGGGAACACGTCGACCACGCGGTCGATGGTCTTGGCCGCCGAGCTGGTGTGCAGCGTGCCGAACACCAGGTGGCCGGTCTCGGCCGCCGTTAGCGCGAGCCGGATGGTTTCCAGGTCGCGCATTTCCCCGACCAGCACGATGTCCGGGTCCTCACGGAGCGCCGAGCGCAGCGCCTCGCTGAAGCCCAGCGTATCGCGGTGGACCTCGCGCTGATTGACCAGGCAGCGCTTGGATTCGTGCACGAACTCGATCGGATCCTCGATGGTGATGATGTGATCCGGGCGGTTGTCATTGCAGTGGTCGACCATCGCGGCGAGCGTCGTCGACTTGCCGGAGCCGGTCGGACCGGTCACCAGCACCAGTCCGCGCGGCAGCATGCACAGGTCGCGGAAGATCTTTGGCGCATTGAGTTCGTCGAGCGACTGGATACCCGAGGGAATCGTGCGGAAAACCGCGCCGGCGCCACGATTCTGGTTGAACGCGTTGACGCGAAAGCGCGCCAGCTTCGGAATCTCGAACGAAAAATCGGTCTCGAAGAACTCCTCGAACGCCTTGCGCTGCTTGTCGTTCATGATGTCATACACCATGCTGTGCACTTCCTTGTGCGCCAGCGGCGGCATATTGATGCGCTTCATGTCTCCGTCGACGCGGATCATGGGCGGTACGCCGGCGGACAGGTGCAGGTCCGAGGCATTGTTTTTGACGGCGAAGGCCAGTAGTTGCGCGATATCGACCATCGGGACTCCGATTGGCGGCGATTGCGGCGCAGCCGGCGCCTGGCCGTCCGGCGGAGTATAACGGAGAGGTTCGGCGGGCTATATGTTACGGGGTTCGCAGAATTTACCGCGGCGCCTGCAGGCAGTGCGCGAGCGAATCGCCGCGGCCGCGGACCGGGCGAACCGTTCTGTGTCCGAGATCACACTTCTGGCCGTGACCAAGGCTCAGCCGGTTGACACGCTGCGCGCAGTTGCCGATCTGCAGGTCCGCGACTTCGGCGAAAGCTACCTCAACGAAGCCATGACCAAGCTCGACGCGCTTGCGACGCTGCCGCTCACCTGGCACTTCGTCGGGAGGCTGCAGGCGAACAAGACCCGCAGCATCGCCGAACACTTTCACTGGGTCCATGGATTGGACCGGTTGCATATCGCCGAACGGCTCTCGGCGCAGCGACCGTTCCATGCCCCGCCGCTGCAGGTATGCATCCAAGTCAATCTCGCCGAGGAAGCCAGCAAGGGCGGCGTGCCGCCCGCCGAACTGGCCGAGTTCGCGCGCGCGGTGGCGGGGCTGCCGCGGCTGCGCCTGCGTGGCCTGATGTGCCTGCCTCCGGTGGAGTCGGAGCCGGCGCGCCAGCGGGTCTGGTTCGCCCGTCTGCGGACGCTGCGCGACACGTTGAATGAGCAAGGCGGTCGATTGGACACGCTCTCGATGGGAATGAGCGCTGATTTCGAGGGCGCCATTCTCGAGGGTGCGACCGTGGTGCGCATCGGCTCGGCTTTGTTCGGGCCTCGCCCTGCGCGCGCATGAGCCCAGCGCACGCGCCGGTCACCGGCTACAATGCCCAGCCCATGAGTCATCTGGATCTGGCGGTGCTCGGCGCCGGCAACATGGGGCGCGCCCTGATCGGGGGATTGCTGCGTCAGGGCACGCGGCCCGAGCGCATCACCGTGGGCGAGCCTTCGACCGGGGCGCGCCAAGCACTCGAGCGCGAATTTGGCGTGACGGCCACGGCTGACAACGTTGCCGCCGTGCGGGATGCGAATGTCGTGGTTGTCGCCGTCAAGCCACAAGACGTCGCTGCGGTGCTGAAGCCCCTGGCGCTCGAGTTCACGCGCGCCAAGCCTGTCGTGCTCTCCGTCGCCGCCGGTGTGCGCATCACCGCATTGCGCGGCTGGTGCGGCAACCAGGTGCCGGTCATCCGCGCCATGCCCAATCGCCCGGCGCTGGTGGGCGCGGGAGTGAGCGGGCTGTACGCCCCGACGGATGTGGCCGCCGCCCAGGTCGACCTGGTCGAGCGCGTGATGGGCTCCGTGGGGGAGGTCGTGCGCGTCGAGACCGAGGCGGCGCTAGACGTGGTGACGGCGCTCTCCGGCAGCGGCCCGGCGTATTTCTTCCTGCTCGCCGAGCTGCTGGCCCAGGCTGGTGGCCGTTTGGGGTTGACGGCGCCCGCCGCTCATCGGCTGAGTGTCGCGACGCTCTACGGCGCGGGTCTCCTGGCGCACTCCGGCAGTGGAGACCTGCCGCGGCTGCGCGCGGAAGTGACCTCCAAGGGCGGCACCACCGAGGCGGCGCTACGCGCATTCGCCGCCGCGGATCTGGCCGGAATCGTGGAGCGCGCCGTCGAGGCCGCCGCCGCACGGAGCCGAGAGCTTGCCCAGCTGTACGATGCCGACTGACCCACAGCACGCATTCCGTCCATGAGCGCCATCATATTCATCGTTCAAACGCTGCTCTCGCTGGCCCTGTTCGCGGTGCTGGCGCGGCTGATTCTGCAGCTGTCGCATGCCGACTTCCGTAATCCGTTGTGCCAGGCCATCGTGCGGTTGACCAATCCGCTGGTCCTACCGCTGCGGCGCGTCCTGTCGCCCATAGGCAAAGTGGATACCGCCTCGGTGGTCGCGGTGGTGCTGGTGGCGGCCGTCGAGGTGGCCGTGGTATTCGCGCTCGAGGGCATCGTCTCGGTGGGCCCTTTGGCGTGGTTGCATGAGGTGGCGCTGGAAATCGTCCGGATGCTGCTGCAGACGTACTTCTTTGCGATCATTCTCTACGCTCTGCTGAGCTTCATCGCCCCCGGGGGCTATTCTCCGTTCCAGTCGGTACTGGCCTCGGTGTGCGAGCCGCCGCTGCGGCCTTTCCGACGGATCATTCCGGCGATTGCCGGCATCGATCTCTCGCCCCTCTGGGCATGCATCGTGATCGAGGCGCTGCTGATCCTGCTACGGAACTGAGGCCGCCGCCGCGCTCGCGAACCTGAACCGCGCGATGCGCAACACATCAACCGACGGCTCCAAGATCTGGAACTGGTTGGTAATTCACGACAGCGGGCGCGGCGGCATATTCGTATGCCACCTCACTCGTCGCGCAAAGATATCCAAGAAATTCAACGACGATGGTTTGCTCGCGCGGGTTCGCGTGCCGCGGCAGCACGGGCTTGGATTCCATGCACTTGGCGTGCCGAAGCTCGATGTTTCACCACATGGCGGCGGAAAAAGACGCGGCAAAGACGACTGCATGGGGTCGATGTCCGAGCCTGCCCCGCAGCTGACGCCACCGAGGGGCGAAAAAACCCTTTGAAAAAAGCCGTTTCGGCACGCATGCCGGCAAAAAAACAGTTGCGCAGGGGCGTCCATGTGCTATTTTCCGCGGCGATTCTTACATTGCGCGGCTGCACAACAGCGCGCACGTTCATTCATTCGAGGAGTGGCGCAATATGGCGAAAAAGGGTAGCGCTCCGACCAAGTCGGAAGTCCTGACTCAAATCTCCAAAGACACGGGGCTCTCGCGTAAGCAGGTTGGCAGCGTGTTCGATTCGCTCAATGGCGTGATCAAAAAGAGCCTGCGGGGCAATGGTCTGTTCACCATGCCCGGGCTGCTGAAGATGAAGGTCGTAAAGAAGCCGGCTACGAAGGCACGCGAGGGAATCAACCCATTCACGGGGGAGAAGATGATGTTCAAGGCAAAGCCGGCCAGCAAAAAGGTCCGCGTGATGCCGCTGAAGAACCTCAAGGCGATGGTCAATTCCTGAGCGCGCCGCGCGTAACGCTCAACGGGGTTCGCGCAGCGAACCCCGTTCATTTCGCGGCGTGAAGCAGGCGCCGCCCAGGGGCGAGATTGCGCCTCAGCCCGAGGCGCGCACGAATTGCACCACTGCTTCGCGCAGCTCGTGCAATCGTCCGTGAAAAAAGTGCCCCGCATCCGGGAAGCGGCGGATCAGCGCCGGTACGCTCTGGCGCTGCGCCCAGCGCAGCACCTCGGCCGGCTCAATCACCTCGTCGACATCGCCCTGTACCAGCAGCCAAGGACACAGCGGCGAGGGCACACCCTCCATCTCCATCTTGGTGACGCCGGGCGCCACCAAAACTAGCTTCTGCGGCTCGGCCCGCGCGGCGGCGCGGACGGCCACCGCGGCTCCGAAGGAAAAGCCCGCCAACCACAATCCCGCACCGTTCCAGCGGGTACGCCCATAGGCGATTGCCGCCAGCGCGTCCTCGGTCTCGCCCCGGCCCCCGTCAAAACCACCGGCGCTCGAGCCAACCCCTCGGAAATTGAAGCGTATCGTCGGGGCACCGCACTCCTCGAAGGCGCGTGCCAGCGTGTAGACCACCTTGTTGTCGAGCGTGCCGCCATAGAGCGGATGCGGATGGCACACTACGGCGAAATAGGCGGCCGGAGATGTGCCGCCCGGCGGCTCGCTCACCAGCGCTTCCAGTCCCCCAACCGGCCCGGGCAGCAGGGTATGCTGCGGTCGTGACAGTGTCACGCGGTGTGCCCCGCGGCAAGCTCCACCAACAAGCGATTGAGCCGCTGGACGAATTCGGCCGGATCACCAAGCTCCCCGCCCTCGGCGAGCTCGGCCTGCTCGTACAGCAGCACTGCAAGCGCCTGGAAACGATCCGCATCGGCGAGCTTCTCCAGATATTTCACCAGCGGATGATCGGTATTGAGCTCCAGGGCCGGCTTGGACTCGGGCACCTTCTGCCCCGCTGCGGCCAGGATCTTGCGCATCCCGGCGCCCAGATCGTCCTCCGCGCGCACCAGACAAGCTGGAGAGTCCTTCAGCCGGGTGCTGATACGCACCTCGATGACGCGCTCTCCGACGGCGTCCTTGACGCGCTTCAGCAGACCCTTGCTTTCCTTGAGCGCGGCTTCGCGTCGGTTGCGATCCGCTTCGGCCTCGAGCGGACCCAGGGCAAGATCGCCGCGCGCGACGTCCTTGAAACGCTTACCCTCGAAAGCCTCCAGCTGCCCCATCATCCACTCGTCGATGCGCTCCCCGAGCAGCAGCACTTCAAGCCCTTGTTCGGCGAGCCGCTCGATATAGGGACTGTGGCGCGCCGCCCGGACGTTCTCGGCCACGACATAGTAGATGTGCTCCTGGCCGGGCTTCATCCGCGCCACGTATTGGGCCAGACTCACTGTGGGCTCCTCGGTCGCCTCATGCGTGCTGGCGAAACGCAGCAGCGCGAGCAGCGTCGGCCGGTTGGCCGCATCCTGTACGACACCCTCCTTCAGCGCCGGCGCGAACTCCGTCCAGAACGTGGCGAATTTTTCCGGCTCGTCCTGGGCGAGCTTCGTGAGCATGTCGAGTACCCGCTTGGTGAGACTGCCGCGAATCGCCTCCACCTCGGGCTCGCGCTGCAGCAGTTCCCGCGAAACGTTCAGCGGCAGGTCGCTCGAGTCGACTACGCCTTTTATGAAACGCAGATATAGCGGCAGGAACTGCTCGGCATCGTCCATGATGAAGACGCGCTTGACGTACAGCTTCAGGCCGTGAGCCGCATCGCGCTGCCACAAGTCGAACGGCGCGCGCCCGGGAACATAGAGCAGGCTGGTGTATTCGCGCTTGCCCTCGACCCGATTGTGGCTCCACGCGAGCGGCTCGCTGAAATCGTGGGCCAGATGCTGATAGAACTGACGGTATTCCTCGGCGCTGATCTCGGCGCGCGGCCGTGTCCACAGGGCTGTCGCCTGATTGACGGTCTCGTACTCGAGCGCAGCCTCGCCTTCTTTACGCATGCGAACCGGAAAGGCTATGTGGTCGGAATAGCGCCGGATCAGTCCGCGCAGCCGGAAGTGGTCCGCGAATTCCTTCGCCTCCGGCTTCAAATACAGCTTCACGGCCGAGCCCCGCGCCTCGCGCGTAACGGTTTCGACGGTGAACTCGCCGTCGGCATTCGATTCCCAGCGGACTGCGGCTTCGGCCGGCGCGCCGGCGCGCCGTGAGAGAACTTCGACGCGCTCGGCGACGATGAAGGCCGAATAGAACCCCACGCCGAACTGACCGATCAGCTGCGAATCCTTTTGCCGCTCGCCGGAGAGTGAGCGGAAAAATTCCGCCGTGCCGGAGCGTGCAATGGTGCCGAGATTCGCCACCGCTTCCTCGCGCGTCATGCCGATCCCGTTGTCCACAACGGTGACCGTGCCCGCCTCGGGATCGGCATCGATCCGAATCGAGAGTTCAGCGTCACGCTCGAGCAGCTCCGGAGCGCTGATCGCCGCAAAGCGCAATCGGTCATTGGCATCGGAGGCATTGGAGATCAGCTCGCGCAGGAAGATTTCCCGGTGGCTGTACAGGGAATGGATCATGAGCTTCAGCAGCTCACGCACTTGCGCCTGAAAACCGTGCGTTTGCCGGTCTGAAGCGGGGCTGGAAGGGGTCTCGGCGGGGGCAGTCATGGTCCACTCCTACATCGCTGCGGAGCGAACCATTTTGGGCGCGTCGACGCGTTTTTCAATGCGCGGGCACGGATTTGTGCCGCGCCGCCCGCACATTCAGGCCGGCAGCTTCAGCAACTGCTCGATTATTCTACCCCAGGCTCGGCGCCGCGGCAGCGCCGCCACCTCGGCAATCACGCCGCGGGCAACGTGGCTCGCCAGCGCCGCCAGATCATCCAGCTCGTCCCACCACAACATCACGACTTCCATCAGTCCGTCCTCAATGATTCGGCGGTGCCGGATCCTTGCCCGTATGCGACTCGGCACTGGAGTCGGCGGAGTCCTCGGCCCAGACGCTGCGCATGCGCTCGGCCCAATTCTTGTAATTCGACCAAGTATTCAGACTGCCGGTGATCGCCTGGTGACGAGCCCGAACATTCTGCATGCGGTCGAGCCAAGTCGGAAACGGCGCGGGCGACGCGCCCTTCACGACCCGCTCCTCTTTCACCTCGGGCGGAGCGCCGCGCTCCCTGAAAGATGAACTCATGGACGCACCTCCGACAACGGGTATTCAGAGTACGTGCCACAAGCCCATGGCGCAGGTACTGGTTCACAGGCGCTTCGATTAGCGGCGAGCCACTGAGTGAATGCGTCGGCTTATGCAACGACGCCAGCGATTATGTCATATGACTGTGGCTGCAGGGACACTTCGATGCCTAAGCGACCAGCCGATAGACCGGGCGGTAGCTGCTTCCCGGCAGTTTCATGCGGCCCTGAGCGACGAATGCCGCAAGCAACTGATCCAGCAGTTGCATGATGCCGCGATCACCGGTGAGCTCATACGGCCCATATTGCTCGATCGCGCGGATACCGTGTTCTTTAACGTTGCCGGTGACGATGCCCGAAAAAGCCCGACGCAAATTCGCCGCAAGCTCGTGCGCCGGCTGCTCGCGCCCAAGGTCTAGCGCGCGCATCGACTGGTGCGTCACCACGAATGGATGTTGGAACTGCGGCCGGATCGACAGCAACCAGTTGAAATTGTAAGCATCCTTGCGCTGACGGCGGAATTCCCGCACCGCTTCGATGCCACGGATCATGTGGCGACCGACCTCGGCCGGATCGTCGATGATGATACTCAGGCGGCTGACCGCCGCCTCGCCGAGCGTGCCCCCTATGAAATGGCGGATCTGCTCGAAGTATGCGGCGCTCGAGCGCGGTCCGGTGAGCACGACGGGGAAGGGCTGATCGCGATTGGCCGGATCGAGCAGGATGCCGAGCAGGTAGAGAATCTCCTCGAGGGTGCCGGCCCCCCCCGGAAGCACCACGATGCCGTGCGCAAAACGCACGAACGCCTCGAGACGCTTCTCGATGTCGGGCATGATCACCAGATGATTGACGATTGGGTTGGGCGGCTCGGCGGCGATGATGCCGGGCTCGGTAATGCCGATGTACCGCCCATGCTCGATGCGCTGCTTGGCGTGTCCTATGGTCGCACCCTTCATCGGCCCCTTCATCGCGCCCGGACCACAGCCGGTGCACACATCGAGCCCACGCAGCCCCAGCTCATAGCCGACCTGCTTGGAATATTTGTACTCTTCGTTGCCGATCGAGTGCCCGCCCCAGCACACCACCAGATTGGGATTTGTCCTGAATCCGAACAACTGCGTGTTGCGCAGGATATGGAACACCGCATTGGTGATCGAGGCGGAATCATCCAGGTCGAACCGGCCATCATCCATGATCTCGTTCGCGGTAAAGACAATGTCACGCAGCACCGCAAACAAGTGCTCCTTGATACCCCGGATCATCTGGCCATCAACGAAGGCGGTGCCGGGCGCGTGGTGCATCTCCAGATGGATACCCCACGGCTGACGCTTGATACGCACTTCGAAGTCGCGATAGCGATCGAAGATCTCCTTGGCGTTATCGGTCTGCGCGCCGCTGTTGAGCACCGCCAGCGCGCATTGGCGGAACAGCGGATACAACCCGCTGCGCCCGGAATCGAGCAGCTTGGCGATCTCCTCCTGGGAAAGATTCTCGAGACTACCTCGGGGATGAACTCGCGCTTCGACGAACTCTGGCTCGGAATCGTATTCTTCCATGCTGGGGCGCGGACTCAGGGTTGGATGTCGATCGGTGTGCCGTCGCGAGTCATCATCCAGATCTGCATCATGTCGGCATCGGAGACGGCGATACAACCATCGGTCCAATCGCTGCGCAGATAATAGGACAGCGGGGCGGTCAATCGATTTGGCAGACCATGGATCATGATCTCGCCCCCCGGCCGCCAGCCGTGCGCCCGGGCGAAAGCCCGCTGGGCCTGATCAGGATAGGAAATCTGAATGGACAGGAAGAACTCGCTGCGCGGGTCGCGCCGCACCAGCTTGTACCACCCCTGCGGGGTCCGGAAGTCACCGGAACGTCTTTTCTGCCCCCGCGGCATCAGACCCAGATGAATCTTGAAGGAGCGCACCACTTGGCTGCCATCCATCAGAAATAGGCGCCGCGCATGCTTCTTCACCAGCACGTATTGCACCTTCGGAAGATGCGGGTCCGCCTGCAGTGCGACGCGCTCTACCCGGGGAGTCGCGTGGGCGATCGCCGCGGCAGCGCTGAGCGCGGCCGTCAGAATGATTGTGGAATGGCGCACCATGGTCTCATTATAGACGCGCGCAGCGGCGCGTGGCGCTCAGCTTCCTGTGGCCGCGGCCTCGATTCGTGGGACGACCAGGTGCGTGCCGGGCTTGAGCGCGAAGAAATCGGTATGCGGATTGTACTGGCGGAGAAGCCATTCAGGCAGTTCCGGGAAGCGCTGCGTCAACGTCCACAATGAGTCGCCGCTGCGCGTCACATAGGAAAACACACCATCGATTCGATGGGTCGCGAAGTAGCTCGCTTCGAGGGCTCGATGGTACGCCACCCGCTGCTGCTCGAACTGTGCTGGGGTCACATGTCGGAAATCCAGCCGGATCCGCTCGCCGATCTGCAGCGGCTGTCCCGGGGGCAGATGATTGATCCGACGCAGTTCCATGGCGCTGACCCCCAGCCACTCGGCGTAGTACCCGAGCGATTCGGCCGCGGCCACCCGGATCGTACCGTTCGATGCCACTGAATAGTCGGTTGGATCGAGAGTCGGCGCCGGGTGCCCGCCTGGGCCGAGGCCTGGCCCCCGAGCCTCCACCTTGTCGGTCGACGCTGGTCGTGTCACGCTTGCTACGATGCCCGCCGGCAGAGCCACCGGCCGCGCCGCCGCAGGCAGGCGCAGACGCTCTCCGACACGCAGAATGCCGTCAGGCTGGATACCGTTAAGTCGCGCCAACGACCAGATGCTCACCCCAAAGCGTACCGCGATGCCCGACAGTGTATCCCCAGGCTGCACACGATAGCTCTCGGGCACTCCAGGTCCGGGCCCGGCGTTCGCCGCCAGCAGCGTAGTCGGCTGCTCCACCCCAGGCAGGCGCAGACGCTCTCCGACACGCAGAATACCGTCAGGCTGAATGTCGTTGAACTGAGCCAGCGACCAGATGCTCAGCCCGAAGCGCGCCGCGATGCCCGACAGCGTATCGCCCCATCGCACGCGGTAGAGGGCGGGGCGAAGTTGCTCCGCAAGCAGTGCGTTCGGGGTGAGGCGGTGGATGAGATCGGCAACAGTCCAGATCGGCCCACGCTCCGGCAACCGAAGACGATAGCCCCGCGGGACATCCAGCTCGCCGTCCCACACCGGCGGCAGAAGCGCCGGGTTGAGCTCACGCAGGCGGGCAAGCGGCACAGCCAACGCCCTCTCGAGCGAAAACACGGACACATAGCCAGGCAACGTCAACTCTTGGAATCGCTCCTCGGGCAATTCGTGCAAGTCGCCGAAATAGCGGCGCGCATGCTCATCGACGTACAAGGCTGCCAGAAACGACACATAGAAATTGCGTGATGCGAATCCGAACATGGGGGTCCGATAGTGCAGCACGACAGCGCCGATATTCTTGGTGCCGACAGTGCGAACGGCGCGCAGCGTTCCTGCCAGGCCATGGTTGTACGCCGTAATGGCAAGCGGCCAAGTTCCCAGGATCCGGTGGTTGTAGGCAAGCAACTGCGCGGCCGCCACCGTGGCGCTGAACGGATCGAGCCGCTGATCGACGGCTGAGCTCATGCGCAGGAAGCGCTGCGCCGTACCCGGCATGAACTGCCAAATACCCGCCGCGCCATCCTTGGAAAATGCGCGCGGATTGTAGGACGACTCCACCAGCGGCAGCGCGGCGAGTTCGGGCGGCAGCCCCCGCTGAGCAAGCGCCCGCGCGATCGCATGTTGCCAGGCACCGGAACGGATCAATCCCGCCTTGAACCGATTCGCCTGTCCGAGCTGGAACCGAATGTCATTGGCCGCTCTCAGCAGACGTGCCGCACTCACGTCCGGGCCCCAGAGGGCCTGGATACGCCGTTCCTGCGGTGTCAGCGGTCGGGCTCCGGCAGCAATGCGGCGCAGTTCGGCGGCGAGCCGGTCACGGTCGACGTCGACGATATGTTGCCGCTCCCAAGGAGAGCTGCCCGGCGCGAAATGCACCGTGCGATAGATAACCCCGAGGTTGTTCGGGTCATGCAGGAAGCCCCCATTGGTGCCAACCTGGGTGAACACCCGGATCCAGAAATGGACCGCGGGCTGAAGAACCGATGGACAAGGAAAGTCCGGCCCGAACGACAACAGCGGGGCATTCGATCCCGTTCCGGGCACACGCAATTGCTCCCCGATGCGCAGCTCACCGTTGGGTTGAATGCCGTTCAGTCGCGCCAGCGCCTGAACGCTCAGGCCGTAGCGCGCCGCGATGCCCGACAGCGTGTCACCCGGCTGCACCCAATAGAATGCCGTCGACGGTTTCGGCGCGGACGAAGCGCCGGCGGCCGGCAGCGATGCTTGCGACCTCGCCTCGGAGACACGCAATCGCTCCCCGATGCGCAGCTCACCGGCGGGTGGAATGCCGTTCAGTCGCGCCAGCTCCTGAACGCTCAGGCCGTAGCGCGCCGCGATGCCCGAGAGCGTGTCACCCGGCCGCACCCGATAGAATGCCGTCCGCAGCTTCGGCGCCGACGAAGCGCCGGCGGCCGGCAGCGATGCTTGCGACCCCGCCTCGGAGACACGCAATTGCTCCCCGGTGCGCAGCTCACCGTCGGGTGGAATGCCGTTCAGTCGAGCCAGCGCCTGAACGCTCAGGCCGTAGCGCGCCGCGATGCCTGACAACGTATCGCCCGATCGCACGCGATAGGTCGTCGGGCGCAGTTCGGACGTCGGGCCGCCGGCTGCCGCCAGGGCCTGGCCTCCACATGACAGCAACACGATGATCCAAAGCAGATCGAGGAATGCGCGTTCGAACCTATTCCGGCCCGTCGAAATCATTTACGCCTCGGATACTTCCTAATAGTTCTTTTCAATCAAGAAGTTAATGATCAAGTTCAGATCTGGCGCAGCTCGGAAAGCGCGAATTGACGCCGGGAATTTTTACATCTCATCAAAATTCGTCACGACTGTGAGAGAGCTATGACGTCGCCACGGCAGCAGCAGTAGGTGAAATTACAGGTCGCAATTGAACATTACGTCGCATTGGTACCGCAAGAGGCAGCCAGCACCTCCAGCGAGCACACCCGACTCGCGATTCTGGCATGCCTATTGCGTCATTGTGTGCCACGAAGCGAACATGGACGTGAGCGACCCCGCCGGCTTTGAGCCACTGCGCAGCGTCCGCGCGCGCCAGTCATTGCGACGCTGCGCGCGCAGTGAAGCGGGGCGTCCGGCGGCAGGTGTTGTTTTGTCCTGCCCGTTGCGGCGGATCGCGGATCTGTTTATAATTACAGTATGAGCGAGTCCCCTAACCTCGAACGTGCCT
>DAHXNE010000037.1 GCA_027366635.1 Gammaproteobacteria bacterium | reverse complement strand
GCCACCCCTTCCGGGTAGGGCAAGTCCGAATCGGTCACCAATGCCCGGCGCAGCGGGATGGTGTACATCACGCCGAGAATGCCGCCCGCGGCGCACACCGTGAAGGACATCCAGAACGGGAAGCCGGTCCACCAGCCGACGATCACCAGTCCCGGGAGCACGAAGATGATGCTCGAGAGCGTGCCGGCCGCGGAAGCCACGGTCTGCACGATGTTGTTCTCCTGCATGGTCGCGTCCTTGAACGCACGCAGGATACCCATCGAGATCACCGCCGCCGGAATCGACGTCGAGAAGGTGATGCCGGCTTTGAGGCCGAAGTAGACGTTGGCCGCGGTAAACGCCAGGGTGATCAGCACCCCGATGATCATGCCGCGGAAAGTGAACTCGCCGTGCGAGCCGGCGCGCTCCGGTGCGGATGTACTCACTTTGGATTGCTTTCGATCGCGAGACCCCGCGCCCCCCGGCGTGGACAGCCCCCAAGGGGCGGCACCTTAACCGATCCGCGCCAAAGTGTCTGCCGCGGCGGCCGCCCACCCCTGCCGCAGGCGCGATCGCGGCACCCTGAAGGCGGCGACCCGCGTGCGAAAGCTGTTGCGAAAAGCACTGCAAGCATTTGGTTTTATTATATTTAACAGCCTGTCATACAAGCGTCATATTGCCGCCGTAGAGTACGCACCCATGGCACACTCCCAAAGCCAATCGGAGGTCACCCTTTGAGCACGAAAACCGCCCGTCACCGCCGCAGCGCTTCGCTGATCCTGGCGACCGTCTTGGCCCTGGGCACGATGCTGGCCGGCCACGCCGCGCTGGCCGAGGAGCGGGTGCTCGAGACCGGCTCCTCGCTGCTGTATCCGTTGTTCAACCTCTGGGTTCCGATCTACAGCAAGACCCATCCGGGCGTACAGATCACCACCGAGTCCACCGGCAGCGGCACGGGCATCTCCGAGGCGGCCTCCGGCATTGCGCAGATCGGCGCCTCCGACGCCTACATGAGCGATTTCATGCTGCGCCAGCATCCGGGCATCCTGAACATCCCGCTCGCGATCTCCTCGCAGATGGTGAATTACAACATTCCGGGCCTGAACGGCGTTCACCTGCGCTTCAGCGGCCCGGTGCTCGCGGCCATGTACACCGGGACGATCCGCTACTGGAACGATCCGGCCATCCAGCGGCTCAATCCCGGCGTACACCTGCCGCACAAGCAGATCGTGTTGATACACCGCACGGACGGCAGCGGCGACACCTTTATTTTCTCCCAGTACCTGTCGTTCAGCACACCGGCGTGGAACAACTCGGTGGGCTACGGCACCACGATCAGCTGGCCGCCGGTCGAAAGCGGCGTGGGCGCGGAAGGCAACCCGGGCATGGTCGATGCCTGCAAGGGCACGCCGTACTCCATCGCCTACATCGGCATCAGCTACAAGAAGTACACGCAAGCGGCCGGGCTCGGCGAGGCGCTGCTCGAGAACCGCAGCGGCCACTTCGAGCTGCCCACGCCGCAGACGATTCAGGCCGCCGTCAATGCCACCGCGGCCCACACGCCGGCCGACGAGCGCACCAGCCTGATCTTCGCCCCGGGCGCCGACTCGTACCCGATCATCAATTACGAGTACGCCATCGTGAACGCCCAGCAGCCCAATCCGGCCACCGCGCGGACCTTGAAGCAGTTCTTCGAGTGGGCGCTGAGCCCGGACGGCGGGAACTCGCCGCGCTTCATGCAGCAAGTGGGCTTCGTGTCGCTGCCGCCGGCCATCGCGCGTCTGAGCCAGGCGCAGATCGCCAAGATCCACTGAGGCAACGTCCCCCTCGAAGCCGGCACTCGCCACACGGATGAGGCGTTCTGCCGGCTTCTTTCTTCCACCAAGCCGTTGCATCGAGTCAGCCAACCGGCCATCCTTGCCCGCCATGAAGTTCAGAGTCTGGCTCGCCATCGTGGCGGGCATACTGCCCCTGGCGCTCATCGCCATCGTGGTGTTCCTGGCCATCTATTCCTGGCCTGCCATGCATTTCAATGGCTTCGGCTTCGTGGCGCGCGACACCTGGAGGCTCGGCAATCTCTACGCCAACCCGGTCACGGTGCGCGGCACGCTGGTCCCGCGCGGGGCGACCTACGGCATACTCTTCCTGATCGTCGGCACGCTGCTCTCGACCGCGATCGCCCTGCTGATCGCCCTGCCGCTCGGGATCGGTGCGGCGATCTTCCTCGCCGAAGTGGTCCCCGACGCGCTGCGCACCTGGATCTCCTTCTTCGTCGAGCTGCTGATGGCCATCCCGAGCGTGGTCTTCGGGCTGTGGGGCTACGTGGTGGTGATCCCTTTCCTCGGGCAGCACCTGTACCCGATGCTCGCCCACACCGTCGGCCGTGTCATTCCGATTTTCGGCGAGCCGAGCGGCAGCGGCTACGGCCTGCTCACCGCCGGCGTCGTGCTCTCGCTGATGGTCGTGCCGATCATCGCCGCCACGCTGCGCGATGCTCTGGTCAGCCAGCCGAGCTCGCTGCGCGAGGCGGCGCTCGGGCTCGGCGCAACGCGCTTCGAGGCGCTTTGGAAAGTGATGCTGCCGGGCACGCGCAAGACGCTGATCGGGGCGACCTTTCTCGCCCTCGGCCGGGCGCTCGGGGAGACCATGGCGGTGCTGATGGTCAGCGGCAACGCGCTGAACATACTGCCGCACCGCATCTATGATCCGATCTCGACCATGGCGGCGTTCATCGTCTCGCAACTCGACAGCGCGCTGCAGGATCCGACCGGACTCGCGGTGCGCTCGCTGGCGGAAATCGCCTTCGTCCTGGCGCTCATCTCCATCATCGTCAACGCCCTCGCCCGGCTGCTGCTGCTGGTGTGGAACAGCAACCAGCGCTCGGTAATGGTGTAGTGGCATGAACGCCATCGCGGCGCCGCACCGGCAGATCCGCCTCTCGCGCCGCATCGTCAGCATCACCGGCTGGGCGCTGAGCGGCCTGTGCCTGGCGACGCTGTCGGTGCTGATGGTGTGGATCCTGTCGGTCGTGTTCGTGCGCGGCGTCGGAGCGCTGAACTTCACAGTGCTCACGACCGTCACGCAGGGCAGCGGCGGCGGGCTGCTCAACGCCATCGAGGGCACGCTGGTGCTCTCCGGCGCCGCGCTGCTGCTGGCGGTGCCGTTCGGCGTGGCCGCCGGAATCTATTCGGCCGAGTACCGCTTCAGCGCCTGGGCCGTCGCCATCCGATTCCTGGCCGACGTGCTGGTCGGAGTGCCCTCGATCGTGATCGGCTATTTCGGCTACGTCGCGCTGGTGCAATGGCTGGGCTGGAACTTCTCGCTGGCCGCCGGCGCGATCTCGCTCGCCATCATCAGCCTGCCCTACATCTGCCGGACCACCGAGCTCGCGCTGCGACAAGTCTCCAACGATCTGCGCGACGCGGCTTACTCGCTCGGCGCCAACGAGCGGCGGGTCATCTTCGGGGGGTGCCTGCCGGCGGCCCTGCCGTCCATTCTCACCGGCGTCCTGCTCGCCCTTGCGGTGTCGGTGGGCGAGACCGCCCCGCTGCTCTATACCGCGGGTTGGTCGAACTTCATGTGGGACGGACATCTGACCCACTCGCCGATCGGCTACCTCACCTACGCCATCTGGACGTTCATCAACGAGCCGTTCGCTTCGGCCAACGAGCTCGCCTACGCCGCGGCGCTGCTGGTCACCGGGTTCGTGCTGGTCATCAACATCCTGGCCCGCTTCGTGCTCGAGCGGCGGCGGATCCGCCGCTGAGCCGCTCAACCGGGCGGCAGCCGCTCGCCGCCGTGGCGCAGATCCGGATCGATGGCATCCTGACGCCCGTAGGTGCGGAACTTCTCGACGACCCGCGCCATTTCGCAAGCATCCAACACCTCCACCGCGCCGATGGCCAGGGCCGCGCAGTATTGCGCGGCGAGATTCTCCACCTCCGCGGCCAGGCGCACGGCGGCCTCCAGATCCGCCCCGAGCGCGATGAGTCCGTGATGGGCGAGCAGACACGCCCTGCGGTCGCGCAGCGCGGCGAGGGCAGCCTCGCTGAGCGCCTGCGAGCCGAACGTGTGGTACGGCGCGCAACGAATATCCGCGCCGCCGGCGACCGCGACCATGTAGTGAAACGCCGGGATGCCGCGGCCCGTGCAGGCGAGCGCCGTGGCGCAGCGGGGGTGGGCATGCACGATCGCGCCCACATCGGGCCTGGCGGCGAAGATATCCCGATGGAACCGCCACTCGCTCGAGGGCCGGCACCGGCCGTACCACAGCCCATCGAGGGTGAGCAGCGGCACATCTTGCGGCTCGAGCGACTCGTAGAGCCGTCCCGTGGGACTGACGAAGAATGCGCGCGCGTCGCGCCGCACGCCGACGTTGCCCGACGTGCCGTGCGTAAGCGCCAGACGCGACAACTCCCGGCACCCGGCGATCACCGCACGACGCAGAGTCTCGTCCGCGTCCGCCTCGCTCATGCGGCGCGCTCCGGATACAGCGCGGCAAGTCCGGCTCGGCTCGCCGCGCACACGCCGCGCTCGGTGATCAGGCCGGTCACGAGTCGCGCCGGAGTGACATCGAAGGCGAGATTGAGCGCGGCGCTGCCCTCGGGTACGACACGCACGCGCTCGATGGCGCCCGAGGCAGCGCGCCCGCTGATGTGCGTCACCTCCTGCGGATCGCGCGCCTCGATCTCGATGGCGCGGCCGTCCTCGAGGCTCCAGTCCAGGGTGCTGACCGGCAGAGCCGCATAAAACGGCACGCCGTTGTCCCTTGCGGCGAGCGCCTTCAGATACGTGCCCACCTTGTTGCATACGTCGCCAGCGGCGGTGGTCCGATCGCTGCCGACGATCACCAGATCCACCTGTCCGTGCTGCATGAGATGTCCCCCAAGGTTGTCCACGATCACGGTGTGCGGCACCCCGTGGGCCCCCAGCTCGAACGCCGTCAACGAGGCGCCCTGGTTGCGCGGGCGGGTTTCGTCGACCCACACGTGCAGGTCGACCCCGGCATCGTGCGCCACATAAACCGGCGACAGAGCCGTGCCCCAATCGACACATGCCAGCCAACCCGCATTGCAGTGCGTGAGGACGTTGATGCGGCGGCGCGCCTGAGCCGCCATGGCGCGGATGATGTCGGCGCCGTGGACACCGATCGCGTGACACTGTGCAACATCCTGGTCGCAAATGCGCCCCGCCTCGGCGAACGCCGCCGCCGCGCGCTTCGCTGGCGGCAGTTGCGCGACGTGCGCGCGCACCCTCTCGAGCGCCCACGCAAGATTAACGGCGGTCGGTCGCGTTGCGCGCAGCACCTGCACCGCCCGCGCAATCCCCTCATCCGTGGCGTCTTGACGCAGCGCCAACGCCAGCCCATAGGCCGCCGTGGCGCCGATCAGCGGCGCGCCCCGCACGATCATGGTCTGGATGGCGTGCGCGGCGTCCTCGAGCGTGGCGAGATCGAGGGTCTCGAACTCGAACGGCAGCCGGGATTGATCGATGATCCGCACGGCCCCGGAGGCGAGCGGCCAGATCGTCCGATAGGGAGTTCCGGAGATTCGCATGTGGCAATTGTAATCCCGCGGCGCAAGTCGTGGCAGCGCCGCGCGGTCCCGGATCGGCGCGCGAGCCCTCGCCCACCGCGCGAAGGCCATCTGATCCGACCCGGACTGCAGCCCGGAGGTGCCCCGATCCGCCGCACGCCGCCCCCGCGCGCAGACACCCGCATCGATACGCTGCGCATCCCTCGACCCGCGGGCGGCCCCGCCCTCCAGGCAGTGCCTAGTGGGACACGTGCACAGATCTGCGCAACGCGCGGGCGCTAGTGCCGCGGCGATTGCCCGGAAGATATTCTCGGTGCGTCAACGAACAGACGCCACTTCGGCATCAAGCGCAATCTGCCGCGCGCAGGGACTGGACGAGGCGACGGGATCGTGTTTTCCCGCCGCAGGAGCAACACGGGACGTGCGCCAAGACCGGCCGGCAACCGAGTTACACACATGACGTCATTACAATGACCGAACAAGATCGGAATGACAGGGGCCAATGAACACACGGGCACGACAAGACGCGCGCTGGCCAAACGCCTGGCGCAACACGCGCACCCAGCTGCGGGCCGAGCGGCGCAAACTTCACCCTTGGAACCGCGCTCGCGATGCCACCGACTGGCCGAGCCCCGAGGCGCTTGCTCTGCTGCGCCGCATTCACCGCAACTCGTGGCTCGAGGGGGTGCGAGAGCCTTCCTGGCGGTGGCATTGGGTCACGGCCGCGAGCGCACCCGCGCCGCGCGAATTTCCCGCCCCTTCGATACCCGACGAGTGCGGCGGGTTGAGCGCCGCTTCGAGTCCGTGACCGCCCTGCGGGATCACCGGTGAGCCTCCGCCCACGGCAGGTGCAGCGCAATGCGGGCATCGCGCGCTCATCCCGGACAGGCACACGTGCTTACGTTTTGCGCGAAGTGCCTATGGGCTCAACGGCGGATCGGGTGAGACTCCACCTTGCCTCGGGCGCGCTCGGCGGATAGCGCTCACCTGGAATCATCCGGCGGTTGCCCCGCCGGTGAGTGACACAGCGGATCGGGACGACCGAGATGAACGGAATCAAAATTCGACGCGCAATTGCCGTCGGGCTCGCGCTCGGGCCGAACGAGCGCAGCGCGCAGCGCGCACAAGCTCTGCAACAAGGCGAGACGCTGTGGAACCTCGCCATCTATGCGTCCATCGCGATCAGCATCCTGCTCATTGCCTACGTTGAATTCCATGCCATCGTTCCCCGGATGCTGGCGGTGGCGAACGAGCGCAGCGACATCCGGCTGCTCGTCTACGCCGGCATCCTCTGGACGACCCTCGGCTTCGTCCTGATCATCGTGCGAACGATCCTGTGGATGATGTATCGGCCCGCAGCGCCGGCAACCCGGGAAACGGCCCCGACGCTGACGGTGATTATTCCGGCTTACAACGAAGGGGTCATGGTGCTGAAGTCGATCGAGTCCGTGATCGGCGCGAACTATCCGGCCGATCGGCTCGAGATCCTGGTCATCGACGATGGCAGCAAAGATGACACCTGGGAGCATATTTGCGCCGCCGTCCAGCGCCATCCGGGACGGGTGACCGCGTTGCGCCACGAGCGCAACCTCGGCAAACGCGAGACGCTGGCCTGGGGCTTCAGCCGTGCCCGGGGCGAGATTCTGGTGACCATCGATTCGGACAGCGTGATCGAGCGGGACGCTCTGCTCGCGCTGGCAGGTCCGTTCCGGGATGCGCGCATCGGCGCGGTGGCCGGCAAGGTTCTCGTCTACAACCGGGCCGACGGTGTCATTCCCCGCATGCTGCACGTCCGCTTCATTATCCAGTTCGACATGTTGCGTGCCGGGGAGTCGGTCTACCGCAATGTCTATTGCTGTCCCGGAGCGCTGAGCGCCTATCGGGCCGCGGCCGTCAGTCGCGTGCTCGAGCGATGGCGCAAGCAGGTGTTCCTCGGCTCGCGCTGCACCTTCGGAGAGGATCGCGCCATGACGAACTACCTGCTCGAAGCCAACTATGACGCGCTCTATCAGCGTACCGCCGTCGTCCACACCATCGTACCGAGCAGGTACTGGAAACTCTGCAAGATGCTGCTGCGCTGGGACCGCTCCTATGTGCGCGAAGAGATCCGCTTCGCGCGCATCGTGTGGCGCAGACCGTAGCCGACGCGCATCCTGGCTGTATTGGACCGGTTCACGACTGACGCGGCACTGCCGATTTCCTGTTTGGGCCTGATCCTCGTACCCGTCGTCATCGCGTTGCATCCGTCCGTGGTGCGTCCCATGCTGGAAGTGATCGGCGCGATATCGGTCTTTCAGGTGTTGTATTACCTGCGTACCGAGCGATCGTTCCATATCCTCTACGGGGTACTCTACGGGTATTACTCCGCAGTCGCGCTCATGTGGATCTTGCCGTATGCGCTCTTTACGGTGCGCGCCCGCGCATGGCTTACGCGCTGAGGGCAGGCCCCCCGCTCGATGCGGCACGGCCGGAGGAGTTCTCGGCGCAGGCGACGGCGCGAGGCTCGGGTGCCGGGCGCAGGCCCCCGGATCCCGGGACGACCGCCCTACCGGGCGCATCCGGGTTGCCCCGGCGCTCCAGATACGCCCGGCTTTGGCGGACATGCGCCGGCATGACAAGTGTCACGGGCGAGTGTTGACAGGCGGCACTGCAGAGCCCGGCGCCCGCGGGTCATCCTGGGCCACCCTATCGGCCGCCGCGAGCAACCCTCCATGTCCGTCACGCCGCCCGCTGATGTCCTCACCGTCGCGCCCGAGGAGCCTGTCGCCGCCCTGCAGGAGGTCAGTAAACGGCTCGGCAAGACAGCCGCCCTGACGCGATTCTCGCTGCAGCTGCGCGGCGGCGAGGTCACCGCATTGCTCGGCCCGAACGGCGCCGGGAAAACCACCGCCGTGCGGCTGCTGATCGGGCTGCTCGCCCCCGACCAAGGCCGCGTCGAGGTGCTCGGCCGCGACCCCCGCAACAGCACGGCGCGTATGGCTATCGGCGCGATGCTGCAAGTCGCGCGGGCCCCGGACATGCTGACGGTACGCGAGCACATCGAGCTGTTCCGCAGCTACTACCCCCGTCCCCTCGAGACCACCGCGATCCTGGACCGCACCGGACTGCTGCCGATCATGCACCGGCGTTTCGGCACGCTCTCAGGGGGGCAGAAACAGCGGCTGCTGTTCGCGCTGGCGATCTGCGGCGATCCTCGGCTGGTGTGCCTGGATGAGCCCACGGTCGGACTGGACATCCAGGCCCGCCGGCAGGTTTGGGCGCATATCCGCGCGCTCGCCGCGGCCGGCAAGGCGGTGCTGCTCACCACCCATTACCTGGAGGAAGCCGATGCGCTGGCCCACAGGATTGCGCTCATCGAGCGCGGTCGCCTCGTGCGGCTCGGGACGCCGACCGAGATCAAACGGGCGGTCGCGGCGCGCCGCATCCGCTGCCGCACTCAGGTTTCCGACGCGGTGTTGCGCGGGCTGCCGACCGTCACCTCGCTGGAGCGTCACGGCGAGGACGCCGTGATCTTCGCGCATGACCCGCAGGCGGTGCTGCGCCAGTTGCTGCCGCTCGATGCGGCACTGAGCGATCTGGAGGTCGGAGCCGCCAGCCTCGAGGACGCTTTCCTGACCCTCATACACGCCGACTGAGCGGCCCGCTACCGCAGGAGAATGTCCATGACCGAAGCCGTTGTGCCGCTCGCGCCGCGCGCCCGCGCCGCGCGCCGGCTGCGCCCCGTCCTGATGGAGATCGGCTATGAGTTCCTCCGCCTGGCGCGCACCCGGGCCTACTCGCTCTCGGTGATCGGATTTCCGCTGATGTTCTATCTGCTGTTCGGCACCGGTCACCGGCACGGCCCCATCGCGCAGTACCTGATCGCCAGCTACAGCTGCCTCGCGCTCGGCTCGGCCTGTCTGTTCGGCGTCGGACTCAGCATCTCCTTCGAGCGCGCCCAGGGTTGGCTCGAGCTCAAATGGGCCAGCCCCATGCCACGCCTGGCGTACCTGCTGGCCAAGATGCTCAGCAGCGCCGCCTTCGCGCTCATCGTCATGGCCGTGCTCATCTGGCTCGGCATCACCGTGGGCGGCGTGACAGTAAGCCTGGACCAGGCGGCGCGCCTGGCCGTCATCATGCTGCTCGGCTCCATCCCCTTCACCGCCCTCGGCCTGCTGATCGGACTGCTCGTGCCAGCGAACGCCGGGGCCGGCCTGATCAACCTCATTTACCTGCCACTGTCGTTCGCCTCCGGGTTCTTCATACCGCTGCGCATGCTGCCGCACTGGGTGCAGAGGGTCGCCCCGGCCCTGCCGACGTATCATCTGGCGCAGCTGGCGCTCGCGGTATTCGGGTTCGCCCCGCGCAGCGGCGCGCTCCTGCACTGGCTGGTGCTCGCCGGCTTCAGCCTGTTGATGTTTGGAGCCGCCTGGATTACGTTCGCCCGCAGAGAAGCCTGAACGCCATGAGCCGATCCGCATCGACCCGCGAGCCCTGCATGCCGCCGCGCGCCCCGGAACGCGTACGGGCGATGACTTTCATCTGGCTCTGTTATTCGATCTATTTCTTTGCCGTACCCGCGCAGCTACCGCACTGGAGCGTCGCCGCCTGGGTGACCGACGCGCTGCTCTATCTGTGCTTCCTGGCGCTGTATGTCGGCTTGGTCTTCGCTCGCCGGCCGCGCACGAAGTGGCTGCTCCTGGTGGCGCTCGCCCTGCTCGGTCTCGTTTACTACCCGTTCAACCCCGGTGCCGGCGTCGTCTTCATCTACTGTGCGGCGTTCGCTCCCGTGGTCGCCGAGTTCCTCCCGGTCATCCTCGCGCTGATCGTCGCGGCGGCCGCGGCGAGCGTCATCGAGGGTTTGGCCCTGCACTTCAGCGCCTGGATCTGGGGCACTTTCGCCTTCTTTTCGATCCCGGCCGGCATAGGCAATCTCATCTGGATGCTGCACACGCGCAGCCAGAGCCGCCTCGGCCTGGCGCAGGCGCAGATCGAGCACCTGGCCCAGGTGGCCGAGCGCGAGCGCATCGCGCGCGACCTGCACGATGTCCTCGGCCACACCCTGTCGCTCATCGTGCTGAAATCCGAGCTCGCCGGGCGGCTGCTGCACACCAACCCGCAGGGCGCAGCGCGTGAGATCGCCGAAATCGAGCAAACCGCCCGCCAGGCGCTCGGCGAGGTGCGTGAAACGATCCGCGGCTACCGGGCGGAGGGCCTGGCCGCCGAGTTCGCCCGGGCGCGCGCGACGCTCTCGCTCGCCGGGGTGTCACTGGAGTACGCCGAGCCGCTGCCGCGCGTCGACCCGGTGGCCGAATCGGTGCTGGCGCTGGTACTACGCGAATCCGTCACCAACATCGTGCGGCACGCGCGCGCCAAGCGTTGCAGGCTGAGCGTCTCGGTGGATCCGGCGGGCACCGCGCTGCGCATCGAGGACGATGGTCGCGGCGGGATCGAGCACGAGGGCAACGGCCTGCGCGGCATGCGCGAGCGGTTGGCCACCCTCGGCGGCCGCCTGGCCATCGACTCCCGGGACGGAACGCGGCTGACGGTGCAGATTCCGGCGCCGGGCGCGGCCGCGCAGGCCGAGCCGGCATGAGCTCCATCCGGGTGCTGATCGCGGAGGATCAAGCCATGATACTCGGCGCCCTGGCGGCGCTGCTGGCCGGAGAGCCTGATCTGACGGTCTGCGGGCGCGCCGCCAACGGCCGCGAGGCGCTGCGCGCGCTCACCGCCGAGCGGCCCGACGTGCTGATCACTGACATCGAGATGCCGGAGATGACCGGCCTGACACTGGCCGCCGAGACGCGCACCCGCTTCCCCGCCACCCAGGTCGTCATCCTCACCACCTTCGCGCGCCCCGGCTATCTGCGCCGAGCGCTCGAGGCCGGCGCGAAGGGCTATCTGCTGAAGGACCGGCCGGCCGCCGAGCTCGCCGAAGCGGTGCGCCGTGTGCATCGCGGCGAACGGGTGATCGACCCGGAGCTGGCCGCCGAAGCCTGGGCAAGCGAGCGAGACCCGCTCACCGAGCGCGAGCGCCAGATTCTCTGGCGCGCCGGCGAGGGCCGCTCGAGCGCCGAGATCGCCGCCGAGGTGCACCTTTCCGAGGGCACGGTGCGCAACTACCTGTCCGAGGCCATCAGCAAGCTCGGCGCCGCCAACCGCATCGAGGCGGCGCGCATCGCGCGTCAGAAGGGCTGGCTGTAGGGTCGGCGGCCGCGGCCCGCGATACCAGCCCGGCCGGTATCCTCTGTTGGCGATCCGCGGAAAGCCAGATGCTCACCGAGGCGCTGGTCAGAGTGAAAACTGCCCGCAACACCATGATCGCCGCGTGCCGCAACACTGCTCATCCGAACTCTTGCGTGACGGCCGGCACGCGGGCGAAGAAGGGACCACTCGTGCCGCCGGCGACACTCGCGGCCTTGCGCGCGTTGCTGCCCCAAGTGAATCAGGCGAACCGCAACGATGCGCAAATCACCGCGACCAGCGAAACCACACTGCAGAAACAACTGGCCGCCGTTGTGGGCAGCCTGTTTAAGTTCAGCGAGCGACTTTCCTAGTGTAGCGCTTCATTCTGCTTTGAACTTAAACGGCTATTGGCACGGATGACCTTTTGCAGGATATCGCGTGCGCTCTTGGTCCAAATGAATGGCTTGGGATTGGTGTTGTGATGCTCGATGTACTCGTGGATTGCCGCGACCAATTCGGGCACGCTGGTAAAGACACCGCGACGCAAGCGCTCGGTAGTGATGTTGCGGAAGAAGCGCTCCACCATGTTCAGCCACGAGGCCGAGGTCGGCGCGAAATGCACCTGGAAACGTGGGTGTTTGGTGAGCCAGCGCTGCACGGCCGGATGCTTGTGGGTGGCGTAGGTGTCAACGATCAGATGCAACGTCTTGTCTTTGGGCGTCTCACGGTCGATCTGGCGCAGGAACTTCAGCCACTCCCCGTGGCGATGGCGTTGCTGGCACTGCGCGATGACCTGCCCGTCGAGCACATTCAGGGCCGCGAACAGCGTGGTCGTACCATTGCGCTTGTAGTCGTGGGTCATGGTCGCGGCACGGCCCTTCTTCAGCAGCAATCCCGGTTGCGTCCGATCCAGTGCCTGTACCTGGCTCTTCTCGTCGCAGCACAGCACCAAGGCGTGTTCAGGCGGGGAGCGGTACAGCCCGACGATATCTTCAGAAATCAGCGATCCGCCAAGGGCCTCGGAGAAGCAAAAGCCATAGGCGCCATGTCGCATGCGCCTCGGTTGCACAGGCAGGAAATGCGCCGACCAAGGACTGATGTTCTGGCGACCTCCTCGATCAGTGCATTATGAATCTCTACGAGACACTGCCCAATGCACCGCAGGGGGTGAGCTCGCCGCTTTCCGACACTTGGGGCATCGGGAATGAGAGTGTTGGCCGATCAGTGGCAATTGATGATTTCTGCGAATTAAAGATGATGGAACAATGGACTCCTGGCTGGCGGATGATTATCCTATACGTCTAAATTCGCACTTTATGCTAAGTGGTACATATGGAAGAAACCGCTCGCCGGCTCCCCCAAGGCCGTGCACAGCTGGTCCGCGTCCTATCCTCAGCGAGAGACGTGATCCGCGTGGACGACGTCGCGAGCGTCTTGCGACTCGACCGCACTGCGG
Source organism: Gammaproteobacteria bacterium (assembly GCA_027366635.1). Taxonomy (GTDB): domain Bacteria; phylum Pseudomonadota; class Gammaproteobacteria; order Steroidobacterales; family Steroidobacteraceae; genus 13-2-20CM-66-19. The sequence continues at coordinate 53,265 of DAHXNE010000037.1, read as the reverse complement.
CCGCCCAGCGTCTTTCGCGCTGGACCGAGCAGGGTTGGCTGAGGCGGGTCGGTCGGGGAGTCTATGTCGCAGCTTCGATCGATACGATGGGATCCGATCGCGTGCTCGACGATCCCTGGGTGCTCGTCCCCGCGCTCTTCGCGCCAGCATATGTCGGCGGGCGCACGGCGGCCGAGCACTGGGATCTCACCGAGCAAATCTTCAAAGACATCGTGGTGATGACCACACAGGCCCTGCGCCAGAGGCGACAGGAGCGACACGGCGCGCTGTTTTCGTTGAAGCACATCGATGAGCGGAAGCTCTTTGGCACGAAGAGCGTCTGGCGCCACCAGGCCCGCGTGCCCGTCTCCGACGTGCACCGCACGGTTGTCGACATGCTGGATGACCCCGCGATCGGCGGTGGCATCCAGCACGTAGCGGATTGCCTTGCTGCCTATCTGCGGCGCGGCGATCGCGACGACGAGAAACTCATCGAGTACGCGGTGCGTCTCGGTAACGGCGCCGTCTTTAAGCGCCTCGGTTTTCTGGCCGAGCGTTTGCCCGAGGGTGCTGAGCTCGCCCCCGTTTGCGAGCACCATCTGAGCGGTGGCCATGCGAAACTAGACCCTACCCAGGATAGCTCGCATGTGTTGACGAAGTGGCGGCTGCGCGTGCCCCAACGCTGGGCTCGCGAGGGAACGACATGATCGAAAAGCGCGAAATCCTCGCGATCTCCCAGCAGATGTCTCTCACACCACACGTCGTTGAGAAGGACTATGTCCTCGGATGGATGCTCGCCGGCATCTACAGCCACGAAGATCTTGCGGAACGTTGGGTGTTCAAAGGCGGCACGTGCCTGAAAAAGTGCTTCTTCGAGACCTACCGCTTCTCCGAAGACCTCGACTTCACGCTTACAAAGCGCGAGCATCTCGACTCCGCCTTTTTGAACAACGCATTTTCTGAAATCGGTGAGTGGATTTACGAACAAACTGGCATCGATATTCCTGCCGCTAAGCAGGAGTTCGAGATCTACCAGAATCCGCGCGGACAAATCTCCTGTCAGGGGAAGATCAGCTACAAAGGGCCGGTCTCATCAACGCATGGTCTTCCACGCGTCAAACTAGACCTCACAGCGGACGAGCGTGTGGTTCTGCCGCCCGTTCGCGCGCAGATTTTTCACCCGTACACCGATGCTCCTGAAGGTGGCATCGAGGTCCTTGCCTACGACTACATCGAGGCATTCGCCGAGAAATTTAGGGCGCTGGCCGAGCGGACGCGCCCGCGCGACCTTTATGACGTGGTGAACCTCTACCGGAATGGCGAGGCGCGCCCGGAACCGCGGCGCTTTATGGAAGTCCTACGCGCCAAATGTGAATTCAAAGGCATCAATATTCCTCGCATAGCTGACCTCGAGCCGCATCGCGCCGACCTGGAGGCTGGCTGGATCCATATGCTGGAACATCAGCTTCCCGCACTCTTGCCGGTCGCGACGTTTTGGGAGGCACTCCCGGAAATTTTCGCCTGGCTAGAGGGCGCCGTCCCGCAGCCTCTTGCGGCGATGCCGATCGGCGCCGGAGACATGCTCATTCGCGAGCGCCTGATCGGCTTGCCCGCCGGCGGCCGAGGGCAGAGTTTTGTCGAAATGATCCGCTTCGCGGCGGCCAACCGTCTTCTTGTTGAAATCGACTATCGCGATAAGCAGGGCAACCGGTCAACCAGAGCGATCGAGGCCTACTCGCTCCGCCGCTCGCAGGCGGGAGACGTGTTGCTCATGGCTGTGCGCGCGGATAACGGCCAGCTGCGCAGCTATCTGGTCGACAGAATTCTTGGGGTTAACTCCACTCAGACGCCATTCTCGCCACGATATCCGATTCAACTTACGCCGTCTGGGCCCGAGACCATTCCGCAAACCGCGAGTTCCGGTTTGGGAGGCGTGGGCCGTGCGCCCATCATTCGGCGCGCGCCTGTGCGCAGATCGACCCGAAGCGTAAGTTTTGCGTCGGCAAGCGGTCCAACCTACGTTTTCAAATGCACCGTTTGTGGAAAGACCTTCAATAAGAAGAGCTACGACGCGACGTTGAACAAGCACAAGAACAACGCAACTGGCTACGAATGCTACGGCACGTTCGCAACCTTAGTGAAGACGAAATACTAGGTAACGGCGGGGATGGTTGAAGAGAAGAGACCTGACGGCAAGGATGCGGACAAAGCGGATCCTTATGCGAACGATCCGTTCTTCAAGAGAATCTTCGATGGCCAGTGGAATGCTTGTATCGGCAGACAAGGGCACGAGGCGCCTAATAATATCGGCGCGCCGCACATGCCGCGGCGCTGATCCCGCGAGCGGCCGCCGTGCCTGATCCCACTCCCCTCGATCGTCCCGTGTGGGCGAGTCTCGTCTCGTCGCACGCCTCCCTAGCCGCGGGCGGAACCCTCGCCCGGCGCTATCGCCCGCAGTTCAGTGTATTCGCTGGGCAGCGCGACGAGTCCGACGCGGCCCTGGCTGAACTCGCTGCCCTGGTCGGACCCGGCGAGCGCATCTGCATCGCGCAGGCGCAGCCGGTCATCGTGCCGAAGAGCCTCGCGGTGGAGCGCAGCCTGCAGGGCGTGCAGATGATGGCGCCGCGCACGATCAACGTCCCTGCTGGCCCGGAGCCGCTGCTCAGACTGACCGAGCGCAACGCGGCCGAGATGTTTGCGCTCGCGCGGCTCACCGAGCCGGGCCCGTTCGAGTCGCGCACGCACATGCTCGGACGGTTCCTCGGCATCCGCATCGACGGACGCCTTGCAGCCATGGCCGGGGAGCGGTTCAGCTTCCCGGGATACACCGAGGTGAGCGCGGTCTGCACGCATCCTGACTTCCGGGGCCGGGGCTTCGCGCGCCGGCTGACGGCCGCGGTGACCGCCGCCATCCACCAGCGCGGTGAGCAGGCGTTTCTGCAGGCCTGGAAAACCAACACGCCGGCCATCACGCTGTACCGCTCGCTCGGCTTCGAGGTGCGTGCCGAGATGAATGTGCGGGTGTTGCGGCGCGCCGAGCCGCAGTGACCGGCGCGCGCGCCAGCGTGCGCAGATGGCCGATCTCAAGCCGGCCGCGGCGCCTGCGCCGATCCGTTCTATGAGGCCCCGGTGCCGCTCGGACCGCCGAGGAATTCGCCCGCATTCAATGTCACGACGTCATCCTGGCGACGCAGCCCCAAGGAGAGATTCGTTTGCGCTGCGTCACGCAGACCGATACCGCACGGGCCGCGTTGCCGGCGCGACTCGGCAGCATGCTGTCGAAACGCCTGCGCATCCCCGCCATAGACCTGCTCGCCGACCTGAGCTCCTGAGCCGGCGGGGCGCACCGGCCCGGGCCGGATTTGTAGTGCCGACTTTTCGCCTAACTCATTGATCTTGCCGACCTCCATTCCCGATTCTGCTCAAGTTGGGTTGGATGACCGCCGCCCGGATCCGGGTGCAGCATGGCGGCATGTGCGGACGCTTCGCCCGTTACCAACCCTGGGCGCAAGGTCCGCTGCAGTGTCCTCAATCCAGCGGCCAAGGCAACTGCTCGTCCAACGAGCCGCTGACGGCGACCGCAAGCAGCTCGGGCTTGGCAACCGGCTGCCCGCTACCGACTGGTCCGCGCCGCCACCACGGCTGCACTTCGCGGCGCTCGAGCGGCTCAGCCGGCTCGCCCAAGCGTGGCAGCAGCAGCGAGGCGCTGTCGACACCGGCCATAGTAAGCAGGTCCTCGACCGGCTCGTCCCAGGCATGCGTAGCCAACGCGAACGTCCCCCAGTGCACCGGCATCAGCACGCCGCCACCGAGCATGCGATGCGCTGCTAACGCATTGGCGGGACCCAGATGGATGTCGCCCCACGACGGATGGAACGCGCCGACCTCGAGCATCACCAGGTCGAAGGGGCCGAGCCGGTCGCGGATAGATTGGTACTCGGTAGTGAGCCCGGTGTCGCCGCTGAAGAACACGCGACGGCGCTCGCCGGCCATCACCATAGACGACCACAACGTCTGGTTGCGGTCCTTCAGGCCGCGCCCGGAGAAATGCTGCGACGGCGCGGCGGTGACGGTGAGGCCGGTGCCCGGTATGCGATGGCTTTGCCACCACACCAGCTCGGTGATGCGGGAAACTTTGATGCCCCAGCTTTCGAGGTGGGCGCCAATGCCAAGCGAGGTGACGAAGGGCACGTTCGACTTCGCGAGCGCGTGGATCGTCGGATAGTCCAGGTGGTCGTAGTGGTCGTGCGAAATGATCACGGCATCGACCTCGGGCAGATCGCGCAAACGGACCGGCACCGGCTGGAAGCGCTTCGGCCCGAGCAGCGCGAACGGCGAGGCGCGTTGGCCCCACACGGGGTCGGTGAGCACGCGCCAGCCATCGATCTCCAGCAACACCGTGGAGTGGCCCAGCCAGGTGACGCGCAGCCCGCTGGCCGGCTCACGCAGCCACGCCTCGCGCGGGTCATGCGAAGGCAACGGCTGCGGCGGCGTGCGGCCGCCGTCGCCGCGCAGGAACTCACGCAGCGTCGGCCGCTGGGCGTTCGGATCGCGCAGGCCGGGCAGCACCGGATGGATGTTGCGCAGCCGCTCGCCGTCCCACAGCGGCAGCTCGCGCAAGCGCTCCAGCCGCTCGCCCTGCGCCGCTTTGCCGAAGGATTTCATGCCACGCACTCCGTCATCGCCAATTGCGTCCCCCGAACCATGGGGGCGCAGCATGCCCGAACCAAGGACCTACGGTCAGTGCCCTTGTCCGCCGACCGCGTCCAGCTCCGCCATCACGGCCGGCTCCAGCCGCAGATCCACCGCCGCCAGGTTTTCGCGCAGGTGCGCTAGCGACGCGGTGCCGGGAATCAACAGGATGTTTCGCGCACGCGCGTGCAGCCAAGCCAGCGCCACCTGCATCTGCGTGGCGCCGAGGCGGCCAGCCACCTCCGCCAGCCGGTCCGACTGCAACGGCGTGAAGCCGCCCAGCGGGAAGAACGGCACGTAGGCGATGCCCTGCGCGCCGAGCAGCTCGATCAGCGCATCATCCTCGCGGTGCACCAGGTTGTAGTGATTCTGCACGCAGACCACTTCCGCGATGTGCTGCGCCTCGGCCACCTGGGCCGCGGTAACGTTGCTCAGGCCGAGGTGGCGGATCAGGCCGCGCTGCTGCAGTTCCGCCAGCGCGGCGAACTGCGGCTCGATCGAGCCTTCGGTGGGCGCATCCACGCGGCCCATCACGCGCAGGTTCACCACGTCCAGCACGTCCACGCCCAGGTTGCGCAAGTTGTCGTGCACGGCAGAAGTAAGTTCGGCCGGGCGCTGCGCCGGGTTCCACGAGGCGTCGGCGCCGCGCGCCGCACCCACCTTGGTCACGAGGGTGAGATCGTCGGGATACGGATGCAGCGCCTCGCGGATGAGCCGGTTGGTCACGTGCGGGCCGTAGAAGTCGCTGGTGTCGATGTGGTTCACCCCGCTTTCCACCGCTTCGCGCAGCACCGCCACGGCGGCGGCTGGGTCCTTCGGCGGGCCAAACACGCCTGGGCCGGCCAGTTGCATGGCGCCGTAGCCCATGCGGTTCACCGTGCGGCGGCCCAGCGCGAAGGTGCCCGCGTTCGTCAGCTTGCTCATCGTTTTCTCCAGACCATGGCGACGCAACGGCGCCGAGGCAGACACAGTACGCCGAGCGCACCTGGCCGATAATCCCATACAATCGGCACAGGCCGTGCGGGAATCCGGACAATGGACAACGACCTGCGTGATCTCTTTGCCTTCCTCACGGTGGTGCGCGCCGGTGGATTTCGCGACGGCGCGCGCAGCAACGGCGTGTCGGCCTCGCGCCTCAGCGAGAACGTGCGCCTGGCGCCGGCGCGACGGCCAGCATGCCCAGCATCAGTATGGCGAGGAGGCCGCATTGAAGAACTGCGCGCGCGGCGCGGACGCCGCCACAGCCAGCGCTGGCTCCTGGCGTGCATTTTGTGCGCGGTGGTCAGTGGCGCCAAGGGCAGTACGGAGATCGAGGAACGGATCGAGCGGATGAGCCCGGCGATGCTGCGCCGGCTGCGCTGCCGGCGTAATGCCGCCGGGCAGTACGTGCGGTCCTCGGAGTCCACCGTACGGCGCCTGCTGCAGAGGATCCCGGTGCAGTCGCTGCAGAAAGCGCTCCGCGGGTGGCCGCAAAGGCAGGCCGCGGCGAGCAACGCGGGGAGTAAAAAAACGCTCCGCGATCGCCCTCGACGGCAAGACGCTGCGCGGTTCCGATAACGGAGCAAGCCCGGCCCGAGAGCTGCTCGCCGTTTTCAATCGCCGCTCGTCCAACTGGTCCCCCAATCTGCTCCACAGCGGACCGACGTGCCACGACCCTGCGAAGCGACGCGCTGCTACCGAGTGCCATTTAGATCGCCGACAAGGACAGCGAGATCGCGTTCGAGCCACGCAGTCGTGGCTACCAATCCTGCGGCCCGCATCCAGACCAGCTGATCCGCTGCCGTACTTGGCGTGTCGTAAACGTGGTCGATCGGCGTGACGACATCGCGCGGATCACGAGGAACGATCAGGTCTCCGAGCACAAATCTTCCTCCGGGCAGGAGAACCGCGGCAACCCGGCGAAACAGGTCGGCTTTCCCCGCGCCGTTCAAGTGGTGAACAGCTAACGCCGAGACTACGAGATTAAACGGTCCGCCCGGCAGCGGATCCTGCAGTCGAGCTACTTTCAGCTCAGTTTCGGGCGGCAAAATGTGACGGGCCGCCGCCAACATCTCAGCGCTTTCATCGATGCCCACCAACTGGGCGCGCGGATGGTGTCTGAGCACGCTCCGAGCCGTCACGCCGCTGCCGGTTCCCAGATCGAGAATCCGTGCCGCGCCGCGTCCGGCCGTGGCTGCTGCAACCCGCTCTTGGAGGCGATGATATCCTGGCACCTCGCTCGCTACCATGGCCTCGTAGGTCTCAGGGTTGAAGTGGTACTGCGACATGCTCAGCCAACCTTTTTGACTCGTTCATAGGGGCCTGCAATCGTCACTTCGCTAAATCCCCGCTCTTCGCGTGCCCAATAGCAGTGGGCCTGGAACTGCGCCGCAAACGGAATCGAGGGCCGCCTGAATGACCCCAAGAAGCGCAACCACGCGCGTGCCATTTGTACCCGCTCCCGGCGAGCGCAGAGCGCCGGCGCCACTCGGCGACGCACCTTGCAGCTGCGCGTGACCTGTTCGACCTGTTGCTGCGTCAGACGCAAATCTGGGTACGAACGCTTACAATCGTCGGCAATCCGTAACAGTTCGTACGCCTTCCTCCGACACAGTGGTCGGTTTTTCTCCGCGCTCAAGACAATACGTAAGATACCTTGCACGTTCATCGGCATAAGGCGCGCTCGCGTGACGTGCGATCGAAAATGCGCGCTTGAACAGTCGCTCGAACATGGCCGGAGCCCCAAGTGATGAGTCCGGCACAGCACGCCAAAAACTTTGTGCCGTTGAGAATCCAGAAATTCAGCTGCTTCAACGGGTTAAAAGACGGCCGGCACATTGCACAGATAATCGCACGACGTCGTGGTCATTGTGCTGCCCGGATCCGCCATGCCGGGTCATCCGCCGCGGACAGTTTGATGGTTTCGGTCGGATCGCCTTTCGCAGCGGGACAATGCACAGCAGTCACAACGAAGGTGCACAAATGGGGAGCCACTACTGGTTCGTCGGCTCCATCAACTCGATACGGTTGCCGAAAGGGTCATCGACATATAGCCGATCATAACCCTCGAGGGGCTGGTCTTTGACCACGCGATAACCTTTGGCGGAAATACGCTTAATCAACGCTGGGAGATCAGCAACGATCAAGGCTGGATGCGCCTTCCTTGCTGGTCGAAAGTCTTTCTCCACGCCCAGGTGAATCTTGAGCGCTCCCCTCTCGAACCAACACCCACCACGATTTGCGAGGTGCGCGGGTTTCGGTACTTCGGGGATACCAAGCGTCTCTCCGTAGAAAGCGCGAGCCGATTCCTCGCCCCCGGCTGGCATTGCAAGCTGCACATGATCTAGACGCTCAATCCCCACATCACACCTCTTGGGCAAGTATCGGCCTTCCGTTCCTCTACATCAATGTCCGGTATCTGTAGCTGCTCGAAATCATAGCCGATTTCCGCGCGAATTAAGTCATCGTAGACGTGCCGTCGTGCTCAAATTATCGGCGTCCATGCTCACATTGCCTGCCGCCCAAGGGACAGGGGCGGGGCGAAGCCGATCAAGGCAAAGCCAGCGCCTGCTCAGGGGTGGAGGCGGGAGCGATCCCCCGGGCGTGGCAGGCTCTTGTTGACGGCTGACCCCGGCCGCGCCGCTCCGCCGTCAGAGCTTGCCGAGCCTTCTCCTGCGACGTCTCCCCCCTGATTTTCCGGCACGCTGTTTGCTTGTTTTGTCGCTCTCTTTCGCTCTCTATTCTTCAGCTCTCCAACCAACTCCTTGATTCCACTGCGGCTGCGTATGACTGAGGTCGTGGATCCCTAGGCGTCGGTGTCACCGTCTGTCCCTGGTGGCGCCTCGAAACTGCGCCTCTCACCCCCAAAATCACGCGGTTCCTCGTCTCGGCACATTTTTGCGATGGGCACATTTCACCGCCACCACGGTGTAGATGGGGATTGAAAGCGCTTTATTTTGAGGGGGAGACGCGGAAACCCGGATCGATCCACAGAGTCAAGCCGCAAGCGCATTTCCCCACGGCGTTACACAGCACAGCTCACTTCTGCGCCGCAGGTCTTCGGATGATCCCGGGCCGACCGAGGACGCAATCTTGACCGTCGTGACGCCTCTCGGCCAGCGGACAACGCTTAAAACTTCCGCTCACCCACGCGCGTTGCCAATCTGCTCCGAAGCGGTCGTTCGAATTTTGGTTAGACTATAGTGGCGCTGTCATGGCGTGATCGCCAATTCTCCGCAACCTCCGGTGGTGACAATGATTGGGGCGCTCGTGTTCGGACCGTACCTGGAGATGCACGCTTGAAGGCCGAGCTCATTGGCGGCGTCGAGAAGCGCGAGATCATAATCGCGCAATACGATCCGGCTTGGCCTGCGAAGTTCGAAAGGCATGCTTCGACTATCGTCAGGGTACTGGGCTCGTCGGCGTTGCAAATCGAGCACATCGGGTCGACCTCGGTTCCCGGACTCGCGGCCAAGCCAATCATCGACATTCTCGTGGTGTTAAAGGACTCCGCGGACGAGTCCACCTATCTCCCGCAGCTCGAAGCGGCTGGATATATACTTCGAGTGCGTGAGCCCGATTGGAACCAGCACCGGATGTTCAGGACTCCTCAGAAGGATGTACATATCCATGTGTATTCCGCCGGCTGTGCAGAGATCAAGCGCAATCTGAGGTTCCGAGACCGTCTACGGGCCAATGGGGAGGACCGGCGGCTCTACGAGGAAACCAAGCGCGCCCTGGCGCGGGTGGACTGGTCTGACACGCAAGCCTACGCCGATGCCAAGACGGACGTGATCGAGCGGATCATATCGTCAGCACCGACATCCGGCAGCAGGTGATATGCAAAGCGACTCATGGGCTTCTGCCGAAGCAGTTTGCCATGGGACCACTCATCGCGTTCCATAGATATTCAGGCAAGAACCGGCCATTCCAGCGCGCCCATCCTGGCCTCCGGGCGCTATGGCAGGTTTTTACACGAATCTTACTGGTCGGCCGCATATGCGCGATGCCCTCCTCCTGCTTTTTTCGCTCGCCCGAAGCACCGGATGGCTGGTGCGCGCGATGGAGCAGCTCATCGCTGGGCAGCTGATCCGGCCGCATGCGCGCTACGTCGGTCTCCCGATCACCTCAGCATCGGGTGCGAATCAGGCTTATCACCAACACCGCTGCATTCCGCCGCTTCTCGGCTGCTGTGACGGCCAGGGCCTGCATCACCCCGCTTCTTGGCCGAGCCTCCGCCGATACTCGGCTGGCGAGTATCCCAGCTCCCTTTGAAAGGTTCGCCGGAACGAGGTCACGTCGCTAACGCCGACTTCATCTAGGATCTGTTCGATGCTTCGCCGGCTCTCGGTCAGCAGCCGCCGCACCGTGTCGATGCGCTTGAGCTGTAGGTACTTGCGAGGCGTGATTCCGTATGCCCGGCGGAATTTTCGGTGTAAGGAGCGTCGGCTCATATTGCAATGTTCCGCCATCTCCTCCACCGTCGGCGCCGTTCGCAACCGCAGTCCGAGCCAGCGCTCGAGGTCGCGTAGTTCGCCGCCGCCGGTGGCGGGGTTGGTTAACTGCATGGCGTAGATCGACTGATACTGTCGCGCGCTGTCGGCGAGTATCAGCCGCCCTACCTCATGTGCGGTTTCCCGCGAGCTGGTCGCGGCGACGATGTGCAGGGCAAGGTCCACGGTTGCCAGGTATCCGCCAGCCGTGAGCAACTGCTGTTGAGCGCAGATCAGCCGGCGGGTGTTCCAGGCGACGCGCGGGTAGCGGGCGCGCACGTGGGCGATCCAATTCCAATGCGTCGTCGCCTCGCGTCCGTCCAGCACGCCCGACTCGGCCAGTGTCAGAGCGCCGAGACAGGCGGAAGCGACAATCCCGCCAGCCGCGTGCTGGCGCTGCACGTGCTTCACGTCCGCGGGATCGGGTTGCCACGTCGTGTCGATGCCGTCGTAAGGCGTGACCACCAGATAGTCGTATCGGCCCCGCGGTCGCCGCGTGGCCACCGTAACGTCCGGCATGGAAAAGCGAGTCGCCGGCCGGGAGGTCACCAGCTCCACGACATATCGGTCGGTCGCCAGTGCACAGTTGGTCCGTTGGAAAACCGTTCGGAAGAGCAGTGCCATTGGGAGCGAGGAAGAAGGGTTCAACAGCACCGCAATGCGCAGGGCCGATGGTGGCACTAATGACCTCATTAATGGCAATAATGCCACTTCTGGTCGGAACCTGAAAGCCCTACGCTGCGCGCCCTGAGCCATTGATTTAGGCCACAGAGTGATGATTTGCATGACAAACAGCCTTGCCCGCATTCAGGAGCCCGTGACAGGTCGCGAGCAAATCGCCGATTGCGGGCAGCCGCAGGCCGCTCTGTCGCAGTTTTATCAGGCCCTCAATCGCCGCGATCTCCGGCTGATGGAGCAAAATTGGGACGACTCGCTGGAAGCCGCGATGGACAACCCCCTCGGCGGGATCAAGCGTGGATGGCCGCAGATACGCGAGACGTACCAGCGGCTATTCCAAATCACAGGGTCATACTCCTTCGAATTCTGGGATTACACGCTGCATCGCGGCGGGGACGTATTTTGGGTGGTTGGCCGTGAGCGCGGCCGATTGCAAACTGACGACGAAACATTCGATCTCGCCATCCGCACGTCGCGGCTCTTCCGATGGAACAACGGGCGGTGGCGTCAGATTCATCATCACGGCTCCATCGAGGAGCCGCAGATGCTCGCGAGATATCAAGCCGCAGTTCGAAACAGAGCACCGTGAGTACAGTTCAACACAGGCTTTCGATCATCTACATCGGTGGATCCGCAGTCCCACTACATCCGCGTCGGCGTGTCTGGGCTTGTGGCCGGCATATCCGGTGCGAGATTGCGGCGGCGGCCCCGCCGAGGCCGCCGGGCAAAGCGTCAGATTCCTAGCGGCGGCCCGACGTAGCGCGCACGTGGCCGGATCAGGTGCCCCGCTGAAGCCTGCTCCATGGCGTGCGCCAGCCACCCCGCACTGCGGGCGATCGCAAAGAGCACCAGAGGCGCATCGGGCGGCAGGCCAAAGCAGGCGGTCATGGCCGCAAGCGCAAAGTCAACGCTCGGACGCTCGCCGGCGATCTCTTCGACGGCCCTGCGTAATGCCTGGTATTCCGGGGGCACGTCGAATGCCTCGAGGAGCGCTTGCGCCCTCACGTCCCCTTGCGGGTACAGCGGATGACCGAATCCGCTCAACGGGCGGCCGCCCGTCAGCCACTCGCGCACCACAACCCGGGCGTCCCGCTCTCCAGCGGCGCGCGCCAGCTCGAGCACGCCGAGCGCCGCCCGTCCGTGCAGCGGACCGCTCAGGGTGGCCAGGCCTGCCAGGACACCCGATGCGAGCGATGCGCCCGTCGAGATCGTCACCCGCACCGCGAAAGTCGATGCATTGAGCTCATGATCGGCGAGCAGCACCAGCGTCCGGCGCAGGGTATCCGCCGCCTGGCGGCGCCGCCAGGCAGTGGCGAGGCGCGCGTGCAGCGGGACATCGGGTCCGGGACGGACAACGGCGCTCGCGAGCGTGGCCAGCACCTCCGCGCTCTCTCTGCGCAGAACGGCCGGCGAGCGCCCATGTGACGGCGGGTCGAGGCCCGCCCGGCCGGCGAGGACAGCGAACATCGTGGCGAGCGCAGGGCCGGCTGCCGCGCTGCCGCGTCCGGCGGGCACCGGGCCACGCTCGACAGCCTGCCGAAGGTCGCCCGGGAAGCTGACTTCCTGACAATCCCACAGGATGGCCGCAGCGTCTTCGAGAGCGCGTGTGTCGGCAAGCCTGACGGCATCGTGACCCCGATACCAGAGCCGTCCGTGAGCCACGGCGCAGATCGCCGACGGCAGAATCGGATCGCCCCACTCCATCGCGCCGGCTGCGATGCGCTCCGCCTTGCGCGGGCCCGGGCGGCTGCGCGCCATCTTCTGCACGTCGGCTTCGTGATAGAGGCTTCGCCGCGGGTCCTTCGGATCGGGACGCGCACGGATCCGCCGGCGGCTGACATTCGCGTACAGCGTCTGGCGCCGCACGCCCAGCAAATTCAAAGCCTCCGACGCGGTCAGCCAGCTCATGCACCCTCGCGTTGATCGAATCAATCAAGATTGACGTCAATGATGACGGGTATAGCGTAGTCGAGAACGCTTGAACCGGGGAGGATTCCATGAGTGGACTGGACGATGTCATCGCGACGGAGACCACCCTGTCGGATGTGGACGGCGAGGCGGGACGGCTCGTCATTCGCGGGCGCTCACTCGACGAGCTGGTCATCGGCTGCCGGTACGAGGACGTGCTGGCGCTGCTCTGGGCGGGGCTCTTTCCCGAGAGCGCGGGCGCTGACCAGATCGCCCGCGGCTTGGGAGCGGCCAGACTGCAGGTGTTCGAGCAATCGCGTGCGGCCGATGCGCAGCTGGCCGAGCAGCCGCCGGTGGATGCCGTCCGCACGCTCCTGAGCCGGTTCGAGGAGGGCAATGACCCCTCCACGGCGCTCCGCCTGGTGGCCGCGCTCGCCGTATTCACGCCGGCCGTGATTCGCCGCGCTCACGGCCTGGAGGCGATCCGGCCCGACCCGGGGCTCGGGCACGCGGCGGACATGCTGCGAATGCTGCACGGAGAAGCCCCGCATCCGGATCAGGCACGCGCACTCGATCGCTACCTGGTCAGCGCGGTGGATCACGGCCTCAACGCGTCTACCTTCACAGCTCGGGTCATCGCCTCCACGCGAGCCGGACTGACCTCCGCGCTGATCGGCGCGATCTGCGCGCTCAAGGGCCCGCTGCACGGTGGCGCACCGGGGCCCGTCCTCGACATGCTGGATGCGGTGGGTGAGCCCGAGGCCGCGAGGCCGTGGCTCGAGGCCGCACTCAGCCGCGGCGAGCGGCTGATGGGATTCGGACACCGGATCTATCGCGTAAGGGATCCGCGAGCGGATGCCCTCAAGGGAGCGCTCGAGCGGCTCGCGCAGGCCGGGCGGCTCGATCCGGCCCGGCTGCGGCTGGCGGAGGCGGTGGAGCACGCCGCCCTGGAACTGCTTTCCCGCAACAAGCCAGGGCGGCCGCTGCTTACGAACCTCGAGTTCTACACCGCCCTCCTTCTCGAGGCTCTAGGTTTCCCGCGTGAGGCGTTCACATGCGTCTTTGCGGCAGGCCGGGCCGGCGGATGGGTCGCCCATGCCCGGGAGCAGGTGCTGCGGGGCCGGCTGATCAGACCACTGTCCCGCTACGTGGGGCCCCGGCCGAGCGAGGCGGCCTGAATGGCGCCCGAAGGGCGAAAGCAGGCGTGGCGCGTCCGCCCCGGGTGTCAGAAGGCGCAAGGACCGCCCTGCGCACGGTCGACGGCGATGTCCGCGCCGCACTGGGCGGTCCGACTCATCTGCGGGAGCCGCCGCATCGGCTCGGCGATGGAAGCTTCGGACATCCAGGCTACTTGCTCAGAGTCACTTCAAATCCGATTCCAGATTCGTTGATTTGCGCTCCGCGAAACAGCGCAGCCGAGGCCATCTCCTCGAATTGTCGTCTCGTGTAGGCTCTAGGGATCAAGAGATAGCGGAAGGTAAGTTTGTACATCACTTGATCGATCCTGGTCAGGTCCGAGCGCTCGATGTAGTCATTGATATCGCTCATCGAGGCGTCCTTGCGCAGATCGATGATGACTGCTCGAGCTCCCGGCTTGAGGACCCGATGCATCTCGCTCATTGCCTCCACGGGCCGCGTGAAGTTCTTGAAGGCCGCTCGGCAGAAAACGAAATCGAACGTGTCATCGGCGAACGGCATGGCCGACGCATTCCCCCGCTCGAATCCGACGGCGACCCCTGCCCTCTTTGCGTTCTCGGTGGCGATTGCGACGAAGCTCTTGCTAATATCGACTCCGACGATCTCGAACGGGCCGCGTCTGGCAAGCTCGACGGAAAAGTAACCGGGTCCCGGCGCAATCTCGAGCACCTTCGCGTGCGCCGGCAGGTCTTTCGAGAATCGATCCGCGAGTCGACGGAACTCCTGCATGTCCTTTGCGGTGTTCCGCGCATACCAGCGGGCGATCCGCCCCTCCATTGCGAATCCGCGATAGGGCTTTGTGCGCTCTGTGGGCTGTTGCATCGCTCTTGATCTCATGTTGATGGGTCAGTCCGGCCGCCGCGCGTGAAATCCGTGCCAGAACTCGAGCCCGTCGAGCGATCCGCACCGGATGTCGGCGATGAGCCGCCGCGTCCATTCGAGTTCCGCCGCCTCGAGCGCCCAACGGTACTCGGTCTCGATGGTAAAGAGACGCGGGAAGCTGCGTTTGGCAAAAAGCTCGCGCAGCGACTGTGACTGCGCCGCGCGCAACTCGAGCACCTGACAGCGCTGCTCGAGGAGTGCGACGGCATCCTCGGGCGGTAACACCGGCAGCAGCGACAGTCCCGCCTCGAAGTGGGTGTATTCCTTGGCCGGACGGCTGAGGAGCTCGCTGAGCCAATCGATGAGGTCCAGGCGTCCGGCGTCAGTGATGCGATAGACGGTGCGCTCCGGCCGATGGCCTGCGCGCTCGGTTTCGTGCTCGGCGATCAGCTCGTGCTTCTTGAGGGACTCCACCACGGCATAAAGCGAGCCGTAATTGAGCTTGATGCTCTCGTCCTTGTGTCGCTCGCGCATCGTGCTCGCCATCTCGTAGGGATGCATGGGCCGCTCGTAGAGACAGGCGAGCACCGCCAGTGCCAATGGGTTCGAGACTTTGCGCTTGCTCACTCAGCAGCCCCCGGTGCGACCCGAACGCAGTTCACGAGAATTGAAACTTCATACCGAGTACTTGTTTCAGTATATACGCGCGCGAATATCCGCACAATATTTAAGATATGGGCCGGTTGCGAGGCAGGCAGAGCTGCGACCCAGCCAGGCTGATATTGGTGTACGCCCCCCCCGGAGACGGATCTCGATCGAGAGGTACCGTCCGTCCTCGCACCATCCGCCCCGGCCTTCCAGTGATCGGGGTGCGACGCGTGCGCCGAAGGGTCCCCCTCACCGCTCCGCGTGAATGGCGCTCAGCTCGATGAGCCGCGCCGCCGCGAAATCGAGAAACACTCTGACCTTCGACGGCATGAGCACGCGACTGATGGCGATTAGCTGCACGGGTAGGGGCGGCGGCTCGAACCCTTGCAGCAGACGGACGAGCGTTCCGGCTGCGAGATCCTCCTCGACTTGATACGACAGCACGCGAGCGATGCCAAGGCCTGCGCGAGCGACAACGAGCTGCGCCTCGACCTCATTGACCAGGAGCCTCGGCGCGAGCCGTACGGCCGTCGATCGGCCACGACCACGGAATCGCCACTCAAGCGGTGCCTGCGTGCCCGTGCCAAAGATCGTGTCGTGACGCGTCAGCTCCTGCGGCCGCTTCGGTGTACCGCGGCGCGCGAGGTAGTCGGGACTCGCGACCACCACGCGGCGTACCAAGCCGACTTGTCTCGCCAGGAGCGAGGAATCCGACAGCGTGCCGATTCGCACAGCGACGTCGAGCCGCTCCTCGATGAGGTCGAGATGGCGATCGTGGAGCACGAGTTCCGCTTGTGCCTCGGGGAATTGTTCGAGGAATGACGCGACGAGCGGCACCACGTGGCGCCGCCCAAATTGCAGCGGCGCGGTGACTCGGACGAGCCCACGAACCGGCGCAGGTGATACTCCGGCGACGGCTGCATCATACGAGCCGAGCAGCGCCCGCGAACTCTCGGCAAGCGCGCGGCCCGCCTCGGTCGGGGAGAGCCGGCGAGTGCTGCGCTCGACGAGACGTGCGCCGACACGACTCTCGAGAGCCGCGAGAGTCCGTGTGATGGCCGGCGGCGATCGGCGCAAGCGGCGAGCGGCCGCGACCAGACTGCCGTGATCGATCACGGCGACAAGCACCGCGAGTTCATCCAGACGATCCATTCGAGAATTGCAATGAGTGGAATTCTGTCTTTTGCAAGTGCCAGATTGGCAGCGTCTGGCGCAAGGATACACTGTTCCGGGTTCGACGAGCGCGCGACTCGAGGAGGACTTCAGGTGAACGCACCCCAGGTCAGGCTGCACACGGGCAAGCCTCGCATCACCCTATACGGCACCGAGTTCTCCGGCCACGTCCATCGGGTCGTGCTTCTCCTGCGAATGCTCGAGATTCCCTTTCGGTTCGTGAGCGCGCCCGATGAGGTGCGCCGCTCGCCCGAGTTCCTGCGACTCAACCCGCTCGGGCAGATACCCGTTCTCGAGGACGGATCCCTGGTGCTCGCCGACAGCAACGCGATCCTGGTGTACCTGGCGAGGCGCTACGCCCCGGGCGGCACGTGGATGCCTGAAGAAGCGCTCGCCGCATCCCGCGTGCAGCGTTGGCTATCGATTGCCGCGGGCGAGCTGAAGTACGGACCCGCGACCGCCCGCCTGATCACAGTTTGGAACTATCCCGCCGACCACGCGCGCGCCGTAGAGATCGCCGGACGACTCTTCCGGTTCATGCAGATGCACCTCGGAGATCATCCGTATCTTGCTGGTGAGCAGGCGAGTCTTGCCGATCTCGCCTGCTATGCCTACACGGCCCGCGCGCCCGAAGGGCGCATCTCTCTCGAGCCCTACCCGGCTGTTCGCGGCTGGCTCGCGCGAGTCGAGGCTCTACCACGGTTTCAGGCCATGCCGCGCGCTGCTCTGCCACGCGAGCCTGCGTCCGCAAGCTGAGGTCGAGTCGCGTGGAGCACGTCGAAAGTGTCGAGCCGCCGGCTCATGATCGTTGCGGATTTCACGCCGATGAGCTCGCGGCGCAAGCCCTTGCGGGCGTCAGCGCGCGAAGCGGCGGCATCCGCAATTTCATGACGGAGCAACATCGCAGCTTCTTTGCCGCGCTTCCCCATGTGTTTCTGGCCACGGTGGATGCCGCTGGCCGGCCTCTCGCGACATTGCTGGAAGGCGCTCCGGGCTTCATCGAATCGCCCGATCCGATCACTCTGCGCATACATGCACTCCCTCCTGCCGGCGATCCTGCCGCCGGCACGATCCGGGTGGGAGACGAGATCGGCATGCTTGGCTTGGAGCTCAGTACACGACGGCGCAACCGCGCGAACGGCATCGTATCCGCGCTCGATGCCTCGGGGTTCACGCTCGCCGTCAGGCAGAGCTTCGGCAACTGCCCGCAATACATTCAGCGGCGCACCGTGACCCGGTCAGAGAGAGCTGCGGACCGCGCTGTGCGGCAGATCGATTCACTCGATCACGCGTTGGACGCGCAGGCGTTGATCCAGCGAGCCGACACCTTCATCGTCGCGAGCCGCTCGCGCGACGGACTCGGCCCGGCCGGCGGCGCTGACATCTCGCACCGCGGCGGCCGACCGGGCTTCGTGCGACTGCGCGGCGATACGCTCTCCATTCCGGACTTCCGCGGCAATCGCTACTTCAACACGCTCGGTAATTTCCTCGGCGAACCGCGCGCATCGCTCCTGTTTCTTGATTTCGAGACAGGCGATCTGCTGCAACTCCAGGGACTCGCGGCCATCGAATGGGACGCGTCCGAAGCGAACGAGCTCTTCGCCGGCGCGGAGCGCATCTGGCACTTCTGCGTTCGACGCGGCTGGTATCGCCCACGGGCCACGGCACTACGCGCGACCTTCCTCGACTACTCGCCGGTGACGCTGCGGACGGGGAGCTGGATATCGAGCGCCCTGCCGTAGCGAGGGTACAGCTATGGCACGCCTCACCCGTAGTCCGCCAGTAGCTTGGACGCTATTAAGAAGCGCTGGATCGGGGCTCCTGCCCCGCCCAGCGCCGTTGCGCCAAAAAGCGTGGTTTTTCGCTCAACGTCCGCGACCTGCGGCGGCGGGGCACCTCCCTGTGCCTGTGACCTTGCCGGGCCGCTTCATGACTCGGGGTCGACCGTCAGTCGATGGACAACTATCCAGAACCAATGTTTCTCCTTTATCCTTCCACATCTTACGCTGCCGTAGCTCTCGCGCCGCGGCTTATCCGAGTGCCATTCACGCCCAGATGTTTCGAGGCGAACCATGAGCCGAGTCACGGAAATCGCGCCGGACGTATTCCGGATTTCCACCTACGCCGCGGGCCCCGACCTGCAGTTCAACCAGTTCCTGGTGCGCGATGACGAACCACTGCTGTACCACGCCGCGCAAAATGCATTGTTCGACGAAGTACACGCCGCGGTCGCGTCACTGATCGACGTCGCGACTTTGCGCTGGATCGGCTTCAGCCACTTCGAGTCTGACGAATGCGGCGCGCTCAACCGCTGGCTCGATCTTGCGCCGAAGGCCACGCCGCTGGCGGGCGTGGTCGCGGCGGCAACCTGCATCAACGACTTTGCCAGGCGTCCGCCCCGTATACTTGAACACGACGCGACCTTCGCGACCGGCCGGCACCGCTTCCGCTTCCTCGCGACACCCTACATCCCGCACAACTGGGAATCGTCGTTGCTGTTCGATGCAACAGAACGCGTGCTGTTCGCCTCCGATCTGCTGCTGCAACGCGGCAACCCCGCGCCCCTCGCCGACGACGTCCTTGCGAACGCGATCGCCGACTTCGAAGCCGGACAACGCGGCCCGTTCCACGATTCGATCCCGTGGACGCCGCACACCGCAACGGGGCTGGAACGGCTTGCGGCACTTGAACCGCGCGTCATCGCCGTGATGCATGGTGCGTCGTTTTTGGGCGATGGCGCGGCCACGTTACGCAGCTACGGCTCGGCGCTGCAGATGCTGCTGGCTGGCGCGGGCGCACCGTCGCGCAACCGACCGGCCTGAAGGCGGGCCGCTGCGGCTACACGAGCCGGCAAGTGCCCCAGCGTCCAGATGCCGCCCTCAGCCGCTCCCCGCTCGAGCGGCTGCTCGCGACCTGCAGAAGTGATCTGCGCGGCGTACGCGATGCCGGTCAGGCCGCCGATTTCTTTGCCGCCGCCAGCCAGTCCTTGTACATGCCCGCGCGATAGTTTCCCACCACCGTAATGCGGCGCGCTCGTCACGCGAGCCCAACGAAGTGCGCAGACGCTTCGGCATCGTGTTTCATGATCCGAGCCTGGATCAGAACCTCTCGGCGTGGGAAAACCTCGAGCTGCACGGCACGCTCTACCACGTTCCCCGCAAGCTGCGCCGCGAGCGCACCCGCGCCCGGCTCGATCTGCTTGGTCTGTGGGAGCGGCGCGAGGAGCTTGTGAAGCAGTACTCCGGCGGAATGATGCGCCGCCCGCAGATCGCCCGCGGCCCGCTGCACACGCCGCGCATCCTGTTCCTCGACGAGTCGACCCTGGGCCTCGACCCGCAAAGCCGCAACCAGCTGTGGACGCACGTGCGGCAGCTCAACAAAGACGAAGGCGTCACGGTGTTGCTCATCACCCACTACGTCGCCCGCGGCCGACCGGGTGGCCGGTCGGATCGCGGTCATCGATCACGGGCGCATCGTCGCTCTCGGCAGCTCCGCTGAGCTCAAGGCGCGCACCGGCACCAGTACCCTGGAGGAGGCGTTCCTGGCCCTCACCGGCACCGAAATCCGCCAACAGAGCACCGACGCCTCGAATCGCATGCGCCGCATGGCCCGCGCCAGGCGCGGGCGCTGAGCCCCGGGGGCAACCGCGGCTGCGCTACGGTCGCCCCGTGATCCCAACCCCGGCGCGCGTCACCAACTGAATCAGCTGGGCCGTGCTGTGCACGCCGAGCTTGTTCTTGATCGTCTTGCGACACGATTTGACCGTGCTCTCGGCGATCCCCAGCCGCGCCGCGGTCTGCTTGATGCGCTCGGATGCCAATAGCGCATCGAGCACTTGCCGTTCGCGCCGCGTCAACAGCGTCACTGCGCCCGCCACCGCCGGATCCGGCCGCTGACCGCCGGCATCGCGCAACAGCGCCTGCGCGTTGTGCACCGCCGCGATCAGTTCCGCCGCGCGGATCGGTTTCTCCAACAACAACACGGAGCCGGCGCGCAGCGCGCGCACCACTTGCGCCCGATCGGCATGCTTGGCGAGCACGATCACCGGCCAGCGGTCGCCGGTGGCCGCAAGCTCACCCAGGAGTTGGGAACCGCCCAACTCCGGCACGCTCAGATCCAGGATCACGCAGCCGGCGGGCAGGCGCGCGCAGTCCCGAAGGAAGGCGCTCCCGGAGGCGAAGCTGCGTGTCGGGCAACCGGTCGCTTGGAGCGTCAGCTGCAACCCCCTGCGTATCCCCGGGTCCGCAGCGACGATGTACACCCTCGTCTGCATCATGCGCAGTCCCATATTCCGGGCACGCACCGTGCCCGGCCTCCCATGATCCCCCTTTGACGCGCTGCGGCGCCCGCGGCGCCCGCCAGGCTCCCAATCCGAACTCGGCGCAGGCTACGCCATGCCGACGACGCCTGTCATGCCGGGTTGGCGCCACCCGCGTCGGAGTTATTGTAAAGTTGCATCACGTCCGCAGCGTCGGGCCCTGCTTTCCCAATCGGCGCCCGCCCAACCACGGCGACGAATTACTCCTGCGGTGCGACACTGTCAAGGCGTCAAAAGACGGGGCGCGCGGTGCGTGAATCGGCTGGCCGCCTGAGCCATTCTACGGCTGAGCGTCGTTATTCCCCGGGCAGACATGCGGCGCAGTGCCGAGCTTACTGCAGCCCGAAGGCGGACCGGAAGAGCGCGGCGCGCCGGCAGGCCATGGATCATCTCGAACTGCTCGCCTCCTTCCTCGAGCGTTGCCAGAGCGAGCACAGCTCGCTCCTCGACATCGACGCGGCGTTCGGCGCCGCAATCGCGACTCTCGGCTTCCGCCACTTCGCCTACTGCCTGCACGCCGATCCGGCTGATCCGACCCTGCGGCCGGTGCTACTGCACAACTACCCGGCCGCATGGGCGCGGCGCTTCCGCGCGGCCGGACACTTCCGCATCGACCCGGTGCTGCAGCTCGCCACGCGCACGGTCCGGCCGTTCTTCTGGGATGCGGCCTTCGAGGCGCGACCGATCAGCGAGGCGCAGCACATCGTTCTAGAGGAAGCGGCGGGTTTCGGGATCGCGCACGGCTACACAATCCCGCTCCACGGCCGCGCGACCGCCGGTTCGCCCCGAGCCTCGTGTTCGGTGGTTCCCGCGAGCGGCGCGCTCGACCCGCGCAGCTACACCACCGTGCGGTTGCTGGCCCTGTGCCTGTATGCCTGCACCGGGCGCGCCCACATCGAAAACAGCAGCCCCGCGGAGCTCACGACACGCGAGCGAGAATGCCTGACGCTCGTCGCGCGCGGCAAGACCGACTGGGAGATCGCCCGGCTGTTGGGGTTGAGTCAAGTCACGGTCCACTACCACATCGAGCACGCCAAGCAGCGCTTCGACGTGATCACACGCATGCAAGCCGTGGTTCAGGCGCTCAGAACCGGACAGATCTGCGGCACCGATGGGCAACCGAAGTAGGCACAGGCGAGCACCTCGCGGTCGCGGCCAGTCCGGGCCCGCGGCGGATGCAACAACCGTGCCGACGGACGGTCGCCCAGCCGGCCGTGCCCTCCTCTGATCAGAGGATCCTCATCGGCCCCTACATCCGGCAGGGTTGCTCCACGGTAGGAAAGCCCGGAGGGTGCAATGATCTTTCTTGTCAACGCCGAGAACCGCTCAGGGTTCGCCGCCGACCTGGCGACCATGCATCGCCAGCGCAAAGTCATATTCGTCGACCGCGCCGGCTGGAACGTTCCCGTGACTGGGGTTTGGGAGATCGACCGCTACGACCGCGACGATACGGTCTATTTGCTCGCCAAAGACCAGCTCACCGGCCCGGTGCTCGCCTCGGTGCGGCTGCTGCCGACGGACCGACCGCACCTGATGAGCGAGCTGTTCCCGGCCGCATGCCTGGCGGCGATTCCGCGCGGCCCGACAGTCTGGGAGGTGTCGCGCTTGTGCGTGGCGCCCGGTCTGCACGGCGGCCGCCCGCACCGGCTGATCTGGGAAATGGTGTGCGGCGTGCTCGAGACCGCTCTGCTGTACGGCATCGAGGTGGTGGTCTTCGCGGTGAACCGCGCTCTGCTGCGCCTCCTGCTGCACTGCGGTTGGGAGGCGCGAGCCCTGGGCCCCCGCCTCGGCTGCGGTGCCGAGGAGGTTGCGGCCGCCGCCGCGAGCATCACGCCTGCGGGGCTGCGCGCCGTGCGCCGGGAGCACGGCATACCGATCCCCGCCACGCGCCTGCCGGCCCTCGCCCCCCTGCCGCCGCCGGCGCACGCCGCGCTCCCCTCAGCCACTGGAGGAGCACGGCCATGACTGAGCCGTTCGCGTCGATTAGCGGGAACGCGCCGCACGCGGCGGCCCGGGTCCATCAATCCCCGACGCCGCTCGACCTGCTACGCGCCAACGGCTACGTCATCTTCGACCGGCTGCTGCCCGATGAGAGCGTCAACCAGTTGAATGCGCAGCTCGATCCATGGTTCACGGCGACCCCGCGCTGCCGGGGCGACTTCTACGGCTGGAACACCACCCGATTCGGTTCCGTGCCGCTGAAATCGCCGGCCTCCCAGGCGCTGATCTTGCATCCGCTGATGCTGAGCCTGCTCGACGCGGTGCTCGGTCCGCACTGCGACTGGTATCAACTCAACCTGACCCAGGCGGTGCGCCTGCACCCCGGCGAGCGGCAGCAGGTGCCGCATCGGGATGAGGAGATGTGGCCGTGCCCAAAGGGCGGCATCGAGTACCTGGTCAATGTCATGTGGGCACTGTCGGATTTCACCGCCGACAACGGTGCCACTCTGCTCTGGCCCCGCAGCCAGTTCGCCCGCCTGTCGCGCGAGCTCGATCTGGCGCAGGCCACGGTCGCCGCCATGCCGCGCGGCTCAGCGCTGGTGTACCTCGGCTCCCTGACGCACTGCGCGGGCGCCAATCGCAGTGACCGGCCCCGGACCGGGTTGATCCTGAGCTACTGCCTGGGCTGGCTGAAGCAGTACGAGAACGCCTTCCTGTCCTATCCGCCGGCCGTCGCCCGGCAGTTCCCGCCCGCGCTGCGCGACCTGCTCGGCTATCGCATTCATCGTCCCAACCTGGGCGGATACGAAGGGCAGGATCCGGCGGTGCTGTTCCGAACCGCCTCGCATACCCTGCCCGCCGTCGATGCCATACCCGAGAGCAGCGAGCGCGAGCTGCGCGAGTTCTACGCCCACGAGCCGCGGGCCGACCGAGAAGCCCCGTGAGCGCGCGCCCCGCCCGCGACTGCGGACCGCTCGTGACCGCCGATCCATTCCGCTGCCGCATCTGGACGCTCAATGAGCGGATCGAAGATGACGTGACCGAGGCGTCGTGCCGGGCCGAAATCGACAGCTTCGCTCGCGACGGCCAGATTATTCCGGTGATCGGCCGGATGCTCGTCGGCGACCCGGACTTCGATATCGAGGTGATCTGCGGCACGCGCCGGCTGTTCGTCGCCCGGCAGCTGAAGGTTGCGCTGCAAGTCGAGATCCGCGAACTCACGGACCGGCAAGCGGCCGTGGCCGTCGAAGCCGAGAACACTCTGCGCAAGCAGGCCAGCGCCTACGAGCGCGGCTTGTGGCTGGCGAAGCTGCTGCGCCGGAATCTGTTCGGCTCCCAGGAAGAGATGGCGCGCGAGCTCGCCATCACCCCCACGCAGGTTAGCCGGCTGTTGAAATTCGCCGAGCTGCCGGCGGTCATCCTCGGCGCATTCGCCACGCCGCACGACATCCTGGAATCGTGGGCCGTCGAGCTGCACAAGGCCTGGAGTGACGATCGGCGTCGTATGCTCGCCGAGCGGGCCCGGGCCGTGCAGCAGCGCATGCCACGCCCGCCGGCGGTGTCGGTCTATGAGCTGCTGCTCGCCGAGCGCGGCGCCGCCGGGCGCGGCGCTCGGCGAAGCACGAGCCGCGTGGTGAAAGGCCCGGCGGGCGAGCCGCTGTTGCGCATCGAGCGGCAACGCCGGGACGTGGTGCTGAGAATCCCCAACGCGCGGCTCGACGAGCGCCTCGAACAGGCCCTCACCCAGGCCGTGGTCGCGGTCCTGACCGGCCGCGACTGCGGCGAGTACGCCGCGCGCGCGCGCTGATGCGCGCGCAGGCCTCGCAGAGCACACCATGGCACGCCCCAGGCGCTGTGAATTCCCGGGCGCTCTGCACCTGGTGAGCGCCGGCGGCCCGCCCGGCGGCCACGTGTTCTATGCCCCGGACCTGTTCCGGCGGTTCCCGCAGAATCCGCGCGCCCACGCGCCGCACGTCGAGGTCTTCGAGCGTTTGCTGTGGGACCTGTGCGAGCAATACGACGCCTGGGTTCACGCCTATGTCACGGAGCCGAACGCCGCGCTGATCGTGCTGCAGAGCGGCGGCGCGCCGCTGTCCTGGCTGATGCACGACCTGCTGTCGCGCTATGCGCGCCACCTCAGGCAGGACATTCGCTCAGCGCGGCCCGAGAAGCTCTTTCCGCGCCGGTACAAGGCACAGCTCCTGCAGCCGGCGAAGCTCCCTTACGCGGTGCGCTACGTGCAACGACGGGAAACACCCGGCGCACGGCGCCGCGCCGGCACTCATCCGTTCAGCTCCAGCCTGATCCACTGCGGCAGACGAGCGCCGCCGGCGCGCTTCGTCCTGAGCGCGCTGCGCGCGGCCCTGGAGGCTCTAGGTCATGTCGGTCCCGGCGCCTATTTCGAGTTCATGGCAGGCACCGACAGTCCCGCCATCGCGGACCTGCTCGCGCGGCCCGTCATCGGAGAGCGCACCTTCCGGCAGACGGCGCGCAGCCGGTGCCGCACGCCCGTGCCGGCGCCGTCTCCCGAAGAACTGCTGCGGGCAGTGATGTGGACGGTGCTGCATGCCGAGCCCCGCGTCGCCTGCGCCCCGACCCACCGGGGCGCACTCGCCCGCGCGCTGGTGGCCTGGTATGCCATGCGAACCGGGACGGCGCGGATCGGAACAGTGGGCCGATGGTTCGGCGTCACGAGTTCGGACCTGCGCGCGCTGATCGACCGGCACCGGCGCACGCAACCACAATACTTCGCGCTCACCACCGGCGAATTGTTCCCGGATCTGCCCACATCGGCGCCCGAGCCCGAGCCGCGCGCATCGCGGCCGAGTCCGGCCTACGGGCCGCTGTAGATGTCCGGGAACGGTACCCGGCTTGCGCAGGTGCTCGATATCCTCTATCGGGAAGCCACGCCGTTCGTACGCCGCAGGCTCGCCCTGGTCCTGGTGCTGGTGATCTGCGCCGCCGTGCTGACGGCCCTCGGCCCCATCGCCCTGAAACTCATCGTCGACGGCTTCAGCGGCAGGGCATCTGAGCCGGCGCTCCTGCTGGTCGCCCTGTACGCGCTCAGCCAGTGGCTCGCCCGGGCGGCCGGGGAATTGCGCGGGATGGTGTACGGGCGCATCGAGCGGCGGATGTTTCGCACCCTCAGCGAGCGGCTGTTCGCGCATCTGCTGCACCTGCCGCTGCGCTTCCATCTGGACCGCCAGACCGGCGCGGTCAACGAGACGCTCACCAACGGCCTGGAAGGCCTGCAGATGATCCTGCACCACCTGGTGTTCACGGTCCTGCCAGTCACCGTGGAGCTGGCAACGGTCATCGTGGTCCTGTGGCGCATGGCCCCCCCGGTGTTCCTCGCCCTGTTCTGCGGCGCGTTGTTATGTTATGCGGCGGTGTTCGGCTACTCGGCGGCGACTCTGGGTGCGACTGCGCGCGTGGCGTCCGCCGCCCGCGTGCACGCCAGCGCAGCCCTCACCGATGGTCTGCTCAACTACGAGACCGTGAAATACTTCGCGGCCGAATCGGCGCTGCAGGAGCGGGTCGGACAGGCGCTGGCGCGCAGCGAGCACGCATGGGTCGCGTTCTATCGCCGGTTTGCCGGTAACGGCTTGCTCGTGGCGAGCATCTTCGCGGCGTTTCTCGCCGCCACCACCGGGTACGCGACCGTCGATGTGCGCACCGGCCGCATGACCCTTGGCGACTTCGTCCTGGTCAACGCCTACATGCTGCAGCTGCTGCGGCCCGTCGAGACGCTCGGCTACGCCGCGCAGGGTTTCTCCCAGGGCATGGCCATGCTCGAGACTATGCTTGGGCTGTTTCGCGAGACGCCCGAACCGGCCGCCCGGAGCCCGGCGGGAGCCCCCACCGGACCGGGCGCGCTGGCGTTCGACCAAGTCAGCCTGACGTATCGCCGCGGCCGCCCCGTACTCCGAGACATCAGCTTCAGGATCGAGGCGCGGCGCACACTGGCGGTCGTGGGCTCGAGCGGATCGGGAAAATCGACCCTCGTGCGGCTTCTGACCCGCCTGATCGAGCCGGACGGAGGACTCATCCTGCTCGATGACGTGCCGATATCCCAGCTGTCGCTGCTGCAATTGCGCCGAGCCATCGCCGTGGTCCCTCAGGACACCGTGCTGTTCAGCGACTCGTTGGCTTACAACATCGCATTCGGCCGCACCGGAGCGACCCTCGCGGATGTCCAGCGAGCCGCCCGCATCGCCCACCTTCACGAGTTCATCATGAGCCTCCCGGACGGCTACGATACCCAGGTCGGCGAGCGGGGCGTGAAGCTCTCCGGCGGCGAGCGCCAGCGCGTCGCGATCGCCCGGGCGGTTCTGACGTCCCCGATCCTCTATGTCTTCGATGAAGCCACCGCCTCGCTCGACAGCCGGACCGAGCAGGACATCGTGGCGCGCCTGCGCGAGATTTCCGAGCGCCGCTCTACTTTGATGATCGCGCACCGGCTCTCGACCGTCGTGCACGCCGACGAGATTGTGGTACTCGACGCTGGGCGCATCGTCGAGCGCGGGACGCATGCCAGCCTGCTGCGGCACAACGGCGCCTACGCCGCGTCATGGCGCGCACAGCTTCAGGGCACGGCCACCGCATGAAGCCGACCGCGCCATCTCCCAGAGCAATCGTGACCGTGATCGTGACTTGGCGGATCTGTCCGCGGTGCGGCGCGCCCGGCCCCCACATCGCGCCGCGCGCGGGCCTGCCCCAGGTCATTGCGCCCCAGTGCTGCGGTCGGACGGAACAATTCCCGCGCCACAGCCGCCGACCCGGGTTTAAGATAGTACGTCGTCCTGCCGGTTGCGACGTGCCAGAGGGGATTTGAAGCACGCGACAGCCCCTCCGACGCGGCGGACGCGGGATACTCTGCTCACCCGACCGATTCCATGGCAAAAGGCGGCACAGAGCCATGACTTCAACCGAGACTGATAAGATCTTCCGGTTCAATATCGAAGGACAGGAAGTTGCCTGTTACCAGATGGGCAACGACCGCCTGTGGGTCTGTAAATGCGAATACTTCCAGGAACGGCTTCGCCTGCGCCAGCAGGGATATTGCCCCCACATGGCAGCGGCGATCATCCAGGCCATGGACGAAGGCATGATCGAATTCGTGTTCTGAGTGCGGCCGGACGACGCCTCGCCGCCGGACCGCTCGGAACATTTTTTCGGTCAATGACTTACGCGCTAAATAATCGCAAGCGGCGCGATCGCCGTGGCGAACCTGCGCCCCCGGCAACCCTCCTGTCAAAGCCATCGCGACGTTCGGCCGCCTCGCCCGCGGCATTCTCCCATGGCGTTGCGGCAGCTCTCGTGCTGTTGGCCTTCGCCGCCTTCCCGACGACCAGCTACGCCGTCGGCCAGCCGCGATATATCCAGTACGTCCCGGTGTCGGGCGGGTTCAGGCTGGCGCGAAACGGCGCCACCGCGAAACTCTACGTAGATCCGCATGATTGGTGGGGCGTCATCCACGCCGCGCACTGCCTGCAGCGGGATATCGACCGCGTCACCGGCGTCACACCGCAATTAATCGACGCCGCCACTCCCCCGTCCGGAGACGTCGTCATCATCGGTACTCTCGGGAAAAGCCGCGTGGTGGACCGGCTCGCTCGCGAGCACAAGCTCGACGTCCGCGCCATTCGGGGCCAGTGGGAAGCCACCGTGACCCAAGTGGTCGACAACCCCGCGCCCGGCATTCGGCGCGCGCTGGTCATCGCCGGCAGCGACGAGCTCGGCACCATCTACGGCATCTACGATCTGTCCGACGACATCGGTGTTTCGCCGTTGTACTGGTGGGCCGATGTTCCGCCCAAGCACCACGCGGTGCTGTATGCCGCGCCCGGCCGCTGGGTCGTGGGCCCGCCGGCCGTGAAGTACCGCGGCATCTTCATCAACGACGAGGCGCCGTCGCTCACCGACTGGGTCGACAAGCGCTATGGGCTCTACAACCATCACTTCTATGTCAGAGTGTTCGATCTGCTGCTGCGTATGCGCGCCAACTATCTGTGGCCGGCGATGTGGAACAGCGCCTTCGCGGTCGATGACCCGCAGAATCCGATTTTGGCCAATAAATACGGCATCATCATGGGCACCTCGCACGAGGAGCCGATGATGTGCGCGGAGAAGGAGTGGCAGCCGAGCTACGGCCCCTGGAACTACCTCACCAACAGCAAGCGCATCGATAAGTTCTGGCGCCACTGCATGACCCGCGACAAGCAGTTCCGCCAGATCGTCACCCTCGGCATGCGCGGCCACAACGATACGCCCATGCCGGACTCCGGCAACGTTGCGCTCATGCAACGCATCATCCACAAGCAGCGCCAAATCCTGCGCCAGATCGTCAATCCCGACATCGACAAGGTTCCGCAGGTCTTCGACTTCTACAAGGAGGTCTACCGCTACTACCAGGAAGGCCTGCACATCGCCGATGATGTCACGCTGCTATGGAGCGACGACAACTGGGGCAACCTGCAACACCTGCCCACGGCCGCGGAGCGCAACCGCAGCGGCGGCAACGGCATCTACTATCACCTCGACTATGTCGGCGCCCCCCGCTCGTACAAATGGGTCGATACCTACCCCATTGCCAAGATCTGGCAGCAGATGGACCTCGCCTGGAAGTACGGCGCCACGCGCATCTGGGTGGTCAACGTCGGTGACCTGCAGCCGAAGCTGTTCCCCATGGAATTCTTTCTGACCCTGGCGTGGAATCCATCGCGGTGGACCGCCGCCAACCTGCACCGCTATACGCAGGAGTGGGCCGCGGATAACTTTGGGCCGAAATACGCGCGGCAGATCGCTCGCCTGATCGCCGGCTATACCAAGCTCAACGGCCGCTGCAAGCCGCAGGATCTCACGCCGACCACCTTCAGCCTGATCCACTACGAGGAGGCCCAACGTGTGTATCGCCAATGGCAGTCGCTCACCGCCGCGGCCGAGCGCATCAATCAGGAACTGCCGCAAGCCTATCGCGCCGCCTTCTACGAGCTGGTGCTCTATCCGCTGAAGGCCTCGGGCGTCGTCAACGAACTGTACATCACCGCGGGAAAGAACGCCCTTTATGCGCGCCAGGGCCGCGTGCGCACCAATGCGCTCGCTGACCGGGCCCGCAAGCTGTTTGCGGAAGATGCCGCACTCAGCTGGAAGTACAACCACGGCATCGAGGACGGCAAGTGGGATCACATGATGGATCAGACCCACATCGGCTATTTCAACTGGAACCAGCCGCCGGTCAATATCATGCCGGCTGTTTCCTGGGTGCAGCCGCTCAACGGGCCGCACATGGCCGTGGCCGTGCAAGGCAGCGCGGTGGCCGCACCCGGCCCCTTCCCCAAGCCAAAGCTGTCCCTGCCCACCTTTGACGTGTTCAATCGCCAGACACGCGACATCGCCATTTTCAATCGCGGCAATCGACCGTTCACGTTCACGGCCCGAGCGAGCCAACCCTGGATCCACCTCGGCGTCACCACCGGAACCGTCGTCCGTGGCCGCCACCTCCGGGTCAGCATTGATTGGACGAAAGTCTCCCCCGGCCGCAACCACGGCGTCATCGTCATTCGGCAGAAAAACGGCCCGAGCATCACCGTCAGGGTCCGCGCATTCGATCCCGCGTTTCCCTCCCGCGCCGGCCTGCGCGGCTTTGTCGAGGCCAACCATTACGTCTCCATCGATGCCGCGCACTTCACCGGCCGCACGGCGGTTGACGGCGTTCACTGGGCCAACATCCCCAACTACGGCGAAACGCTCTCCGCCATGACGGTCTTCCCGGTCACCGCCAAGAGCATCCTGCCGCCCAAGCCAGCCCCGACGCTCGACTATCGCATGTACCTGTTCAACCACGGCGTGTGCAGCGTCACCGCCATCCTCGCCCCGACGTTGCAGGCTCTACCGAATCGCGGTGTACGCTATGCCGTCTCGTTCGACAATCAGCCACCGAAGATCGTCAATGCGCTCGCCAATCATTCGTACGCGGCGTGGGCCAAGGCCGTCACCGATGGGGTGCGCAAAGTCACCACCCTTCTCTACGTGCCCTCCCCCGGCTACCACACGCTCAAGTTCCGTATGATCGATCCGGGAGTGGTGGTGGAGAAACTCATCGTCGCCTTCCCCAATCCGCACACGCCGCGACGTCCGGGCAGCCATGGCCCGACAGTGCCGCGCGCGCCCGCCAGCTATCTCGGTCCGCCCGAGAGCTATTTCCGGCTCCATTGACGAGCTGACGATTCTTCGAGGTGCGGGTGCTCAAGCGGGTCATTCCCTACGGTCGGCTGATGGGAGCAATCCGCGCGGGCGCCACCGGACTCCACGCCGGCACGAGCGGCTCGCCGCTGTCGCTGACCGTCTCCGACCGGGAAAGACTGCTGGCGCCATGAGCACAGTCTCCGCCGACCTGCAAGCCCAGGTCGACGCCCTGCTGCTCGAGCAGGGCGCCTTCACGCCGCTCGAGTTCCTGTTTGCAACCGGCCGGCTGCGGCCGGCCGATTACGCGGCCTGGCGGCGCCGGGAGATCCGAGTGCTGGACGAGGCGCTGATGGGAAGTCGCGAATCGATTCGCGCGGAGCTCGAGCAATCCGCAGCCCACGCCCGTGCCCTCGGCCTGCAGGAGGAGCATCAGGAGCTCGGCGTGCCTGCCCCCGGCGCCGTAGGTGCCGCGCCGCCGCTCAGCGATGATCCGCGGCTGGCAGCGCTGCTCGCGTGTCGTTACGTCCCCGCGCAAAGCGGGCCGCAAATGGACCTCTTCTTCCACAACCCAGTGGTCGCACTCACCACCGGCCTCGCGGCTGCCCTCGCGGACGGAACCGCGCCCGAGGCGGCGCGCTTGCTCGACGCCCTCTATGCCAAGGAGCCGAACCACCCCGACCTGGCGGCTTTCGATCGCCTGCTGGAGTCGCTCGAGCGAATGCACCGGCCGGTTCGCGACGCCGGCGAGCTGCTGGAATTCATCACGGCGATCACCCCGAGTGCACACCGCCTGCTCGGCGCACGCGCCCGAGAGCTGCTGCGGCCGCAGTGGCGGCGACTTGCCGAGGCGGTGCGGGCCCAACCCTACTCGCCGCAGGAGCCACAGCTGCACGCCAGCTATGCGTGGACCCAGGCGCAGGATTGGGACGAAGTACGGGCCAGCGTGTTGAGCGAGCCCGAATGGTGGCGGCACGCTGCGCTCGGCGTGCGGCTCGTGCTCAGCAGCCTGCGGCAACGACACCGCACCGAGGGCTTGGCCGCGTGGTTTCAGTTGTGTTGGCAAGCCCCGCGCGAGGCCGACGTGGCGATCGAGATGCTCCGGAACTCGCAACTGCATGCGCTCTGGCAGCGATTTCTCGAGGCCGACATCGAGACGCTGAATACGGATGACTTCCCGGCTTGGCTGCTGCTGCATGAGCCGGCCCTCGCGCGCCACCTGCCTGTCGATCTGCCCCTCGGCAGCAGTCCCGCCGAGAACCACTACCGTCTGGTGCACCGCTGGCTCGCGGCACGCGCCGCCGGCGTCGAAGCCGAGGATCTGGCGCTGCGCAAGCAGCTCAAGGCGCTCCAGCCGGCGCTGTTCGCCTGCCTGCTGCGTTCGCTGACACCCTGAAGCGCGCCGGCGACGCTCAGGCCGGATCTGTTGGCCGGATTCCCCCGCCGGCGCGCATGACCTCCCGCCGCACCTGCATCAGGAACTTCACGAAGCGCTTCGGCTGCCGCCGCACATCGTAGTCCGCGCCTTCACGGATCCTGAATTTCTCCGCGATCGCGCCTCTGAGACAGCCGGAGAACCGCCCCGTCAGCTCCCCCGCCCGGACCTTGCGCCCGGCGACCATGCCGGCGGCCTGCCACGCCAGCAGCGCGGACTCGATCTCCCCCAGCACCAGCTCGAGATAATCGAACAGACTGATCAGCAGCTTGATCGACACCAACTGGTACAGCGGGTAGCCCCAGGTCTCGTAGGTGGGGAACCACTCGCAGGCATACGGCAGATCCCCCTCCGGCAGACCCTTCGCGCGCCGCAACGCCCAATCGACCGTCAGACCCTCGAAGTCCCGGTAATAGAAACCGCCGAGCGGAACGCCATCGGGCGACAGTGCGAGCAGCAGATTCTGCGCATGCGCCTCGAGGATCAGGCCGAAGTCGAACACCAGATCGACCCACAGCCGCGCAAACTGCGTGAGCAGCGCAGCTTCCACGGCCTCCCCGCCGCCGGGCCCCATTCGCTCCACGAGCCGGCGCAACAACGGCGGATGACCCTCGCTGCCGCCCATGAGCGCGAACAGCGGCGCCGGAATGACCCGTCCGTCCAGAATCTCCGGCGGAATGCCCCGGAATATGCTGCCCCCCGCGGGCAGCGCCCGCGGCACCACGCCCCGCCACTCCGGAAAGAACCGTATGGCCCGCGGGAGCTTCGCGCGCTCCCGCCACACCAGCCAAGACAGCCCCACGCTGCGCGCCACCCGACTTCGCGTCAACGCCCGGTCCCCCAACTCACGAGAAACCAGCGAGAGTTTGACGAAGCTCAACGCATCCGGACAATCCTCCGGCCACATCAGGACGGTCCGCGTGCTCGACGTCGGCGTCGCCCACAACCGCGGGCCGTCCGCCGGGGCCTGCAGCGCCGCCGCGTATCGGGCCCTCTCCACCGGATGCACCGGCAACAACACCTCGCCGAGTCCGACGTCGCAGCACCCCCAACCGCCTTCCCCGGCCGCCCCGGACGGCGGTCCGTAGCGCACCACTGACGTTTCCCTGACCCGAAAGCAGGGCAGGCGAAAGATCGCTCCGCGCTCCGGAAGATACGGCCCGACAGATCCCGGCATGCTCAGATCGCGCAGACGCTCCGGCCGCCACAGACAGTGCTGCTCGAATCGAAGGAGTGCGCCCACCGCCCCCCGTGGCGGGCCCGCGGCGCCCGCCCCATCGCCGTCGACAGTCTCGCGCCGATCCACGGACCACCTCGGACATACAGCCCGAGGACAGCGTGTTCCCGCGCTCGACAGTCGTCAACCCCGCTCGTCATTCATCCTGACTCGCCCCGCTTTCAAATTTCACAGCAGGGTCAAAAGATGCGCGCTTGATCCGATAAAAACCTCACACCTGGCACCCCAACATGCGCCGCCTCGCGATCGACCTCGCGAAGCGGCATCGCCACAGCGACAAGCCGAAGCCGCGACAGCGTCGCCTCCAACATTAATCCTGAAAAAAACTCCAGAAATTTCCGCGCCTTGCGACCGTCCACCGGCGCCTCGCGACACTGTCGAGCGGCAACTTTAGATAACACACACCGTCCGCCGCACTCTCCTGACACACGGATCTCCCGTTCGTTGACGGCGAGCAGTCAAACATCAACCATAGTCATGCCGCGACCGAAGCGGCGAACGACATCACTTAGTTCAGGAGAATCGTCATGATCACACTCGGCAATGTTTCGACGGAGACCAAGAGCGGAAAGATCGGCCCCCTTGCGGAACCGGTATTCCCGTATCAATCACGGGCTCTGTAGCGGGATTGACCTGCTAGCGATGACGTTGCAAGACGTCACGGCGGGCATGCGGGCTGTGCGGCCCGCACGCCCGCCTTCTGCAATCTCGGACGCGCACCGAAACGCCGTGGACTGCTATCACTTTCCCGAGCACGTGCACTACACCGTCGTCCAAGATTCGGTGATTTTCATGGACCTGCGGGCCGATCAGTACAGCCTGCTCACGGGCGAGAAAGCCCGGCTCTTCGCCACGCTGTTCATGCCCGCTCCCGGGGCCATTGAACGAGCACTCCTCGTCGACCCGTCCAACCCCGGGGCAAACACAGGCGCTCGCTCGGCGCTCCTGACCGAACTCCTGAATGGACACCTGTTGGCTCGGGGAGTAGACCCGACGCCGATGACGCGCCAGAGCCTCCCTCTACCCTGCGAGG
Source organism: Gammaproteobacteria bacterium (assembly GCA_027366635.1). Classification (GTDB taxonomy): domain Bacteria; phylum Pseudomonadota; class Gammaproteobacteria; order Steroidobacterales; family Steroidobacteraceae; genus 13-2-20CM-66-19. The sequence continues at coordinate 18,549 of DAHXNE010000037.1, read as the reverse complement.
ACTTCCTGGCCGCCGGCAATACAGATCTCCCGCGCGTCCGCCTGCGCCACGTCAGGCGATTTCTCACCGCCTGTCTAGTCTCCGCGTGGCGTCTGAGGCACAGGAGCATCGAAGATACCGTACGCGCCGTCGAACGCCGCCGCAGGTTCCGAACGCCCGAACACCCGCCCGATCTGTCCGAACTCCGCCGTGTCGTGGCGCTTTTTCACCGCATGCGTCCGCTATTTCCGAAAGACGCGCTATGCCTGTTCGATTCCCTCGCGCTCCTGGAGTTTTTGGCGCGGTACGGCTGCTTTCCCCATTGGGTGTTCGCCGTGACCCTCAATCCCTGGTCCGCCCACTGCTGGGTCCAATATGCCGATGTCGCCCTGAACGAGGACGCCGAGAGAGCGCGCCACTACACCGTCATTCTCGTCGCGTGACCGGCCGATGCATCGCTACCTCGCCTTCCTCTGGAATTCCTCGGATCAAGAGCGCACCGCTCGGCTAGAAAACGTGGCGCTGCGCCTCAGCGGTGAGCCGCCGTGGACCCTGGTGTACCGCCATCCCGGCGTACTGGTTGCACATCAACCGCCGCAGTCCAAGATTCCATGCCTGCACACACTCGCTCGGGCGCAAGGCGTAATTCTCGGCAGCCTCTTGCGCCGGTCCGCGGATACCTCCAGCACGGCCGTCGGCGATCTCGACGAGCCGAACACCCGACGCATCATCACTTCCGGGGGCCACGCCCTGGTGGCGGACTACTGGGGCAACTATGTCGCGCTGGTCCGGGACGCCGGATCGGGGCGGTGCAGCCTGCTTCGGGAACCCACCGCGTCCCTGGCGTGCTTTCACATGAACTGGGACGGCGTCCACGTCCTATTCTCTGATTTCGCGGATCTCGTACGCTACGTCGCCCCAGCGCTCACTGTCGATTGGTCATACCTCGCCACCCGCCTGGCGCTCGGTTACCAGCCCTCGCGACACTGCGCCGTGACCGAGATCGAGGATATCCCCGGCGGCGAATGGACCACGTTCGCCGACCGTGGCGCAAAGCGCACCACACTCTGGCACCCGGATCGATTCTGCGTCGCGGATCCGATCGAAGACGAGTCCCAGGCCGCCGCCGCCCTGCGCACCGTTGTGATGGACTCGATCGACGCGTTGACTGCCGCACACGATCGCATTCTTCTTTTGCTCTCCGGTGGGCTCGACTCCTCCATCGTCGCCACCTGCATGGCCCGACAGGCCCGCCGACCACAGGTTCATTGCCTCAACTTCTTCATGCCCTCTTCCGACGTCACGCCACAAGCCCTCGCCCTCCCGATCGGGCTCGCACCGGAAGATCGGGCAAAGCTGCTCCGTCTGACATCGAGTGGCGATGAACGGGAATTCGCCCGCGTCGTCGCCCGAGCCTGCAGCTTCCCGTTGACCGAGTACGAGAAGCGCCTCCTCGACCTTCGGGACCCTCGAACAGCGCAGGCTCCGCTCGCCCCCGTGCCGTCGGCATATGTTTTCAGCTACGAGGATGACGCCGCGGAGTGTGCGTCCGCCACCGAGACAGGAGCCACGGCCTGCTTCTCCGGACATGGGGGCGACACCGTCTTCTATGCCACTCAGCGCCCCGTGGGCGCCTTGGATTACGCATTCCGTCACCCGTTCCGGACCGGTTTGACTCAGCAGATCCTGAACGCAACCCACTTGAGCGGCGAATCGCTTCTCGGCGTATCGCGCAAAGTCTTCCGCCACGGAATCCGCCATGCGCCGCTCCCCCAACCTATCGATCCCATGCGGCAACCTCACTTGCTTCGGGACGATACATTCCACGACATCTCGACGAGCAGCTATCCGCATCCCTGGCTGGAGCCGGCCACCGCGCTCTGTCCGGGGAAACGCATCCACAGCCTCGGAGTCGCCCTTTCCATTCCCTTTTACTACAACATCTATCATCGCGAGACCGTGGCACCCGCCATCCATCCCCTCGCAGTCCAGCCCGTCGTGGAACTCGCGCTGCGGATCCCCACCTACGTCCTGCTCGCGAACGGGATCTCCCGCGGCCTGGCCCGGCGCGCCTTCCGCGACCTCCTGCCCGCAGAGATCACGCGCCGAACCGTGAAGGGCACCTCGGCACAGTACTGGCAGCACGTGGTTCGTCACAACCTCCCGCTCTTACGCCACCGCCTCCTCGACGGACACCTTGTCCGGCACGGCCTGCTCGACCGCACGAAACTAGAACGCTACTTGACGCCGGATCAACCCTTTCTGTCCGTCCCGCCCACGCGCATCATGGACTACCTGGCGTGCGAGACCTGGCTGCAGCAACTTCAGCCCCGCTGACGCCGCGGTCCGAACACCGCCATGCGCATCCCTCCGTGGCCTCCGGGTCACACAGAACACCGGTCGGCCGGGATTCTCGCGCTTCTGTTCCGCGCACAATCGCTCCCAGTGCCGATACTCCCTGCGCGTCGCCGGACCGCTCGGCTCCTGACCGTTCAACCAGAAGTCGAACCAATCGACGCTCTCCCCCGAAGCCACCGCGATACTCCTGGGTACCTGCATGGTATGGAGATCCTTGATCCGCCCGTCGAGTACCAGCATCTGCACTGGCCTGTTCAACTCGCGCAGCCCATGCAGCCACTCCCACTCGTATAGCGTGGTGACCTTGGGGTGCGGGATCACCAGAAGCAGCGGCGTGTGGACCCTGTTCACGTGGAAGATGGGCGCCCGCTTCACCCAGTACTTCAATGTCCTTCCAAATGGCGGCCCACCGTACAGTGACCGCGTATCCACCGAATTCATCAAGCTCAACATATATTCCATAGGGCTACCGTCCCCACCTTCCGTGACTGAAGCCGCCGCGAACAGGTGAGGATCGTGCGTCAATGCCCAATCCACGAAGAAGCACGTATGACTGAACCCGATGATGCCCACTCTGCGCGGATTGATCAGACCCTTTCCTGCCAAATAGGTGATCACCGTCCGATAGATTTTGATCGCTCTGCGCACCTCTTCCAGCTGCGCATACTTGTGGCCCTCAAACAGCCTCCAGTCCATATCATTAACCTGAAGAACGAACATACCGTCCGCCGCCAACGGCTGTGCCGCATCCGACGTCGGGAATGCGCCCCAATAGGCAAAACGCCCAGACTGGAACCCATGCGTCTGAATCACCAACGGGTACCGCCTACCCGGCTGATAATCCGCCGGGTAGTACAGGCCTGCCGTGATTGGACGACCTTTCGACCAGTCCCACGTCACTAATCGCTCTCGCGATAGATCTATCTGCGACAATTGTGGATTCAAATTCCACAGGAGCCGAGCGTGCTTCCCGTTTCGCCTCCGATAGTACAACTCCGGAGGCCTATTCAGGCCCTCTCTGAGGAACACATCCAGCGCCGGCGCCCCAGCGCCGTTTACCAGACGCCAGCGTCCATTCCTCGACATCCTGAAATGCACCTCCCTTGGCACCGGACAACCGGAATTCCGAGACCTATGATGGCTATTTCCGGCGAGCAAGCGACCGACTCTCCGATCAGCACTCGATATGACGCCGGTGCACTGCAGGCCCTTCGAGTTCCAGTGAACCGCTGCAGCGCATTGTCGACCGACCGGCGTCACCGCGCCGGTGCGAATGTTTACTTCAACCGTCTGCCGCTTCGATCTCCCTCCCACCGCGCGACCGCCAACCACCACGATCGGTAACAGCGTCCGGCTAATGACCACATCCCGGCTATCCGGCGCCCAGACGACCGGTCGAGTCATCCCCGGAAGATTCGGAACATTCAGCAAAATACGACTCCGACCGGTCTTCAAATCCACCAACACCAGCCGCGAAAATAACACTTCTTCATTACTTTTGTGTTCCTGTATGCTCGCGAGCGCCGGGAATGCTGACCGCACGAGCGGATCGGTATATCGCCGCCAGAGCGTAGGAATCTTGCGATTCGGCACCGACTCCGGAACGATGACGTAGCGGCCATTCGGCGACATCGAAACACTGCGCTCGAAAAACCCGCCCTGCTGGTACGAAAACCGGCTGCCCAGCAGCGGCTGAATCCGGCGAATGCCCCGCGAACCAGCCACGTACAGCGAGCTAAATACCTCGGCCCACGGCTCCTTGACCTCTCCGAACAGCACAGATTCCAGGCTCTCGGTCGTAACCGGCAGGCCATGCATCATCGTCTCCCGATTCCATAAGCTCCGCGCAGAACCTACCGCACCATACGCCCATGCGTTTCCGCGCGAATCCATGCTGAAACTGATAAGCGACGTTTTGCTGTGCGTCAACGCCTTCAGCGAACGCGACGCAATCTGGAACCGATACAGTTGCTCGTGCCCGCCACCCCGGGCGCCGAGAAACAGCAGAGAGCGTCCACCCTCACTCCACCTCAACGTCGCCGGATCAATTCCAGGATAGTACGTCGACGAACTCATCGTCAGAATACGGTCCGGACCGACCGGCCCCTGGGGCCGTTCCTTCCACAACAAAATCGTAAACCGGTTGTCGCCACGCTTGAAATTTCCCTTTTCCACAACAACGACAAACCGTCGACCATGAGGCGAAAATGTCGCAACTGACTCATAATCCGTCCCTATCCCACATGCCCGCCCCCCACGCATATACCCGACAAACGCCAGGTTCGTCATATTTATACCGACTCGAACGGTTGCCGGACGTGTTCCAATGCCGTGCGCGACCGCACCTGCCGACGCCATTCCACCCCAGATGATCGCCATCGCCGAGATTCTTATACCGTACGATCGCATAATCGTTCTCCAACAACCCTATTAAAACTCTAATTAACTCATACGGTCCACCGCCGACCTCATTGCTTGCGAACAGTTCACCAACGCACGCCCGCCTGCACGTACAGCGATCGCCCGATAACACTGGATTCCGCCGCGTCGTATCCGATGAAATCACTGTCGAAGTTTGAAAACTGCGCCGACCTGTTGAATAGATTCGTCACACCCGCCTCAACGTACGTGCCGTGCAGGTATTTATCACTGCGAGACACTTCTCGTCCCAGCGCCCAACGGCAATTCGCATCCGCGATCCAGAAATTGCCGATTTCACGCTGGCTGTCGTAGTCACTATACTTCCCGGTGTAGTAACCATACACTACGGCCGTCACCGCCCTTGCTGTCCAGCCGAGCGAGACTGTTCCCTTCCATCTAGGCGCCCAGTCTCCGTCGTCTTGCGCCGTGCTGACGGACTCCACTTCGGGCGCACCTGGTACGAGGGCTTGGCGATAGTGATACGTCTCCGTCGCATCCACGTCGAACGACCACTTGCCGGGACCCAATGTCCGCGTGTAGCTCCCTTGGTAGTCCAGTCCCGCCACGTCGATCGCGCCAAAATTTGTCGCGGTGTCATTGACCTCCACGATTTGACCCGCGGCGTTCGTGATCACTCGCCCCGGAAACAGCGACGCATTGTCCACGATGACCTGCGGATTTACGTTTTGAATGACATTATTTTCCCTGTCGTTCCACTCCGTGACCGCCAATGTCAACCCCCGGAGCCTCTCACTCGTATACACAAACCCAAACGTCGTTGAATGACCCGTGATTGCCCGTAACCCCGGGTTACCGCCGCCGACCAGGTCGGTCGTCTCTGGCGCTCCGGTCACCGGATTGTTGATTAGAATTTGTTGCGCCACCTGCGCGCTATACAAGTCCGGCAGTGTCGGCGCCTCAAATGCACTGGCATATGTGCCGCGCAACAAAAGGAATTTTGTGGGCTCAACTTTGAGGCCGAACTGATAAGTGTTGGCGTTGCCGAAGTCGCTGTAATGGTCACGACGTCCCGCCAGCGTCACCGTGATAAAATGTCTGGTGAGCTGACCCAGCCTACCTATCACCGGGACCCGCGCTTCGGCAAACAGCGCACTGTACTGTCTACTAAAATTTAACGTCGGGTTGGACGTGGTCACACCCAGATTGCCAATATTCTCGTAGAACGTGCTGCGAACATAATCCCCACCGACAACCGCCTTTACCGGGCCACCGGGGAGCCGCGCAATACGCCCCCGGATATACGCTTGGGCCGACTCATCCCGACCCATCTCCTCGTAGCTCTCATTTCCAAAGAGTGACCCGAGGAGAGACAGAGAGGCGGGCGGGCCATCGACAAACGGGTTCAACGCCGTTGCTGGATTCGAAGAATTTAGGGCGTTCTGAATCGCGGTATCGTTGGGATTCGCGTATGTCTGAACTACACTGGTCAAATCCCTTGACTCCCACGCCGAAGCCTCCCAGTGCCAGCGGTTCCACAAGGTTCCCTTTAGACCCACCAATGGCCTAAAAAAGTTGGTTGTATCGATATTTACCGAAGGAACCCCCGGGAATGACTCGGCCACTCCAACCGTTTCGCCGAATGGGTTGAACGGGTTTGCCGCCGAGACCGTAAAGTCTTGAAAGCCTTGTGTTCCAAACAGTGACTCATATCCAGCGGTCGTGTCTTGCGTAAAGTGTGTATAGATTAGTTCCGCAAATGCGGTTATGCTGTCTGATAATCTATAATGTCCCTCAAGCACGACACCTTCCCGATGACGTGACGGTTCGATCGACTCGCCATAGGCAAAGGCGCATTCGTTTAAGGCACCGTATTTGAACTGGGACAGCGCCGGTTTTCCTGCTGTCATCGACCCACTGACCTCCGCATACGTCGCATTGCTTCCGGGCGGTGCACCCGGCAGCGGCGCGCCGGTGAGCGAGAAGACATTTCCCGGAAAACACGCTGGGTAGTTGTTGTCTGGGCCCCCGAAGGCTTGGTAATCGTTGCTCGCCGTCAGGAGCCGATCGGCGCTCGAGAGACCGCTGTCCAGGCTGTAACTGGCAATGACCGACAGTCCGCCGCGGCGCCACTGCCGTCCCCACGCCATGCTCGCGCGCATGTTCCCAATGTTCTTGGCCGAGTCGTATCTGACGTTCGCCGCGAATCCGTTGAAGTGTTTCTTCAGAATGATGTTGCCGACGCCGCCGATGGCGTCCGAGCCGTAGATTGCGGACGATCCGGTGGGATCGACCTCGATTTTGCTCACCGCAGCGAGTGGAATGTCGTTCAAGTCGAAGACCATGCCCCCGGAGATTCCAGAGTTCTCCAGGCGACGGCCGTTCAGAAGCGTCAGGGTCGTTCCTTCCGGGAGGCCTCGTAAGCTCACGGCGCCATACTGGCCGAATGCGGTACTGCTCGACGTCACCGGCACTTGCGGCAGGGTCGAGAGAAATGAGGCGATCGAGTTCTTGCCGCTTTGATCGATGGCCTGCCGGTTGTAGATCAGCACCTCCTGCGAACTGTATTTGGCGGTCGTCGGCAGCCGCGATCCCGTGACGATTACCTCGTGTAGCGTGGTCGCTTTCGTTTTGCGGTGCTCGTGGCCAGCCGTGCTCGAGTCCGAATTCGGACCGCTCGATGCGCCGCCCAACGACGGATCGCGTGGCGCGCCCGACGGGTCGCCCGCAGATGCCTGAGACGTGGTGTGCGGTGCTGCCGGATCGTGTCGCTCCGGGACCGGAGGAATGGCCCCAGAGTGTCGCTCGCGAGCTGCCTTGGGCTCCACGCGTACGGTATCGGCATCCACGTAGATGGCGACGAGTCGCGTTCCGGCCAGAAGTCGCGCAAATGCGGCCTTTGGCGTCAGGTCCGCGCGCAGCGCGTCCGCCCTCAATCCGGCCACGTCCGAAGGACTGTAGTAGACGTTCAGTCCCGCCTGCGTCGCAAGATCCTTCAGGGCCCGCGCTAGCGACTCGGCAGGCAAATCGAAGCGGGTGTGAGCGGATGCGACGAGCGGGACAGCGCTGAGGAGAATCGAGGCGATCCACACCGAGCCCCGGCGAGACCCGTTCTTTTTAGACATGGTGACGTTCTCCGGCGGTCCCTCGCGCGTCGGTCTATTGGTGTTGAGTCAGTAGTCGTAGTGACGCGCATTACGCGCCCCCCTGTCGTCGAAGACGCCGCAACGAGTCGAAATCCTCAACGGGTCGGGCTGATCGGACAGACCGGATCAGCGAAGGACGCAACGCAGGGATTGAGCGCACGGGGCGACACGGGCACTCCAGCGTCTCCGGTCCAGGAGTGTGCCGTGAGGAGTCCGCGTACCACAGAGCGCGAGGCAACCAGCGTCCGAGTGCACGTCTGCCTCACCGTCTACCGGAGACGTCAGGATCGATGCTCTGACGTAACGTCCGAAGGGGTTGGTTGCGGCTCCAGGACCCAGGTGTCGCCTCGAACGATGAGACGCAGATGGTGCGCCTCGGCGACTGCGCGCACGAAGCTTCGGGCCGCGCTGAACCGGAACACACCCCCGACGCGCAGGGTCTGGAGCTCGGGCGCACCCAGGACGATTCGCCGACGGTTGTAGCGATTGAACTGACGCGCAGCCTCGGCAAGGGGCGTGTCGTTGAAGATGAGTTCGTCTCGCAGCCAGGCGGTGGCTTGCGCTGCCGGAACCGCCTCGACCGTCGGCAGCGCGTTCGGACGTAGGAGCAGGCGTGTGCCGGCCGTGACCAGCAGAATTTTCGGCTCGGGCACCTTCGGCACGCGATCGGCGACGCCCAGGGGCGCAACCGCGACGCGCCCCTTGATCACCGTGACCGAGAGGGATCCATTCCCCATCATCCCCCGCCCGACCACGAACGACGTGCCGACGTCTATGACCTTGCGGTTACCGGCGCGGACGACGAAGGGACGACGGGGGTTGTGCACCACCTGAAAGTAGGCCTCGCCGTAGCGCAGGATCACGGTCCGGGTGCGCGGGCCGTAGTGCACGACGATGCGGCTGTTCGTGTCGAGCGTGACCCACGAGCCATCGGCGAGCTCGATCGTTTTCTGCTCGCCAACGCCAGTGCTCACGATCGCACGCCCCAGGATGTGCTCGGTCCAGAGCGCGAGGGCGAGGCATGCCGCGACCCCCAGTGCAAGGCTCCAGCCGAGACGCCTGCGCCCAATCGAGCGACCGGGTGTGCGGAATCGGCGCCAGCCGTCAAACGGCACGCCGCCGGTTTCCGCCCAGACGTCCGTGGCACGCTCGAATTGCGCGGCGTGCGCGGGATGCTCGGTGAGCCACCGGCGAAATCCGCGCTCGGTGTTCCGGGTTCGCCCGGGCCCATGCAGTCTCGCGAGCCATGCGGCCGCCTCCGCGCGCACGCGCCGGCCACTACGCGCCTCTTTTGAGGATGACGGCGTCACGTCGCGTCCTTCAGATCCATCAGCGCCACGACGGCCCGTGCGACCGACTTTTCGATCGTGCTGATCGACACGCCATGGGCCACGGCCAGCTCGTCATAACTGTATCCGGCGCGATGGGCAAGATAGATATCCCGTGTCCTCGGGCTGATCGCCTCGAGCACCCGCCGCACCTCATTGAGACGCTCCTGGGCCGCCAAAACCTCATCGGGCGCCGGGGTTGAATCGATCAGCGGCAGGATCTCGGCCAGCTCCTCGACCGGCTGCCCGGCCGCGGGATGACGGCGCTCGGCGCGGTAGCGGCTGATGGAGAGATTGATGACGGTGCGCTGGAGGAATCCCGCCTCGTTGCGCACATCTTCCGTGCGGCAATATTCCGTCAGGCGCAGAAACGCCTCCTGGATCAGATCCTCGGCGTCTTCCGCAGAGCGGCCGTGCCGGCGTAACAACCGCAGCAGACGCGCAAATCCGGGCGGACGCGCGAGCGCTCTTTCCTTTGGTGGGGACATTCATGTTCTAGACACCGACAGCGGGACACATTCGCATGCCTTGCGTCCTGACGCGAGTCGACCGGCACGGGCGAGGCGACGATTCGCCGACCGCGGTCGGCAACTCACGCACGGCGCCGAGAAACGTCGCACCTGCGACGTACGGCCGTCATATCTAGAGAGCACAGAGCCGCAGAGCCCCTGCATCACGGATCTTCCTGAGCAACACGACGACACGTCTTTTAGGTTTAACAGGCATAGCCACCCGCACTCGACCACTGGCAACGCACATCCACGCGCCTCGTCACAATGTTCTCCTACGTCCAGCACACGACACCGCGTTCACGTCTGATTAGCACCTTGACTCAGACGTCAATCCACAGAGTATGGCGACAACATCAGCATCGCGTTTTCGCACGCACGCAGGTTCTGTCCTTCAGCGCCTGGGTGTGTGCGGGGCGCGATGTTCCGATTTTCAGGCCCCACAGTGCTTCTGCACAGAGCATCCCCGAGTTGTCGCAGGATCCGCCACGTCTACACCGACACAACGCTGCCCGAACGCCGCCGTGGTACTCGCGGCTGATCAGGGTATGCACGCGGCTGGGTCGGCCGCTGGAGGATGCCGAGGATCTGGTCCAGGAGGCTTATCTGCGCTTCCTCGAGTACCGGCAGACACGCGAGGTACGGGACGAGGCGGCCCTGCTGTCCCGCATCGTCACCAACCTCGCCATCAATCAATATAACCGGCAGCGCACCGTGCCGGTCTCCCCCGAGCAGCTCATGGCGCTCGAGCTCGATCCGGCTCTGGTCGAGCCCGCCGCGAGCGCCGAGCGAATACTGGCCGCGCGCGAGCGCCTCGATCAGGTGGTACGGACCCTCGAGCGCGTCAGTCACCGCACCTGCCAGATCTTCCTGGCGCACCGGGCCGGCTACAGCTACGACGATATCGCCGCTGAATTTTCCGTCTCGCACCGCACGGTTCAGAAGCACATCGCGCGCGCCACGGTGCTGCTCGGACTGCGCAAGACAGCTTCGCGGTTCTGACCGGTGGCGGCACGGCACGTCGCGGTAGGTTCCCCCGATCGGCTCGGGCCGGATCCAGCCGCTCGAACGGCCGTCAGAGGCCGAGCCGGGCTCGCGGGTGGGCGACCCACGCGTACCGTTGCGTCACTGCCGGGACCCCGAGCAACATGCAATTCGACGCTCGCCGAGGAAAGTCGGGGATTCGAGGGCCGGGACGTCGCTGATTCGACCGCAGCCCTTGAGCAGCGGTGATTGCAGCACGCCGATCCCTTGGAAGCAACGCGCTTGGCGTCGGCACCCGGGCATCCTCGATGGGTCGCGGCGGACTCGGGGCGGGTGCCCGTCAATCGCGGGAGACGCGCATGGATGCGATCTACGTTCTGTGGCGGCGCGAGCTGAAGCGCCACTTCCGTTCGAGGGCGCAGATCGCCGCCTCGCTCGGCCAGGCGCTGCGGTGCCTGCTCGTCCTCGGCTACGGGCTCTCGCCGGTGTTTCGCCGCAGTGGGGAAGGCAGCTATCTGGAGTTCCTCGCCCCCGGGGTGATCGCGATGACGGTGCTGTTCGGCTCGCTGTTCTCGGGGATTCAGCTCATCTGGGGCCGTCATTTCGGCTTCCTCAAGGAAACACTGGTCGCGCCGGTGCCGCGCCTGCCCATCATGATCGGGCGCACCTGCGGGGCGGCGAGCACCTCGATGATCCAGGGACGGCTCGTGGCCGTGGTCAGCGTGCTGGCCGGATTGCGCCCGGTGGGCGACGCCGGCATTGCGCTCGGGCTCGCCGTACCCAGGCCCGGCGCTTATTGCACAGACTAAGTTCCAGCATACGTGCGCACGAAAGCCGCCCCAGGCCCGCGGCAACCCCGCCCGCGAGCCGCCGGCCGACCCGAAAGTGGCTATTTCTATCAAAACACGCAGGCTATTGACGTGGCCTTTTGCGGTCCCGCTGTCGTACGCTCTATCACGCTGACACGCCACTGGAGTGAGTCCTACGAACACGCAAAAACACCCCTACGTGCTGAACCTCCCTGACTGGGAGCTCCCGCACTTGGACGACCTCGAATGGACTCTGGTCGAATCATTGGCTGCTCAGGTCCGCCTGAAGGGAACGGGCTCCGAGTCCCTCGAAGACGCCTTGCACGAACTGCTCCACGAACGGCTGCTGCAACTCGTGGAGCGCGCGGTGAACGAGACGATCGAATACTGGCTCAAGGGCCTGGGCGACGGGAACGACGGCCGCTGGCCGGAATTGTGTGTCGAGATTCCCTATCTCGAGCACGGTGACGCCACCGAACCGCTCACCCTCGCCTATCGTGTCGAGAACGCCGATGGCACGCGGACGGAGCTCAACCGAACCACGCTCGGCGCGGTGCTGTCTCGGATCCTGGAGGAACCCTCCCCTTCGGCCCCGCAGACAGACCGCGTCCGAGCGCTGGCGGCTGAATTGCGTCAGCTCGCCCAGAGACTGGAGGATCTCTAGACCCGTTGAGACCCGGAGGCGCCGCCCTCGTGCGCGGCGGCGCCTCCGGGCCTCAGGACTTGCCGGTGCGGCCCGCCGCCGCACGGCGCGCCGCCCGGATCGGGCTCAGAAGGAATATCCGACCGAGAGCACCACGGCGTTGGGCCAGAAATGGATCTCAGAGGAGCGGTGTACGCCGGCGGTGTCCGTGGTGAGGCGGCTGTTGACCTCGGCCACCGAGTACGAGGCCACAACGTGCCAACGCGTGCTCAGGCGATACAGAACCCCGGCGGTGGCCGCCGGACCCACCGAGGACGGCAGGGAGATCGACGTCGGTCCGCCCGACACCGCTGCGCCCGCCGCGGTGATCTGCCGGGAAAAGAAGCTCGTGTAGTTCACGCCGATGCCGACGAACGGCCGCCATTGCGACCGGGGACTGAGGAAGTTGTACTCGAGCAGCGCGGTCGGTGAGAACCAGCGGATGCTGGCAATCTGCTTGCCGTTGTAGGGCACGGACCCGACGAAGGCGGGCCCGACAGCCTTGGCGTACGTGACCGGCGGCCAGCCCATGGCGAGCTCGAGCTGAAAGTGCCGCGAGAGCTGGCGCACGTAGGCCAGGTACAGCGTCGTCGTGCTCTCGATGCTGGTGTTCAGCCCGGGAACCGTGTACGGACCGGTGATGTCGCCCCCCGAGGAATCGAAGTGCAACAGATACGCGCCGATTCGCACGTCGTTCGGATCGGAATTGCCGGCATGCGCCCCGGTGGCCGCGAGCGCGACAGCGACGCCAAGCGCAAGGGTTGCAATTTTGTGCTGCATGGTCGGTCTCTCGTGTCGGGCCTAGGGAACCTGAGCGAAGAAATCGCGCGCTGCCACCATACAAAACGGCGCCTCGGTGCTGTGGAAGGACTGAATGGCGGTACTGGCCCCCTCGGCGCTCACCAGCGCGTCGTAGGCGCTCTGAAAGCCCTGCTGCAGGGGCGCGTACGGGCCGCTCGGGGTCGCATCCAGGTCGAGCACGCTGACCAACCCCTCCTGCACCTGCGTACTCCACTCGGCGGCCATCGTCCCGGTATCGATCTCGAAGAACACCGTGGGGTCCTGGTCGGCCCCGCACATCAACATCGGCTCCTCGGGAGCCCAACCGCCGTTGCGCATGTCGTTGAGCTTGAAGTCCTCACGCAGCCCGATGGCGGGCGCGGTGGCGAGCGCGATGTCGCTGGAGTCGAGCGTGCCGCCGTGGATCACGGTCATGGCCGCCTCGTCGGGGTTCTCCACCGCGTCGTCCACGTACTGCACGCGGTAAGTATTGTTGATCAGGTAGGGAGCGCCGAAGCCCGCGTCGAACAGCGCCGCCTCGGCTGCCGAGTACGGCGGGCTCGCGGGCTTGGCGAGCAGCGCATCGGCGGCCGCGTCGATTTGCGTGACACCGGTCGAGGAGGTCGGCGTGGCAGTGTCGAACAGTGCCGACTCCGGCAGCTTCCCGGTCGAGAACAACGTCGTGAGCGAGACCGGAGTCGGCAGTAGCGTGTCGATGCCGCCCGCGTAGGCCGAGGAATAGACGTCCGACGGCTGGTTGTACACGTTCTGATAGGCGTTCTGGTAGCTCGTCGTGATCAGCGGCGCAAACACCGTCGAGCCGATGTCCACTTGGCCGAAGAAGATCAGATCACCCAGTCCCTCGATCGCGTAGGGACCCGAGGACGGCGCCGAGGCCGTCACCGTCTCGCCGGCCGCTTGCATGGCCTTCACGGTGGCCATCGCCACATAGCCGCCTTCGGAATACCCCGTGATGAACAGCTTGCCATCACCGGTGGTGTCGGGGGTGAACGTATGCGGCAGCGCCGTGTCGGCCGCCGTGAGCGCATCCTCCATGTCGTCGGCATTCACGGCCGCATCGAGATAGGGGTGATAGCCCAGGTTCGAGATATCGTAACCCTCGTAGTTCGGCGCCACCACGATGTAGCCGTGGGCGGCGAACACCGCGGCGATCATCGCCGACTCGGAATAGGCCGCATTGCTGCTATCGGTGATGTCGGCGATGTTGTAAGTCGAGGCGGTGGCGGTGCCGTGCGCATACAGCACGATGGGTCGGGGCCCGGAGCATTGCGAGGAGCTGCCGGTCGGCACCATCAGCGCGCCGGAGACCTCGGTCGGTGAGCCGGCCGGATCCACCGTCCAGTATTTGAGGTAATAGAAGTCCACGCCGCAGGCCGGGGTGCCCGCCAGCTGCAGCAGCTGTGCTCCCGTGGCGGTGGCGTTCAGCTGCGTGGCGAAGGCCGAGGCGCTGAGCGAGGCGACCCGCAGCGGTGGATCGACCGCGAGCGCACCGCGCTGCCTGCTGGCTGAGATCGGTGCCGTCGGGCTGTCATGGCCGCAGCCGGCCAGCGCACAGGCGGCGAGGATGGCCCAGATCAGACGCCCATTCTTCTGCGACATTGCCCCTCCTCGAACTCACCCGCGTACTAAAACAAGCGTTCGTTTTTTAGTTCTCGCGGTGCCGAGGATACAGGTTCCGATGAGCGCTGTGCACCCCCCGCATGTCACGAGCCGGCGCTGCCGGCGCGCGCCAGCAGATCGGGACGCCCGCCCCCACCGAAAGCGTTGCTAATTTGCTACATTGTGGGGTGCCGAGACCTTCTCGGCACGGGCCCGGCACACCCCGCCGGATGCTGCCGTACGCGCCGGCGTCGCGCCCCGTCCGCGGCGCACCGTCCGGATCTTCTCCCCCTCATGCGCGACCAGCCGAGCCACCGTGCGTCCGGGCGAGCCATAACGCCGCAGCAGCTGCGCGCGCGAGATCATCACCCGCTCGCAGCTGCGACGCAGCAGGCCATTGCGCAGCGAAATCGGATTGGTCGCAAACGCCAGCAGCGCCACCAGCAGGCTCTCGCCAAAGTCACGCACCCGATGCGTGCGCTCGGTCGGGATCATCTGAAAGCCGAAACGCCCGAAGATGCGTGCCATCTGCAGGCGCTGGCGCTCGCCGGCCAGATGCACGTGTGCGCACACCGCCACGACCGGATCCCCGCCGGCCTCCGGGGCAAGATGGCGGGCCAGCTCGCGCAACGATACCGACAGATCCTGCTCGATCTGGCGCGCCCAGCCGATCGACGGCCCACGAGGACCCATCGGTGGGACACGCTCATTCCACAGATGCAGCCTCAGGAGCGGATCGCCGGCGCGCACCCGCACGCCGTCGGCAAGCTCCACGGGCGCTTCGGCCCGGCAGCGCTCGGCGCGCAGCAGGCAGCGCTCGGCGGTGCTGTATTCGTAGATGCCCAGGCGGTACCGCAGCCAGCGGTCCAACCCCAATATCCAATTCTCTGGCCGCAGGGCCCGCAGGGCGCCCCGGGCGGAGGTCTCGAGAGGCACATCGATTCCCCTGGCTGGTTGCGATCACTCGCGCATCGCCCCCGTGCGCCGGCAAGGCGCCGGGACCACAAGCCCGTTCAGGATAGCTCCGCCGGGACGGAAAATCACGCGGCCGCGGGTAGAAGAGCGTCAAGTGGCTGTACGCCTCACGTGATGCGCGTCAGCACACGCCGCCCGGGTGCAAGGTGGTCATGCTGTGCGACCGAGAGGGAGAAGCGGCGATCAGTTGGGTGCTGCTGAGCAATCTGCGGGTGCCTGACTTCGAGGCGGCGAAGGAAAAGGTTCACCGGTACGTACAGCCAGCGCTTTGGCAATGAGACCTTTCACCGGGTCCTCAAGTCCGCCCTGAAGGTCGAGGATTGCCGACTCGAGACCGGCGAGCGGCGGGCGCGCCACCTCGCGCTGTGCAGCGTCATAGCGGTGCGCACGGTCGCCAAGGTCGGGGGTCATCTGGGACGCAAGCGTGATGCGGCGCCACCGCTGCACTCGGGCGCTCGCCGGTTCCGCGTACCATCCGTTGCCCGCCTTTTCGTAGTAGTCTACACTACTACTAGTGTCGACAACACAAAAACGACCGCCGGAATCCCTGCTGGTTTCCTTCGGGTTCACCGAGCTGGAGTCGCAGCTTTACGTTCAATTGATGCGGCACGCGCCCGCCACTGGCTACAAATTGGCGCAACTCGTAGGTAAAGCGCCCGCGAACACGTACCAGGCGCTCGCCGCGATGGAGCGCAAAGGCGCCATCTTGGCCACCGAGACCGAGCCGAAGGCCTTTCGTCCCGTGGCGCCGACCGAGCTGTTCGCGGGCCTTCGGCAGAATTTCAACACTGCCGCGCAGCAGGCGGAGTCGGCACTCAAAGCGATGCACGCGCCGTTCGAGGAAGACCGGCTCTACCGACTCAAGAGCGTCTCTCAAGCCACGGTGCGCGCTCGCGCCATCATCGAAAACGCACGGCAAATCGTTCTGTTCGATCTGTTCCCGGAACCGCTTGCCATGCTGCACGATGCGCTCGTGGCGGCGACGGAACGCGGCCTGACCGTCGCCGGGCTTGTGTATCAGAAGCCAACGCAGGCACGGTACACTCAGGTGCTGGCCGCTAGCGCGGATTTTGCCGCCAAGCGCTGGCCGGGACTACAGATGTCCCTGATCGCCGACGCCCGCGAGGTTCTGCTGGTTCTGATGGCTCAGGACGGCGAGCAGCTTCTGCAGGGACTTTGGAGCGACTCCCCCTACCTCGCCTGCCTGCATCACAGCGGCCTTTCTGCTGAAATTCGCCTTTCAGCCCATTCGGGTAGGAGCCGCGACCGGCTCGAGCACCTGAGTCTCCTGACAGCCAGGCCGCAGGGCCTGAAACGCCTCATCAAACGAAAACCGGCCTCTGAATAGCGAGGGCAGCACCATGCGCCTGCATCGTCGAGACAGTGCAATTTTGGCATCCGCCGTCCTGATCATTCTCACCCTGCGCGGCGTTTGCGCGAGCGCCGCTGTCCCAGCGGTCGTTGTCGCCGCAAATACCAATGACCTCACCGCGCTGCAGACGCTGTCCAGCACGGCCGCCACAGCACAGCAACGGTCCCTCGCTGCCGGCGCACTGCTGGCGCTGCGCAACGAGGATGCCAAGGCAACGGCGGTGCTGCTACCGATCACCCGCTCGGCGGCCAGCCGACTCGTACGTGCGACGGCAGATGTTGCACTCGCCGAGGTCTATGTTCGCGACCAGCGCTATCGCGCCTGCTATTCTGCCTTCCGCGCCGCCGTCCAGCTGTCCGCGGGGGCGATTTCGCCGGGGAAGCGGCAGGACATGGCGGACTGTCAGGCGCTCGCGGAGGTGAAGCCCATGCACCTCACGCGCGAACAGCCCGGTTCGCTTCCGATCACGCGGGACTCGGTTGGTTTGATCCGGGTGCCGGTCGAAATAGACGGCCGGCGACACGAGGCGGTCGTCGATACCGGCGCCGGCTTCTCGACAATCAGTGCTTCGGCCGCCGCAAGCGCGAGAGTTCGGATGTTGAGACAGTCGCTGCGGGTGGGCACGGCGAGCAAGCGAGCGCTCGCAATGCGACTGGGCGTCGCCCGCCAGGTACGGTTCGGAAACGCGACGCTCACAAATGTCGTGTTTATCGTGCTGCCGGATTCCGCCATGAGATTCCCGGACGGCTATCACGTCAACGCGGTCATCGGCCTACCGGTGTTGATGGCACTCGGCCGGCGACTGGAGTTCGTGAACTCCGGCGCGCCTACCCTGTTATACGATGTGCCGCCCGGCAAGCCTGCCGGCCGCGCCGGATCGGGCTCGAACATGCTGCTGTCCGGGCTTGCGCCACTGGTTCTCGTGCATGTCCCGGGGGCACTCAATCCATTGCCCATGGAGCTGGATACCGGTGCGCCAAGCACCGTATTCGATCATAACGCGGTGGCAGATGCGCCCATACTTTTGGCGCACGCAAAGCGGCATGTGCTGCAGGCGGTAGGCGCCGGCGGCGTCGTGAGCGAGGGGGGGCTGCTGCTGCCCGAGGTGACGCTCACCATCGGCGAGCGACAATTCGCGCTGAAGAACGTGCCGGTTTACCCGGCCGCAAGCGCGATAAGCAGTTATCACATCGACGGACTGATCGGCCAGAATGTAGTTCGCCAGGGAGCCTGGTGGGTGATCGACTTCAAGACCATGACGCTTGCATTCGCGAAGCAGGGGCACGTGTCTCACGGACCCTGAGTTTCTCAACACCGACTTGCCCATGTCCTCACAGTCCTGCCCTGACACGTCTTCGCCCGGTTCCTGACGGTGCTCGAGGTGTCTCGGCGCTTGCGGGCATGTGCAGCCTGCGCGGGCCTTTTGGCCGGTTCGCGGTTCATCGTGGGGCGGCGCTGAAGCGGTACGACCGTTACCGGTGGGAACGTGTTACCGGCACCTCGAAGTTCGTCGTCTTTGGGCGGTTTGAAAATCGAGGGACGCACGACGGACGGGTAGAGCAGCGGCGGTGACGTGCGACTATGGGGCGGGATTGTCCTGCCAGCCGTTGCGCTGGACGCGCAGGGCT
>DAHXNE010000053.1 GCA_027366635.1 Gammaproteobacteria bacterium | reverse complement strand
TCGGCCACGGTGATCGAGAACGGCGGCAGCGACGCCGAGGCGCCCCCGTCGGTCACGCTGATCACGATGTTCGAGTACGTGCCGGCAGCGCCCGCCGGGGGGGTGCCCGAGAGCTGCCCGGTGCTGGCATTGAAGGTCGCCCAGGGCGGGGCGTTCTGGACCGAGTAGGTCGGCGTCCCGCCGCTAGCGCTCACCGTGGGTGTGAAACTGTAGGTCTGCCCCGCGCTCACCGCGGTCGCGGGGCTGCCGGAGACGGTGAGCGCGGCGCGCTTGACGACCGCGGCGGCCGTCGAGCCCGTCGAGCCCGCCGAGCCGGTCGTGAGACTGCTGGCACTGCCGCCGCCGCAGCCGGCCAGCGCAACCAACACGAGAAGTCCACCGCAGAGAAACCTGACCGACACCCACGCACGCATATTGGCTCCCGATCCGCGGACCCTCCCGCGGATTTCCACCGGCGGCCGATGCGCCGTGGCGAGGGGCATCGGGCAACGGCCGCGCAGACCGGTGAAGCAACAACCGTGCCAATATGTTTTTTCCGTTCAACTTCAATGGGATAGAAGACTACCGAGGCGGTTCACTTCCCAGCGCGCGCGCGCATCTGTCGGTTGCCGCCGACGATCCCTCGCGGCCATGCGCACGCCACCCGATGAAATACCGCGGAATCGTCGGTCAAACAGGCGCGCCGCGCGCAACGACGTCGATTGCCATCAGGAGGTGACGTGATTTGTCAGTTCACAACGGCCCGCGCCGCGCGCGAATCCAACATACAACATAACACGAGCGCGCGTGACATAAGGCGGCAGGCACGATTCAGCTCCGCGACCTGGATCACACTCGCGCCCTCGCGCGCCACCTCGCGCGACCGCTCGCCACCGGCCGCGCGCACCGGGCAGCATCGGCCGGCCGTCAGGATTATGTTCATATCCTTCAGGGGCTTGTGACGGACTTCCAAGGTCGTTGCAGCGGACATGCGGCACGCGCCGCACACGCGCCGCGCCCGCCGCCGCGCCCGGGGTCGCAGCGGCGCATGGGGCACGCCGTGCAGTCGGCTCGAGAGCATCCCGATCGGGCGCTTCACGGGCGCGCGCGCCGGGCGTTGGCGCGCGCCGACAAGCGCTCAGGCTGTGTGCGGCAGCGCGCCGACGAGCGCTCAGGCTGTGTGCGGCGGCGCGCTCGGTCGCGGCAACACTCGCGGCACCGCGCGCTCTGCCGTGCGCCTCACTCGCGCTCGCCCGCGGCGGCCGGCGCGGCCGCGGTTTTGCCCGGCACCGCGATGTCCATGCGCTCCAGCAGATCGTAGAGCGTCGGGCGGGTCACGCCGAGGAGTTCGGCGGCCTTGGAGATGTTGCCGCCCGTGATGGTAAGCGCTCGCTGCACCGCCTCGCTCTCGGCGCGCTGGCGCACTTCGCGCAGCGGCAGGATTGTCCCGCCGTCGGCCGGCGGCTCGAGCGTGAGATCCTCCGCGCCGATCGTTTTCCCCTCGGCCATGATGGCCGCCGCGTTCACGCGGTTCTCGAGCTCGCGCACGTTGCCGGGCCAGGGATAGTGCTCGATCGCCGCGAGCGCATCGGGGGCGAGTTTCAGCTGCGCCTTGCCGTGGCGCTTGCAGGCCTCGTGCAGCAGGTAATTGGCGATCAGCACCGCATCGGCGCCACGCGCGCGCAGCGGCGGGATGTTCACCACCACCTCGCTGATGCGGTAGAACAGATCCTCGCGGAACGCCTTCTGCGCGATGGCCTCGTGCAGATCGCGGTGGGTCGCGGCAATGATGCGCACGTCCACCGCGATCAGCTCCCGGCCCCCGACCCGCTCGATCACCCGCTCCTGCAGGAAACGCAGCAGCTTCGCCTGCAGGGCGAGCGGCATGTCCCCGATCTCATCGAGAAAGAGCGTGCCGCCGTCGGCCATCTCGATCTTGCCGCGGGTCTGCTTGACCGCGCCGGTGAAGGCGCCGCGCTCGTAGCCGAACAGCTCGCTCTCGAGCAGGTTCTCCGGGATGGCCGCGCAGTTGATGGCGATCATGGGCTGGGCGGCCCGGCCGCTCAAGGCATGCAGCGCCTGGGCGAGACGCTCCTTGCCGGTGCCGCTCTCCCCGAGCAGCAGCACGGTGGCCTGGGTCGGGGCGAGCTTCTGCACCAGGCGGCAGACCTTGATCATCGGCTCGCTGGC
>DAHXNE010000113.1 GCA_027366635.1 Gammaproteobacteria bacterium | reverse complement strand
CACAGGCGCTCGCTTCGCTCGCCCGGCCGCTTGGCCCGGCTGCCCAAGAGCGCCGGGCCGTCGGCCGGCTGCGGCACTGTGGACTACGCGGGCAACCGTGCCACTTCATACCGCATTACCCACTCGGAATTCGATAGAGCCTCATATATCGATTGAAGCGATCTTCTATCTGAATGTCTGTGACCTCTTCATTTGGGCCTACTCGGCCCCGCTGCACGAGGAACTGTAGTTTAAGCGCCAGCGTGTCAATGGCGTCGAAGTCGCGAACATAACCGCCATGTGGTCGGTATTTCATCTCAAAAAAGGCGCGCGAGAATGACTTCAAACCAAGCGGCGGAATATTATTGAACTCGGGAACCCGCGCAAACATTCCCTCAACAACAGAATCCAACCTGTGGAGCAACGACAGATCTGTTATTTGGCTGAAATACGCAATCCAGCCATATCGGCGATCCTGTTGCACAGCACCAGTTATTCTCTCGTTCAGTTCGAGAAGGAAGATCTCCTTTAGGCGGTCCAGCGTGAGATATTTGTACTTTTCAAGTCTCTTATTCTTATTGTGTCGAAACTCGCTAAACTTGGCGGCCAATGATTGGAGTAAATTTTCGACGGTTCCTGATCGCACCGTTACGTGCTGTCTATTAAACACATACCCTAGGTATCGAAACTCGTCCGTGAGCCGTGTGATGTGGCTCTTGCCACCCCCAATTTTATGAACCGACAGACCTCTGCGCTGCGCCCTTGCGACAAAAGACTTTTGCGCCATCTTAACGTCGTCCTCCTTGCCGTAGATGAGCACATCATCCACAAATCTGTAATAGCGGACCGGCAGTTTCTTCATACCTTCATCGATGGGAGCGACGTATACCGCCGCGATGACGTTAGAGATAGAGAGTCCTTGTGGCACACCTTCTGAGGGGGAATGCTTATGGTAATCCCGCCGGCGAGTGGCGACAGGAACCGTCGGCGTTAGGATTGCCCGACGAACGAGAGTTTTCGCGCGTGGATCCGTTATTCGCTCAGCGATATGCTTAAGCAGACGCTTATGATGCAGGGTGTCATAGAACTTCTTAATATCGCATCCTGCAACGAAGGTGGTTTGAGGGTCGAGTTTGGGAAGATCCGCCGCTATTTCGCGGACAATCGCACCGGCCATGTTCCGCGGTACGCAATCGGGGAATGCCTCAGCAAGCAGCGTCTTGAGTTGATGCAGTATGACACGGTCTCTGATAGTTGGTATCGAGATAACACGCGGCTTGCTGTCGCGCCCTTTTGGTCTCAATACCTCGAGATACGGGGAAAAGCGGAATGTCCCGTCCAAGCATTTTTGCGATGCGCTTACTAGGTCGACCATCCGCGAAGCGAAAAATTGGTATCCATTGAGTCGATCGATTCCCTTGCCAGCGCTTGTATTGAACTTATCGTAGAAGACGGCTTCAAGCGCAGTGGGATCCATCAGCTCCTCGAATCGCAAGGTGCAATCGAATTGGCACTCCGCGCTGAGCGGAAGAATTGGGGCGCCCGTCCCATTTTCGAGATCGAGCTGGAGCTGACTTATGCCATCGGACTCAGGCATGTCCTGTATGCTTCTGCTTCCCCACGCTGCAACAGCGATTTTTCAATAATAACTCGAAGATGTGTTTGACGCCAGAAGGGCATTTGAGGACTGAGTTGATTGTCACACAAGATTTATACGCTGCGCGTCGAGTCGCAGCAGATTTTGGATGCTGCGAACAGGCGCCGCGTGTCGACCACGCCACTAATCGGAATGCTCGACCGCAACCGAGAGCCGCCTCCCACGGCACCGACGTTGCGCGCTTGCTGGTGGCCGATTCACGTTCATCGGCACGGACCTTTCCAAGCGTGTCCATCTCGGTGACGCTTGTCTAACTCCTCGGCCATCATTTCCCAATCTGACCTGGGAGGTGGCATCCGGCCGACAAACTGCCGGATGTCCGCGGCAAGTTCCCGCTCCCCTTGAGCTGCCAACAGCTCACCGACTTTTAGCCACCCTAGTTCCACCTCCTTGCGGGTGCGGACCAGAGACGCCTTGCCAAGATCGGCCCGTAATGTCGCCTTCAGCATCTCCCGGCCCGTATCCTCCGTCTGCGCGCGGACTCGGAGGGACTCTCCGCGCTGCTTGGTTCGATAGATTCCATCGAGCTTGGGTGACCGTTTCTCGCCGCGGACCGCTCGCTCCGTTGCATTATTCGCAATGTCGACTTCCGAATATTGAGTCGTATAGCCTGCTCGCTCACCGCCTTGATCACCATGTGGACGTGCGGGTGGGGCTCATCCGTGTGTAGCACCATTGCATACCGATACTTCAACCCGAATTCCTCCCGCGCAAAATTCTTCGCCGCCTCCAGTACCTTCTCGGGCGGCGTCCCCGGCGGCATCGAGAAGAGCACCTTGTGAACCAATTTCGGCGGCGACCGACCAGGCCGCGCCTCGAGGTTCGATCGGCGCCGATCCTCCTCGATATCTAAGTTCCAGTCCTCGAGCAGCGCCCGCTCGACCCCCTTCCCGGAGATCTTCTGCCCATCGTCCGCTTCGATCTCGAGCTCCCCCTTCCGGTCGAGGTATTCCAAATGTCGCCGCACGGCTCGCAGGCCTTGGCCACCTCGCGTCAGCACTTTGACCATGACCTCGGGAGTCCTGTGTACCGTGCGGGCGATCAGCTCAATCTCCGCTGGCGATAGGTGATCACGCCGGCCCGGCCCCCGCCGCGCGTAGGACGCGATATCGAGCAGAGGCTCGGCTTCGAATCTAATGGGCGGCCTCGGCATGCCCGCTGCTCCAGCTCCGCTCGTTGGCTCTCAGCAACGCCTTCATGTGATAGCGCAGTGCCTCGGCCACTCTCAGCATCGCTCTCACCTCTTCTCGGCCGATCGCCGCTGTCCGGCCCCCTTGACTCGCAACGCGAGCGATCTGGTTGAGGTTGCGGCCGATCGCGCTGAGCTCCGCCACCGCTCGCTTGAGCGCGAGCAGCTCCTCCTTCGGGAGTGGCGTCAGCGATCGCAAGTGCGACCGGGCCAGGACCGAAACATACGTGGCCGGTGCCATGCCTCTCGCCGCCGCCCGCTCAGCGAGGAGCATTTGATCCTCAGGACGCAGCCGCACCGTCAATCGGGACGCTCGCGCCGTCCCCTCGTCCGAGGCGACCGCCCCCTCGAGAGACGCCGCATCGGCCGATCGCAAGGTCAGCTCGATCATGCGCCGAAGCAGCGCGGAATCGGAGAGTCCCAGATGCCGCGCCGTCGCCGCGAAGCGCTCCTTCATATCGGGAGTCACCCAGGTCGCCAAGTGCGTGCCGTTGCCCATCAACGGCAATGTTGTAGCAAACAGCCGCTCGGCGGCTATCCTGCATTTCACCGAAAATTCGGCGAAACTCCACCGCCTCCCATTGCTCCCACCACGCACTCGCACCCGTCTGGAGCCCAGCCTTCCCCCGCTGACGCCCCACCCCGACTGCCCGCTCGCCACCCCCTCCCCGCCCCCCGAAACGAAGGGAGAGAGCGCCGCTGGCCAGCGCCCTCTCCCGATTCATCTCAGCTAACGAGCACCTCGGCGGCCATCGCCCACAGCGCGCTATTGATCCGCACGTCCTCCCGAATCGAGGTGATCCGCCGGGTGCGCACCAGGCGCCCGCTCGCCGAACGTCGCAGCAGACCACCCCGGAGCAGATTCTCCTGAACGCGGTTCAGCGTGCGCCAAAGGTCCTCCCCGGCGTCCTCGCCGCGTCGGCAGCCGAGGAGCAGGGAGGCGGCCATACCGGCCTCAGCGGGCTCGGGATACCGCAAGGCGAGCGCCCGCTCGGCGAAGTGGAACCGCTCCTCCGGGGCGAGCTCGCGCTGCTCCATGCGCTCGACCTGGGCGGCCAGGATCTCGAACCGCTCGGCGATCCCGAGCGCATGCGCCACCACGTCATCGACGACATTCCCCCGGTGGGCCACGCTGAACGTCGGGAACGCCCCATGAGAGACGATCAGCCCATTGGTGCACACCACCCGAAAGAGCCCCACCCGCAGCTGATACGCGCTCGTCCCGTTGTGGCTGTTCAGGAAGACGATCTCGGGCACCGAGTCCCGCAAGTGCACCGTCTCGAGCCGCCTGCGCAGCCGGATGACGTGTCGCGCGTGCAGCACACTCGCCGAACGGGTCCGGGCCTGGCGCGCCTCGACGGGCACGAACCCGGCCTCGACGAGCCCGTCCAGCACCCGCGCGCTCGGAATGAACGTGTACCGGGCACTGCGCTCGCCATCGGCCGACGGGGCAAACACCGCCGGAGCGCGCTCATGGAGCGTCTCGAGGGACAGCGAGCCGTCA
This sequence comes from Gammaproteobacteria bacterium, assembly GCA_027366635.1. Taxonomy (GTDB): domain Bacteria; phylum Pseudomonadota; class Gammaproteobacteria; order Steroidobacterales; family Steroidobacteraceae; genus 13-2-20CM-66-19. Next base: position 11,871 of record DAHXNE010000113.1, on the reverse strand, counting down.
AAAAGCTGGTCGTGACGCACGAACGAAAGATCGGTGGAAGTGCTCATGATGGAATCCTCGGAAACGTCCTGGGCGGGAGTGCCCGCAGTCCCGGGATCGCGGCGCGCACAGCCGTCCAGTGCGACGCCAGGGTCGTGGAATAAATGGAGGGGACCCGCGTCCGCGCGGGGGCGGCGGCCGTTTATGCCGCGAAAGCCCGCCGCGGCGTACTTGACGGCGCGCACGCCGCGATACACTGAAGCGATTCAGGCCTCCCGCCCTCTTCACCTTCCCAGCTCCCGGCGCCACAGCGGTTGGAGACGTGACGCCCGAGATCCCGTCCCATCCAACCCTCCCCTTCGGAATCCGGCACGACCGCACGCCCCGGCCACTCCCTCAGGTGCGCTGACCCGTGACCGGTCGGCGCCACCCTCGAGTGTTCCGAATCCCCCCTCTCCCGCATGCCCCTCCCATCAGCCCCATCGCGCGGACGGCGGCCTCGCACGTCCACGAACCCGCAGCGGCGCGCATGCGCAAGGACGAAGCGCGGCCGGTCGTGATGCCGCACGCAGTCGAATCAGGAGAAGGGTGGGTCGCCGGGATCGGTCATCCGGCGACAGCCGCAAGATGCGCGGCCGGACGCGACTAGACGTCCGCGTCCTTCAAGAGCTCCCACACGGGAATGCCGAGTCCTGAGCAGATGCGCCGCAGTGTTTTCAGCGTCAGGTTGATCTCGCCCCGCTCGAGCGCGCTGTAGTAGGTGCGATGCATGCCGATCTGATCGGCAAAGGCTTCCTGGCTCACCTCGAGGCGTTGCCGGCGGCTGCGCATCGCAGCACCCAGACGCTCAGCCAGGGCTCGGTCTTTCATGACCGCGACCCTACGAGTCGGGCAGTTGCAACTCTACAGAGCTTTATATAGTCGATATATATATTCCCATGTGAACGGGAGACGTTTAGCCTGCCGATCGCGGAACCTGAGCCCCGGGACCTCCCGCCTCACCGGCATCGCATCCCGGCGCCAGCGCCCGATCGACTCTTGAGAGGAGAGCCCCTGTCGACTGCGAGGTGAATGCGTGCATCCGGATCGGCTCGAGCCCCGTGTCAGCGCCGCTGCCGGCGCGGGAGGACCGCGCGACGTCGTGACGCTCCTCGGGGAGCTGTCCGATGCGATCGCGATCGCGATCGTGACGGTGGCGCAGCGCTCGCTCGAGACCCGGGAGCACGCGCAGGTGGGCGACGAGACGGTGGCCCTGCGCTACGCCCTCTCGCTCTTACGAGCCGCCTACAGCGGCCTCGATCTGGTGTCCGAAAGGGCACAACGGACACTGCGGAGCGCGCGATGACCGGGATCCCTTCCGACGGCACCGTGGGTTTTGACTGTCAGGAGACGCCACCATGTCCATGACGACCGCCTCAGCGCTGCACGCGCGCGCGACTCCAATCGCAGGGCCTCCACCCGAGGCGTCCGATCCCAGTACCCCTGCCGTCACGGCCCGAGCCCTCTCAGACGTCGACCATCGGCAGCGACGGGCGCTGCTGCGCTTCCTCACCCGCCGGACCGGCTCCGCAGAGGAAGCCGAGGACATCCTGCAGGACGCCTACGCCCGGATCCTCGCCGTCGTGCATCCCGGGGCGATCGACACGCTCGATCGGTACCTGTGGCGCGCCGCCCTGAACGTCATGACCGACCACAGCCGGGCACGCCAGCGTCGCGCGCTCCTCACCGAGACGCTCACCGTGCAGGCCGAGCCGTTCTCGCCGTCCGCCGAAGTCGTCGCCGATGCCCAGGAGCGATTGGCGCTGACCGGCGCGGCCGTGAACGCGTTGCCGCCGCGCTGCGCCGAAGCGTTCCAACTGCGCATCGTTCAGGGCCTGCCGTTCGAGAACGTCGGGCAGGCGATGCACATCAGCGCGCGCATGGCCAAGATCTATGTCGCCCGAACGCTGCGCGCCCTGCAGGACGGGCTCGACGGCTCTCGGGTGCCGGCCGCCCAGGCCCGTCCCACCCGGGCGCGCGCACCCGTCCGCCCCCAACACGCCGCCGTTCCCCCGCACCCGACTCAAGTCCCAACTCCGCCGGCGCCAACCCCGCCGCACGCGCCCCTCAGCGATCGACCGACGCCTGTCCGATGTCCGACGCAAGGCACGACGCTGATCCGTCCGTGCGCCCCCGCCTCAATACCGTCCCCCACTCACCCGTCCGGAGGTCTCGCCATGCACAACCCCGATGCCACCGCGATCCTGAAGACCCTGATCGAAGGGCGCGAGCCCGGCTCACTCGAGCCGCTCCCGACCGGCTCCGTCGTGCACCGCGCCGACGTGCTGCGCGCAATGCTCGCGGCCGTCGCCGCACTCGAGCGGGTGAAAGGCCGCACCCGACGACGCGCCGCGCTGCCCGACAACACCGGGCGGACCTGGACGGCGGAAGAGGACAGCCGCCTGGTGACGGCCTTCAAGGCGGGCGAAACGCCGACCGCGATCGCCGAGCGACACGGCCGCACGCTGCGGGCGATCGAGGCCCGGCTGCAGCGCATGGGACTGCTGTCTCCCGAGGACCGCCTGACGCGAGGCGGCTTCGGGGCGGAGCCGTGATCGCGACCGACGGCCTCGCGACACCGGACCGCGGTTGACCCGGGTCAGCACCGCATCCTTCCGGACGCCGGCCGCCAAAGCCCTCACCATCCTCAGCCGCGGCGCCCCGAAGTCCACTCCGTGGCAGCACCCATCCCCTCCGCACTCCATTGATTCTCAATTGCTTTCATCATCATAATGTCGTATTGTGACACCATGAGAACGACGCTCGAAGCCCACGTCCTGAAGCGCATCGACCGCAAGCGCGGCGATGTGTTCCTGCGCGCAGACTTCGCCGACCTCGGCGGCTACGACCAGGTCGGTCGCGTGCTGCGAGCGCTCGTGCGCGCCGGGAAGCTCCTCAAGGTGGGCTTCGGGCTCTACGCCCGGGCGGTCCCCGCCCGCATCGGGGCGCGTCCCGTCCCGCCGAAGGGACTCACGACGTTGCGGGAAGCGCTCGAACGCGTCGGCATCCCCACCTACCCTTCTCGAGCGCTCGAGGACTACAACGCCGGCCGCACGACCCAGGTCCCCACGGGCCGCGTCGTCGCCGTGCGCCGGCGCGTGCGGCGCAGGATCGGCTACAACGGCATCGTGCTCCGCTTCGAACGTGCTCGACCCGCAGCGCATTGAGGCGCTCGCCGCCGAGCTCGGGTGCGCGCCGGACGGGCGCGCGCGGACGTCCGCTCGGCGGCGCGCTCACGGAGCCGAACCGGGGGCAGCGGTTCCCCTCGGGCCACCCCGTCGGCAAGCGCCGAGCGCACCTGGCTCACGAACCGCTCCCGGTCCTCGGGATCGCGGATCCGGCGGGCGGCGAGTTCCGCAGCGCGGACCTGGACGTACGTGCCGACAAGCTCGGGGTGACGTTTCACGGCCTGCTTCGGATCGACCGCCCTGTCCCGAAGTGTCCGGGCTGCCTCCGCCCTCGCATCGAAGAACGCGCGCTTCTCGACGATCCAGCGGTTGCTGGGAGCGTATCAAGCACATGATGCCCCACAAACCGTTCTGCAATCCCTATTTGACGACCGTTTACGAAATGTGGTTTCGTCACGAAATGTTTTCCACGACTGTCATGAGTCGTCGTAACGCTCGCGAACGTTGGCTGCAAATTTGCGAGAAGGAACTCAAATAGCTTGCACACAAGTTCGGCGCCAACACTCTGCGAAATCCGAACATCGCCCCCCCCAACGGGAATGGCCTAGGTGGCGTCCCGGGTGAGGACGGCGCGCAGCATGGGCAAACCGCAGCCCGGTGGCGCCGGCTCCAGCGAGAAGTTCACTCTCACGGCTCACCAGGAAGTCGGCGCCGATGTGACGCTTCATCGTCTGCTCGAGCTGTGTTTCACCGAGGACGAGCGGCGCTTGGAGGAATACGACACCCGCCTGCGCCGCCCGCGCCTCGTCCCCGGTATTGCGCGAGTCCTCTTCCGGCTCGTCCCGGCAGGAATGTGAGCGCGGTCGAAGGGCCGTTCTGGGAATCAGCAGCTCGCAAACGATACCCTCACGCGACGGAGCCACCACCATCCACGGCAAGAGCCTGACCCGTGGCATAGCCATTGAGCATCAGATAGACATATGCCGTAGCCGCTTCCGCTGGCGTTGCTCCTCGCGGCAGAAGCAACGGAGCAACGGAAGCCTGCAACCGCTCCGGCGGCATCATTTGCCTCACCTGTTCGGTCAGCGTAATCCCCGGGCATACGGCGTTGATCCGTAGCGGCGCCAGATCGACAGCCAGGCCTCGAACCAGATGCACGATTGCGCCGGATATGGCGGTGGCCATCGGCGCGCCCTTGATGGGGCGATAGGCGAGCATGCCGCTGGTCAGCGTGATCGAGCCAGTTGGCACGATCACGCGGCAAGCGTGTTGGACAGCGGCCAGCGCCCCCCAGAAACGCACCGTAAAGCTGTTGCGCGCCGCGGCGAGGTCAATGTCGCGGGTAGGCGCGAATATCGGGATATGCCAGTCGCCCGCGGTAATGGCGAGATGATCGAAGGTACCGAGCGTATCAAAGAAGCGTGCAATGCTGCTCTCATTACGCAAATCGATGGCGCTACTGGTCACGCCATCCAGACGAGCGACTGCCGCATCGACGTTAGCCGTATTGCTGGACGCGATAACCACGTCTGCACCAATTTCCCGCGCCAGCACCGCGGTTGCGAAGCCGATGCCGGCGGTACCGCCAATCACCACCACGCGCTTCCCGGCAAGAGACATCAGCGCTTCGCTCACGGTGTGACTCCTGCATCCGCAAAAAACTCATCCAGTTCCTGAATCAGGCCGATCCCGCGCGGCTGCCAGCCGAGGCTCTCCCGCGTCTTCCTGCTGGAAGCAGGCACGTTCAGCCCCACGAAGCGGCCCAGCCAACCGAAATGAGCGAGTCCTTCCTCCGGTGTCTTGCTCACGACCGGCACGTTCAGGCCGCGGCCAATCGCTTCGGCAATGGCGCGCAACGACAAGCCTTCTTCCGCCACGGCGTGCCAGCGCGCGCCGGCTTCGGCTTTTTCCAAAGCGAGCGCGCATAGCTCCCCTGCGTCTCCGCGCTCGACTGCGGGCCAGAGGTTATGGCCATCGCCGATATAGGCTGAAAGGCCGGTTTGGCGCGCGATCTCGATCAGGCGAGTTACCAATCCCTGCTTTTCGCGTCCATGCACGGAAGGGGCGAAGCGCACCGCGCCGGCGGCAACACCCCGTGCGACGAAGCTCGCAGCGGTTTGCTCGGACGAGCGCGGAGACGAGTCCGAAACGGGGCGAGCGCCATCGTCCTCCGTGCATGCGCGACCCGGTGCGAGCAGGGCGGTGCCGGAAGCAACGATGAAGGGGCGGTGGGAGCCTTCCAGCACGCTGCCCATCGCCTCGATCGCGTTCCTGTCGAGCGCGGAGACTTCCGCGATGCGGGAGAAATCGTGTTCAAAACCCAGGTGCAGAACGGCATCGGCTTGGCGCGCGCCGCTTCGCAGACTCTCCAGGTCCTGCAGCGAGCCCGGATGCGGTGTGACGCCGAGTTTCTCGAGCGCAGCCGAACCGGTTTCGGAGCGGGTCAGGCCCAGCACGCGGTGGCCGCGCGCGAGCAGATGGGGGATGGTGCATGAGCCGATAAAGCCGGTGCCTCCGGTGACGAAGACGAGCATCGCAATCTCCTTGGATCGTTGCCGCGTCGATTGTGGCGGTGACTGTCGTGGGGCAGTCTAGGCAGGGCCTTCTGGACAATCTATGCTTGGAACCCCATAGTTCTTTCGCGATCGTTCAGATGATTGTCCAGTCTTCCATGGATCCGCTTTCCGAGGTCCTCGCGCTGCTCAAGCTGCGCAGTTACATCTCGGGTGGGATCGATGCCGCCGGTGACTGGTGCGTGGCGTTCGGGGCGCACCAGGGCATCAAGTTCCAGGCGATCGTTCGAGGCAGTTGCATCGCGCAGATGGACGGTGCTGCGGAGCCCTTTGTTGCGCAGGCTGGCGACTGCTTTCTGCTGCCGCGCGGCCGCCCCTTCCGCATCGGTTCGCGGCTAGATATTGCGTCCATCGATCCGGCGACATTTGTGGCGAAGAAGAAGCCCGGCGAGCCGGTGCTATTCAACGGCGGCGGCGAATTCCTCAGCCTTGGCGGCTACTGCGACATGGTGGGCGACGCCAGCATTCTCCTGAGCATGCTGCCGCCGCTGTTGCATGTGCGTGAAGAGCCAGCCAAGGCTGCGTTGCGCACATGCATTGAGCATATGTCCGAAGAAGCGCGGAATCCGCAGCCGGGTGGCTTCCTTATTACCCAACAGCTGGCGCAGATACTGCTCGTGCGCACGTTGCGCGCGCATCTGCAGGAAATGAGCGCCGGCGTGGGTTGGTTGTTTGCGCTCGCAGATCGGCAACTCGCTGCAGCCATTGCCGCCATGCATGCGGAGCCGGCGCTGCCTTGGACGGTGGAGCAGTTGGCTCGCGCTGCCGGCATGTCCCGTACCGGCTTTGCGCTGCGCTTCAAAAGCAAAGTAGGGCAGCCCCCGATGGAGTATCTGAGGCGCTGGCGGATGCTGTTGGCCGATGATCGGTTGCGCAATATGCGAGAGCCCGTTGCCGCTGTGGCTTTATCGCTAGGCTATACCTCCGAGAGTGCATTCAGCACGGCGTTCAAACGGATCATGGGTACGGCGCCGCGACGCCATGCGCGGCGTGCGGGCTGACTGCGCGAGCCAAGCAAGGTGGTGCGGGAATGTTGCAGTCGCGTAAGTACGACACGTTACGCGCACCTCGCCGCCGACCATCTCGCCTCCTGCGCCGGCAATCTCGAAATCCACGGCACAATTACGGCACAGTCGGGAAAATGTCCGACGGGCGCGACCGGAGAGCGTGCCTAACTTCTTGAGTCTATTGATGAATATTGGTGCCGGCTGAGGGACTTGAACCCCCGACCAACGGTTTACAAAACCGCTGCTCTACCACTGAGCTAAGCCGGCGCCGAAAGCGTTGCACCATCGATGGGGCCCGGATTGTACCGGGGACAACCGGCTGACGGGCAATCACGGCGCCCGTGGCGCCGCGCTGGCACGATCAGACGCCAGAGGGATACCCGAGGAGACCGGTCCCGTCGCATCGTCGGGCGCAAGAATGTTCGCCGGGCAAGTGCGAACCGTGAACGCGCCACCGATCTTCGCGCTCAGGGCTTTGAAGGCAGGTGCGGCCATGCCCCCGGGGATCCACAGATCGAGCCAATATTGAGGCTGCGCAACGAGCCGCTCGGCGAGCCGGGCGGGAAACCCCTTCGCGCGCGCACGGGCCAGCTCGCGCCGCGCCAGGGTCTGAGCCTGAAACATTCCGAGCGAGATCCTCGCCGTGGCGCCAGCCGTGCTGATCGGTTCCGCACCGTAAATTCCCGCGTGCTTGAGTCGGGCCAGCACACCCTGAAGATGGCCGGAGCTGCCGAGGCCGGGCAGATACACCCAGTACCAGGTTGCCAGCCGCACAGGCAGGGTACGTTCCTTCGTCTCGAGTCGCTCGCTGCGCAGTGTTGCCGCCACGTCGGCGGCAGCGGCGCGCCGTTTGAATGGTCCGAGAGATACGCATCGGGCCGCGCCCGCCCGGGGGCCGGCCGATGTCCCGGTCTGCGCCGCCAACGCGGCGCCGAGCGCCCCTGCCGGCGCCGGACTCGCCGCCCGCGCGGGAGCGGGCGCTCTCGCGTGTACCAGCTGCAACCGCGTCACGCCGGCGAGTGTTCCCGACGGCCTCATCGGCACGGCAATCCAGTTGGCCCAGGCTAGAAACAGCAGATTGGCGAGGACAAGACTGAAAAACAGCGTGCGCATGCGGGAATTGTCAACCTTCTCGGGCCCAGACCGCCAGACCCCACAGCACCAGATCCGGGACCTCGATGGTTGCCCCGCGAATCAAAGGCTGCACATCGGGCACGCCGCCCCCTGTCAGCACGACCCGAGGCGCACGACCGAGCAATGCACGGGCCTCAAGGACGGCTCGATCCACAGCCGCAGCCGCAGCGTACACCGTACCCCGCTCCATGGCGGCTCGTGTCGAGCGCCCAAAGAGCGCCGGATCCCGGCTCGTGCGTCCCCCCCGCGCCCGCTGACGAATCCCGCGCGTGGCCTCGAGGAGGCTCGCAACCATCAGAGGCGGAGCCGGTACGATCGCCCCGCCACGGTGGCGACCGTCAGCCTCCAGTAGATCGAGTGTCATCGCGGTGCCGATGCCCACCACGCACAGCGGCCGGCCCGCAAAGTGCGCGCGCGCCCCGATCATCGCCAGAAGCCGATCGATGCCGAGCCGCCACGGCTCCAGATACCCGACCGTGACCCCGCAGGCACGACGCCGCGGCAGTAGAAACTGCGGTGTGGGCGCGTGCAGGCGCCGGGCCGCGCGCGCCAGCGCCGCGCGCGTTTCAGGGCCGGCGACACTGGCTACCAGGATCCGGTCAGGCTTCGAGCCGGAGCCGATCACTCGCTCGAAGTCCCGTGTCGACCAGCCGGCATGATGGGCCGCACGCGAGGCGCCAATGCGTGATCCATGGGCATGCGCCCATTTGACCCGCGTATTGCCGATGTCAATCAGCAAGGCACTCACGACGCCGGCCTCACCGTGACCTCGCCGGAGATGAACCGGCGTAAGCCCTGCGGCGTCTCGATCAGCAGGGCGCCATGCAGATCGATGCCTCGGGCGAGACCGCGGGCGACACCCCCGGTCGTTTGCACCTCGATCTGGGTGCCCCGCAGGACATCGGCCGACCGCCACTCCTCGATGAAGGGACGCAGGGCCTCGCGCTCAAAATGACCGAGACCCCGGGTCACCTCATCGATAATCGCCGCCGCCACGATATTGCGCGACAGAGTGACGCCTGCGCTGGCCAGGTCGGTCGCGGGCAATCCCAGGGTCGCAATACGCTTGCGCAGCGGTTCGCCTAGGGCGGCATTGAGTCCGACACCGATGACGACACAGGCGGGACCCGCCGACTCGGCACGCAGCTCGAGCAAGATCCCGCCGAGCTTGCGTCCAGCCACCAAGACGTCATTGGGCCACTTCAGGCCTCCCTCGAGTCCCGCCCGGCGCAGCGCACGCAGCAGGCAAACCCCGATGGCCAGCCCGAGCGCACCGAGGTCGGCGGGCGCTTCCCGAAAGCTCCAGCTCTGCGACAGGCAGATAGCCCCCCCCGGCGGCGCAAGCCAGGCGCGCCCGCGACGGCCGCGCCCCGCGGTCTGGTACTCGGCCAGCAGGGCTTCGCTGGCGCCAAATGGTGGATTGGGCCGGGCCAGCAGCATGCTATTGGTCGAGTCCACGCACCAAGTCGTCTCTAGCCGCCGCAAAATACTGCGCGTCTCCGCGGTGACATGTTCGAGGATCTTCGCCGCATCGAGCGGCTGCGTGGCCGGAGCCATCCGGTAGCCGCGGTTGGGAACCGCGTGCATCACAATGCCGATTTCGCGTAACTCGCGCACAGCCTTCCATATCGCGCCTCGGCTGACGCCAAGCCGCGCAGCGAGCGCCTCGCCGGAATGGAACAGTCCATCGGCGAGTTCGGCGAATACACGCGCGCTCAGCGGCAAGGTATCGTACGGGCGCACATGGGCGCCGATGCCGCGACCGGCCACCATTTCAGGAAGAACGAGAACGCAGTCCGAGCAGCCACAACCGCCGGGCGCGCGGCTCAGTTCCGCCAAGCATGCGTACGATGTTCGACCGGTGCGTGTAGACGATGAGCAACGCAGCCACCGATGCGAAAAACAGCAGCGCCCCATGCGCACCCGGCTGGGCGCCAGCCTCAATCGCGAACGTCATGGCCCCGAGCATGGAAGCCAGGCTGACATAGCCGACCAGCATCACGCTGAGCAGCCAGACCGCGAGCATGGGCAGCAGCAACATCGGCGCGGCTCCGAGTACAGCCCCGATCAGCGTCGCGACTCCCTTCCCACCCTTGAATCCGTACCACAGCGGATACACATGTCCGAGCAGCACGCCGATCCCGCAGACCGCCACCAGCCACTCCCGCTGCGGCCCAACAGAGATTCCCGGCAGCGCCAGTGCGGCGAGCACCCCGGTAGCGAGCCAGCCCTTACCGATATCAATCAGCAGAACCCAGAAGGCAAAAGCCTTTCCCTGCGTGCGCAGCGCGTTGGTGCCGCCGGCATTGCCGCTGCCGAGCCGACGGATGTCGACGCCCCCGTGCAGGCGCCCGACCAGGAGACTCCCGATCAGCGAGCCGAGCAGGTAGGCCAGAGCTGCTTTGACGATCAGCGTGATCATGCGGGCCGAAACACCTCGGCCAACATGCAGCGGACGCTTCCGCCGCCGAGACGCTCGATGGTCGGCACCGGTGCCACGAGGACCTCATCGACACAGGCGGCGACCCGGGCAAACGTCTGCGGCGCAAGCGCCTGGCGGGCGGTCGCGGCCATCACGAGCAGGTGGTAGTCCCCCAAGGCCTCATCCCAGCTCGCCAGTTCCAGCACGTTCGCCGCGAAATGCCGCAGTTGGTCGCGATCGAGCTCGATGACCTCCCGTCCCGTCGCGCGCAGCCGCTCGAGTACGCGGTCGCGATCGGCAGCGGCGAGCGCCTCGAGTCCGACGAGAGCGGCGCGCTCGCCGATGCTGAGCACGACGTTGGTATGGTAGATCGGGCGTCCCGCGGCATCCGCTGCGTCGAAAGTGATCGGCTCGTATCCGAGTTCTCGTGACCATTCCTCGAGCACGCGCGGATCAGAGCGCGACGAACGGCAGACATAGGCCAGCCGCTGCGGGTGATCGAGAACCAGGCTGCCCGTGCCCTCCAGATATCGTCCCTCGCGCTCGTGCGCGGTCAGATCGAGCACACGCGAAACCCGGAAGCCGGTCGCGGCGATCGCCGCGTCCAGCACCTGCTGCCGCCGCTCGATGCGCCGGCTCCGAGCCTGCATCGGGTACAACACCAGGGTGCCGTCGGCGTGGAAACTCACCCAGTTATTCGGGAAGACCGCATCGGGCTTGGGCGGATCCGGCGTGTCGTCGACGACGCATACCTGCACGCCCTCGCCGCGAAGCGCCGCCGCGAAAGCGTCGAACTCAGCGCGCGCGATCCCGGCAGCGTCGGACGGCCCGTCCGGATCCTGGAAGGCGTTGGTGGTGGCGGTTTCCGGGTTGTAGCCAAAGCACGCCGGACGCACCATGAGAACCGCATCGGCGCACTGGCGCCTCGCCGCGCGGACACACGCGCTCTGCGCCTCGCTCGAACGGAGTTTGCCCATGCGCGTATTGTCGCATGTCCCGCTGGCCCCGAGGGCCGCCGCACGGCGCTCCGCGGCGAGCGATCTCGGCGAGCCTGCGGCCGACAGAATCCGGCTCACCGCCGGACGGGGCCCGGTCCGGGCCGTAGGCGCACCCGCCGAGCGCACATAGCAAAAACCCCCGCGAACCATCAGGTTCGCGGGGGTCTTGCGTCTAAGAGCCTGGCAGTGACCTACTCTCGCATGCCCGACGGGCACACTACCATTGGCGCAGAGCGTTTTCACTTCCGAGTTCGGAATGGGATCGGGTGGTTCCCGCTCGCTATGGCCACCAGGCAAGCTGTTTGAGGTTCATCCGGCCGGCTTACGCCGGCCGGGTGCGCCTCCAATCCGGGTCGTCTTGTTTCGACGCTTGTCGCGTTCACATGTGATCCATCACTGTTGCGGCAGCCTCGTGGCCACCGCCAGCTCCATTGCATCATCCTCTCGCGTTCAGACCGCTTGAGGTTATATGGTCAAGCCTCACGGGCAATTAGTACTGGTTAGCTGAGGTCATTACTGACCGTACACACCCAGCCTATCAACCACGTAGTCTTCGTGGGCCCTTCAGGGGAGTCGAGCTCCCAGGGAGAT
>DAHXNE010000111.1 GCA_027366635.1 Gammaproteobacteria bacterium | reverse complement strand
TCGTACCGCTTCAGCGCCGCCCCACGATGAACCGCGAACCGGCTCAAAGGCCCGCGCAGGCTGCACAGCCCGCAAGGGCCGAGACACCTCGAGCACCGTCAGGAACGGGGCGAAGACGTGTCAGGGCAGGACTCTGATGTCGAGTGTTTTTACATCTCGGGGTTCCGGTCCCCGCCGACAACGTGGTAAGTGGCTGTTATTGCGTATTATTTTATCCGTGGCACGAGAGTTGCTTAAGCTCAGGCAACGCATCAGCCCTGGTGCCGCATCGCGAGGATGACTCCCATGTCTGTCAAAACTGTCGCTTTCGCCGCCTGCACCGCCGGGGCACTGCTGCTCGCCAGCGGCGGCGCGTACGCCTCGGCATTGAACTTTTCCGTCGTGGCCTGGAACGCGTCAACGCCCGGTTCGACCATCGGTTCGGCGAATCAGCAGGCGTTACCGAGCAATCCGCTCGTTACGAAGTCCGACTTGTTCTTCACGGGCAAATTTTCCGGTATTCCCGAGTGGGACGACAACACGCAGGCGGACAATACGCTGTGGGATTTCACCAACCAGCTGAGCGGTTTCAGCAATGTCACGTATTACAACGGTGACAGCGCCGACACGGTGCTGAGCACGGCGAATTTCGCCAGCGACTCGCTGTTCAAGCTGACATTCACCGTGAATACCACTTTGAGCGCCACCGTCACCCATGATGACGGCTACAGCTTGTGGAATAGCAACAACACAACCGATCTCTTTGACTACGCCGGGCCGACCACCGCCGTTGGGAATTCGTTCAGCGTGGGTCCGGGCACGTACAACCTGTGGTACGACGAGGCCAACGGTGCTCCGGCCGAGCTGGCCTTCTCGAATGTCACGGTTCCGGAGCCCGGCACGTTGGCACTGCTCGCCACCGGACTGCTGGGTCTGGGCTGGGCGCTGCGCCGGCGCCGCCACGCGTAAGGGTAAGGTGCGCCGTACCGCGGGACTGGCACCGCGGTCGGAGTGGGTGGTTTGTTTGGGGCTCGGCCGGCGCAACGCCGGCCGAGCCCGTTCTGCACGGGGCATTCTGAAGGACGGTAGGATGCCGCCCGCTCCGGTCTCGAAGGCGAGTGGGGACTGCGGCTGAGGCGCCTCGTCCGCCACGATCGCCCGGCCCCCCGGGGCAAGCAATCTGAGGCACTCGCGGGCGGTCAGCGACCAGCGAGACCGCCATACCCTCAGGTCAGGCGCCAGGCGCGCGAATACCGCTGCGAACCGTGGGGCAGTCCTTCCGGACCGAGGTCCGGCGCGTGCGCTCAGGAACGGCTCGATGCGGGACCCCCATGGGGACTCTGGCAAAGTCTTCGGGACCGAGTGCTCCCGAGGCGCGGCGAGCCGAGCCCGCACCTTCCGCCCGTGGGGGTGACAAGTCCCCGACAAATCTTGAGAATTCTCACTCCAGCCCGCCACTGAACGGTGCGGCGACAATGGTAGTCTGAGCACCCATGGAATCCCAAGACGGCGGGCAGCCTGATCTGCCACCCCCGGCGGCGCAGTCCGATCCGGCAGTCATCCGGCGCCACCGGCTCATCGCCATCATCGGCCTGCTGGCCTTCGCCGGGCTGATCGCGTTCGCGATTCTGCGCCATCACGACGCGGCCCAGGCGGGCTTTCGCCACCCGGGGCCGATGCCGGTGGCCGTCGGCAAAGTCACCACCGCGGACGTGCCCGTCATCGTCCAAGCGCTCGGCACCGTCACGCCGCTCGATGTGGTGAACGTGACGCCGCAGGTGTCCGGGCCGCTGGTCAAGCTGCCCTTCAAGGAGGGGCAGATGGTGCATGCGGGGGCGCTGCTGGCGGAAATCGACCCGCGTCCCTTTCAGGCGGCGCTGGCGCAGGCGCAGGGTCAGCTCGAAACGGCCGAGGCCGCACTCGCCACCGCGCGGGTCGATATGGGCCGGTACAAGCGCCTGGTCTCGCAGGACTCGATCGCCGTGCAGACGTACGCCGATCAGGTGGGCACCGTGCAGCAGGATGCGGCGACCGTGGCGGCCGACAAGGCCGCGGTGGAGACGGCTCGGCTGAACCTCAGCTACTGCCGCATCTACTCCCCGATCGACGGCCTCGCCGGCCTGCGCCAGATGGACGTCGGCAATCTCGTGCAGGCCAACCAGAGCACGCCCATCGTCGTGGTGACCCAGATGCAGCCGATGTCGGTGGTGTTCTCGGTGCCCGAGACCGATCTGCAGGAGATCTTCCAGCGCTCGCGCGCCGGGGACCGGCTCCCCGTCCAGGCCTACAGCCGCGACATGCTCCACTTGATCGCCACCGGGCGGCTCGGCGCCATCGACAATCAGATCAACACCACGACCGGCACCCTGCAGATGCGGGCGCTGTTCAACAACAAGGGCCTCGAGCTCTTTCCCAATGAGTTCGTCAACGTCAAGCTGATCGTGCGGACCCTGAAGAACCAGGTGGTGGTGCCGGGGGCGGCGGTGCAGAACGGCCCCTCCGGCAACTTCGTGTTCGTGGTCGAGCCCAACGATACGGTGCAGATGCGCGCCATCGTCACCGGTCCGACCTTTGGTGACCTCATGGCCGTCATGAAGGGGCTCACCCCCGGGCAGACCGTGGTGACCGACGGGGCGGATGAGCTGCGCCCGGGGGCGCGGGTACGCATTCCGGGGCAGAAGGCCCCGCTGGCGGCGGCGCAGGGCGCGGGCCGCGCCGACACCGCACGCTGCGCGCGCCTGGCGCACTCGCGGCGCACGGCGAGCGGCCGGCGCGCGCAATACATGGCGCGCGCCTACCAGCGCCTGGGCTGTGCCCGGCAGAGTAAACAGACATGAATCCCTCCCGGCCTTATATCCTGAGGCCGGTCGCCACCTCGCTGCTGATGGTTGCGATCGTCATCCTGGGGGCGATCGGCTACCTGCTGCTGCCCGTCTCGACGCTGCCGAAGGTGGATTATCCGACCATCGTGGTGTCGACCTACCTGCCCGGCGCCAGCCCCGATGTGATGAGCGCCACGGTGACCGCGCCGCTGGAACGGCAGCTCGGGCAGATGTCGGGCCTCGATCAGATGACCTCCAAGACCTCGGCGGGCGCCTCGCAGATCACGCTGCAGTTCGACCTGAGCCTGAACCTGGATGTCGCCGAGGCGGAGGTCCAAGCCGCGATCAATGCGGCGCAGATGCTGCTGCCGGCGAGCCTGCCGGCCCCGCCCATCTACGCCAAGGTCAATCCGGCGGACGCGCCCATCCTCACGCTGGCGATGACCTCGAGCGCGATGCCCATCACCGCGGTGCAGAATCTGGCCGACACGAACATCGCCGAGCGCATCTCCCAGGTCAAGGGCGTGGGTCTGGTGAGCCTCAACGGCGCGCCCAAGCAGGCCGTGCGCATCGAGGCGAACCTGCGGCAGTTGGCCGCCTACGGGCTGGATCTCGACAACCTGCGCACCACGATCGCGAACTCCAACTCGGACGCGCCCAAGGGCAGCTTCAATGGTCCGGCGCACGCCTACACCATCGACGCCAACGATCAGATCACCAGCCCCAGCCAGTACGCGAATCTGGTGGTCGCCTACCGCGACGGCGCGCCGGTGTATCTGAAAGACGTCGCCAAGGTCATCATGGGCTCGCAGAACAATCAGCTGGCGAGCTGGGTGAACAACACCCCGGCGGTGCTGATCAATATCCAGCGCCAGCCAGGCGCGAACGTCATCCAGACGGTCGACCGCATTCGCGCGCTGCTGCCGCGGCTGCGCGCCACGCTTCCCGCCGGTGTCAATCTGCGGGTGGTCACCGATCGCACGCTGACCATCCGGGCCTCGGTCGATGACGTGCAGTTCGAGCTGGCCCTCGCCGTGGCGCTGGTGGTCATGGTCATGTTCCTGTTCCTGCGCAACATCCCCGCCACCATCATCCCCAGCCTGTCGGTGCCGGTGTCGCTGATCGGCACGTTCGCGGTGATGTATCTGGCGGGCTTCAGTCTGGACAACCTGTCGCTGATGGCGCTCACCGTCGCCTCGGGGTTCGTGGTCGATGACGCCATCGTCATGATCGAGAACATCTCGCGGCACATCGAGCGGGGCAAGCCGCCGCTGCAGGCGGCGCTCGAGGGCTCCGGGGAGATCGCCTTCACCATCGTGTCGCTGACCATCTCGCTGATCGCGGTGCTGATCCCGCTGCTGTTCATGCGCCAGGTGGTCGGGCGGCTGTTCCGCGAGTTCGCGATCACGCTGGCGATCGCGATCCTGATCTCCGCGGTGGTGTCGCTCACCCTGGTGCCGATGCTGTGCGCGAAGATTCTGCGCCCGCGGGCGCAGACGCTGAGCAAGCAGGGCAGATGGGCCCAGGTGGCCGAGGACTGGTTCAACCGGCTGATCGGCGCCTACGGCCGCGGCCTCACCTGGGCGCTCGAGCGCCAGCGCCTGGTGTTGTGGATCGCCGCCGGCACGCTGGTGCTGACCGTGGTGCTGTACATCGTCATCCCCAAGGGCTTCTTCCCGCTGCAGGACACCGCGCTGATCGAGGCGACGACGGTCGGACCGCCGTCGATCTCCTTCAAGGCCATGGCCGCGCGCCAGCAGGCGCTCGTGCGGGTGATCCGCCGCAACCCCAACGTCGTCAGCCTGAGCTCCTTCATCGGGGTGGGCAGCAACAACATGACGGTCAACCAGGGGCAGATGCTGATCAATCTCACCCCCAAGGACGACCGCTCGGTCGGCATCACCACGGTCACGAGGCAGCTGCGCGCGGCGGCGCGCGCCGTGCCCGGGATCCGTCTGTCGCTGCAGCCGGTGCAGGACCTGACCATCAGCTCGATCGCCGGCCGGGCCCGTTATCAGTTCATTCTCGGGGCGGCCACCCGCGCCATCCTGACGCCCTGGGTGCCGAAGCTGCTGGCGGCGCTGCGGCACCAGAGCGCGCTCGCGCACGTCTCGACCAGCTACACCGAGCAGGGCCGGACCATTCAGATCGACATCGATCATGGCACCGCGGCGCGCTTCGGCATCACCGATGCGACCATCGACAATGCGCTCTATGACGCCTTTGGCCAGCGCATCATCTCGACCATCTACACCCAGTCGAACGACTATCGGGTGATCCTCACGGCCGATCAGAAGCTGTCGGACTCGGTGCGCTCGCTGCAGACGTTCTACATTCCCTCCGCCGGCGGCGGCCAGGTGCCGCTCGGCTCCATCGCCCACATTACGGTCAAAGAAGCGCCCCTGATGCTCGATCACCTCGGGCAGTTCCCGGCGGCGATGTTTTCCTTCGACACCGCCTCGGGCGCCTCGCTCGGCGCGGCGGTCGATGCCATCCGGGCCACCGAGGCCAAGATCGGCCTGCCGGTGAGCATCACCACCACGTTCGAGGGCGAGGCGCTCGCCTTCGAATCCTCCCTCACCAGCGAGGTGCTGCTGCTGCTGGCGGCGCTCGCCACCGTGTACATCGTGCTCGGCGTGCTCTACGAGAGCTACATCCACCCGCTCACCATCCTCTCGACGCTGCCGGCGGCGGGCATCGGGGCGTTGCTGGCGCTGATGATGGCCGGGGAGAGCCTGGACATCATCTCCGTCATCGGCATCGTGCTGCTGATCGGCATCGTGAAGAAAAACGCCATCATGATGATCGACTTTGCGCTCGATGCCGAGCGCCACGAGGGCAAGAGCCCGCGCGAGGCGATCTACGAGGCGGCGCTGCTGCGCTTTCGCCCGATCCTCATGACCACCGTGGCGGCGCTGTTCGCCGCACTGCCGCTGATGCTCGGCACGGGCACCGGCTCGGAGCTGCGCCGGCCGCTGGGCCTGGCGATCGTCGGCGGGCTGCTGCTGAGCCAGCTGTTGACGCTGTTCACCACGCCGGTGGTGTATTTGTTCTTCGACCGGCTGGCGCGGCGCGCCAAGGCCTGGGCGGGTGTGCCGGCGCGGGCTTCCGGACCGCTGTCGATCGATGCGTCATGAACATCTCCCGCCCCTTCATCGAGCGACCGGTGGCGACGACCCTGCTGTCCTGCGGGCTGGCGCTGGCGGGCCTGATCGCCTTCTTCCTGTTGCCCGTGTCGGCGATGCCGCAGGTGGACTTCCCCGCCATCGTGGTGATCGCGCAGCTGCCCGGGGCGAGCCCGGAGACGGTCGCCACCAGCGTCACGACGCCGCTCGAGCGGCGGCTGAGCGCGATCGCCGGGGTGGACCAGATGACCTCGCAGAGCACCGAGGGGCGCTCGCAGATCGTGCTGATCTTCAGCCTGAGCCGCAACATCCACGGCGCCGAGAGCGATGTCGAGGCGGCCATCCAGGCGGCCCGGCAGGATTTGCCGGTGTCCCTGCGCAGCAATCCGCAGTACTTCGCCTTCAACCCCGCGGGGGCGCCGATCCTGATTCTGGCGCTGACCTCCAAGACGCTGCCCATCGGGCAGTTGTACAACGCCGCCTCGACCGTCATCGAGCAGCGACTGTTGCAGGTGCCGGGCGTGGGGCAGGTCGACATCGGCGGCAGCTCGCTGCCGGCGATCCGCATCAACATCAACCCGCGGCAGCTGTTCCAATACGGCATCGGGCTCGAGGACGTGCGCGCGGCGATCGCGGCCCGCAATGCCGACAGTCCCAAGGGCGCGCTCGCCTTCGACGGGCGGCGCTACCAGATCTACGTCAACGATACGGCCAGCAAGCCGGCGCAGTACCGCAATCTCGTCATCGCCTACCGCAACGGCGCGGCGGTGCGCCTGGGCAGCGTCGCCACGGTGACCCAGGGCGTCGAGAACGTCGACACGCTGGGACTGTTCGACGGCCACCGCGCGGTGGCGATGATCATCCGCAAGCAGCCCGACGCCAATGTGATCGCCACGGTCGATCATATCAAGGCGCTGCTGCCGGCGATCCGCGCCAGTATTCCGCCCGGCATCAACCTGATGGTCACCTCCGATCGCACCACCGCGATCCGCACTTCGATGCACGACGTGGAAATCACGCTGCTGCTCGCCGTGCTGCTGGTCGTGACCGTGGTGGTGATCATGCTGCGCAATCCGTATGCGGCGCCGGTGCCGGCGGTGGCCGTGCCGCTCGCCCTGATCGGCACCCTGGCGGTGATCTACCTGCTCGGCTTCAGCCTCAATAACTTCTCGATGATGGCCCTGACCGTCGCCACCGGCTTCGTGGTGGACGATGCCATCGTCGTGACCGAGAACATCACCCGGCACATCGAGGCCGGCGAGCCGCGGCTGCGCGCCGCGCTCGACGGGGCGCGCGAAGTGGGCTTCACGGTGCTCGCCATGAGCTCCTCGCTGATCGCGGTGTTCGTGCCCATCATCTTGATGGGTGGGCTGGTGGGCCGGGTGTTTCGCCAGTTCGCCCTGACGCTGGCGATCACCGTGGTGTTGTCCCTGATCATCTCCCTCACCACCACCCCGATGCTGTGCGGGCGGCTGTTGCGCGCGCATGCGCACCCGGGGATGTTCTTCCGCGCCGTCGAGCGGGCCTTCAATCATCTGCGCGACTTCTACGATCACACGCTCGCGATCGCGATCCGTCACCCGCGCGTGGTGATGCTGGCGCTGCTCGGGGTGGTGGTGCTCAACTTCTATCTGTTTGCGATCGTGCCCAAGACGTTCTTTCCGCAGCAGAACTCCGGCGACATCACCGGCTACATGGTCGCAGGCCAAAGCACCTCCTTCGAGGCCATGCAGAAGAAGCTGCGCTACGTGGTCAACATCGTGAAGCGCAATCCGGCGGTGGCGCACGTGGTGGGCTTCGCCGGCGGCGGGTTTTTCGGCGGCAGTAACACCGCGCACATGTTCATCAGCTTGAAACCGCTCGCCGAGCGCAAGTTGTCCGATCCCCAGGTCATCGGCCAGCTGCAGCGCCAGCTGAAGGGATTTGCCGGGGCGCGCCTGTATCTGCAGACCCAGCAGAGCATCCATTCCGGCGGGCGCCAGAGCTACGCCCAGTACCAGTACACGCTGCTGTCCGACAGCCTGAAGACGCTCAACACCTGGGCGCCGCGCATCGAGGCGGCGCTGAAGAAGGAGCCGCAGCTGCGCGACGTCAACTCCGATAGTCAGGAGGGCGGGGCTGACGTGCGGCTGCGCATCGACCGCCAGCGCGCGGCGGCTCTGGGTCTGAATCTCTCCGAGATCGACAACACGCTGTATGACGCTTTCGGGCAGCGTCTGGTGTCGACCATTTACAAGGACATGAACCAGTATCACGTGGTGATGGAGGTCAATCCGAAGTTCTGGGACAATCCGGCGACGTTGAAGGACATCTACGTGAGCACCTCGGGTGGGGCGCTGTCGGGCACCGAGGCGACCATGCCCGCGGCCAACGCCTTCCAGTTCCCCGGCGTCACCCAGAGCAACGCGGCGCAGAACTACGCGCTCAACCAGATCGCCAACGGCGGCGGCGGGGCCTCTACCGGCAGCGCGCTCAGCACCCAGGCCGAGACGATGATCCCGCTGGCGGATTTCGCCAGCTACGGTCCGGGCGTGACCCCGCTGTCGGTCAACCATCAGGGACCGTTCGTGGCCACGACCTTCTCGTTCAACCTGCCGCCCGGTGAGGCGCTCGGGGTTGCCACCGCGGCCATCGAGCGCACGATGGCGGATCTGGAGGTGCCGGCCTCGGTGCACGGCAAGTTCGCCGGCAACGCCCGGGTGTTTCAGAAAACCGTCAGCGAGGAGCCGCTGCTGATCCTGGCGGCCCTCGGCGCGGTGTACATCGTGCTCGGGGTCCTCTACGAGAGCCTCGCCCAACCGATCACCATCCTCTCGACGCTGCCCTCGAGCGGGGTCGGGGCGGTGCTGGCGCTGTTGCTGTTCGACGAGCCGTTCAGCCTGATCGCGCTGATCGGCATCATCCTGCTCATCGGCGTGGTGCTCAAGAACGCCATCATGATGGTGGATGTGGCGCTGATGGAGCAGCGCGCGCGGCACACCGAGGCGGCCGTCGCGATCCACCAGGCCTGCCTGCTGCGCTTCCGTCCGATCATGATGACCACCATCGCGGCGATGCTGGGCGCTCTGCCGCTGGCGCTGATGAGCGGGCAGGGCTCGGAGATGCGCCGGCCGCTCGGCATCGCGGTGGTCGGTGGGCTCGCGATCAGCCAGATTCTCACGCTCTATACGACGCCCATCGTGTACATCTACCTGGATCGATTCCGCCTATGGTTCGCCCGAACATTCACGCGCCGCGGTCGCCCGGTGCAGCCCGCCGGGGGTCTCGCCTCATGATCCGACGAATCCGACCGCTGGTTGCCGCGGTCCTGTGCACGGGACTGACCGCTTGCGCGGTGGGCCCCAATTATCATCGGCCGTCGGCGCCGGCCGCGCCGGCGTTCCGGGAAGTCAACGGCTGGGTGCCGGCCACTCCCGCTCAGATCGTTCCAACCCATTGGTGGTCGATCTACCACGATCCGGTGCTCTCGCGCCTGGAGCGTCAGGTCAATGTGTCCAACCAGACGCTAAAGGCGGACGTGGCGGCCTACTACGCGGCACGCGCGGCCGCCGGCGTCACGCGCGGGAGCCTGTTTCCCTCGATCACACTTGGTGCCAGTCAGACGCGCAGCGGCGGCGGCGCGGCCAGTCAGTTCAGCTTCGGGGGCGCGCGCACGGCCAATGAGTTTGGCGGCAGCGGCAGCTGGGACATCGATCTGTGGGGCAAATTGCGCCGCGAGCTGCAAAGCGCCAACGCCCAGGCGCAGGCGAGCGCGGCGGACGTGGCGGCGGCGCGGCTGTCGGCGCAGACCACGCTGGCCGAGGATTACTTCCAGATGCGCACCGCCGAGCAGCAGTTGCGGCTGTTGAAGCTGGCGGTGAAGTACGATCGGATCGCGCTGCGCATCGCGCAGAACCAGGTTGCCGCCGGCGTCACGACGCTGGCGGATGTGTACTCGGCGCGCACGACGCTCGAGAGCACGCAATCCCAGGAGCAGAGCGCGGAACTGACGCGCGCCGAGATGGAGCATGCGGTCGCGGTGCTGATCGGCGAGGCGCCTTCGCAGTTGACGCTGACCTACGGCACGCTGGCCGCCCAGGTGCCGGTGGTGCCGGCGGGCCTGCCGTCACGATTGCTGCAGCGCAATCCGACCGTGGCCGCCGCCGAGCGCGCCATGGACAGCGCCAACGCCGAGATCGGCGTGGCGGAGGCGGCCTGGTTCCCGAGCCTGACCCTCTCGGGCTCGTATGACTTCGAGTCCTCGGTGCTCGCGACCCTGATTCGCGCCAGCAACGCCGTGTGGTCGTACGGCCCGTCGATTGGCGAAAATCTCTTCAATGGCGGGGCGACGCTGGCGCAAATCCGCGAGGCGCGCGCCGACTACGATGAGACGGTGGCCGAGTACCGCCAGACCGTGCTCACGACCTTCCAGGAGGTGGAGAACGACCTGGCCTCGCTGCGCTACCTGCAGTCCGAGTACCTCGAGGAGCATCAGGCCGTGGCCGATGCCAAGAAGGCGGCCACGCTGACGCTCAATCAGTACCGGGCCGGCGTGGCCGACTACACGACGCTGCTCACCGCCCAGACCGCGGCGCTCACGGCCGAAGTCACGCTGGTCAATCTGCAGAGTCAGCGGCTGGTGGCCAGTGCCGATCTGATCAATGCGCTCGGCGGCGGTTGGAATCGTTCCGAGCTGCGCCAGCCGAATGACGGCATCCGTGCCACACTGAGCAGCACGGTGGCTGTCCCGCCGACCAAACCGTGAGGTGACCGGAGAGGGGACGGCGTCAACGCGCTGTCACCGGCTGGAGGGCTCTCGCCCCGTAGGTCCTACGCGTGCGTCGGCTTTGGCGCGTTGTGCAGCGCCAGCCAGCGCAGGATGTCGGCGCGCCGCACCAGGCCAACGACCCGGTCGTGGTCGAGGACCGGCACCTGGTTGATATCCCGCTGCGCCAGGAGATTCAGCACCTCGAGCACGTCCTCGTCGGGCCGCACCACGGTGATCTGCTCCGGCGGGCGCATCGCCTCGCGCGCGGTCATGGTGCGCCGCTGCTCCGGGGTCAAACGCTCCACGTCGCGCTGGAACACCATGCCGATCAGCCGCTCGTCGGCGCCCATCACCGGATAGGCGCGCTGGTCGCTGCGCTGCATGTAGCCGTCGATCAGGGTCTCGAGCGGCAGTTGCGGCGGGACCACCTCGAAGTGCGTCAGCATGACCCGCGAGACCGGCACGTCCTGCAGGATCTCCTGGGTCAGCAGCTGGCGGTAGCTCACCAGCGCCGCGTTGTTGAGGAACCAGCCGATGAAGGCGAGCCAGATGCCGTTGATCAGCCCGCCGCCGAGGATCGGCACCGAGAACCCGAGGACCATCGCGATGCCGGCGCCGATCAGCAGCCAGGCGAAGGCCTGGCCGAGCGAGGAGGCCCAGCGGGTGGCGCGCCGCAGATCATGCGTGGCCCCCCACAGGATCGCCCGCAGCACCCGGCCGCCGTCGAGCGGGAAAGCCGGCACCAGGTTGAAGATCGCGAGGATCACGTTGATCTGGCCCAGCCACAGCAGCAGGGTGCGCGCCGGATCGAGTCCGACCAGGGCATGCTCGACGCTCGCGGCGCTGCTCAGATCGACGTGGGCGACGCCGACGAGGCCCACGAAGAGGCACAGAAAGCCGATGGCGAGACTGGTCAGCGGCCCGACGATCGCCATCCACAGCTCCGCCACCCAGCGCCCGGGCTCGTGCTCGATTTGGGCCATGCCGCCAAACACGTACAGCACGATGCGCCGCACCCGGATGCCGTAGGCGCGCGCCACCAGGGAATGCGACAGCTCGTGGGCGAGCACGGAGGCGAAGAACAGCAGCGCGGCGGCGACCGCGGTGAGCCAGGCCGTCAGGGGGGGCCAGGCCGGGTGCCACTGGGGGAAGACGCCCGCGGCCAGTCCCCAGACGATCAGCAGGAAAATGATCAGCAGGCTCCAATCGACCGTGATGTCGATGCCCGCGATACGCATGAGGTGCAGTCCACGCACCGGCGCATTCTAGCAGCCCGCCGCCCCGCGCGGTGCGCACAACATCCGGCGCAGAGACGTCCTGCGCCTCAGGGCCTCCTTGCCGGTCGGATGCCCGCCTGCCTTGGGGGAGGGTGCGGGCACCCGACCGGGGGGCCTCTCAATTGTTCAGCGCGACGATCAGGTGATCGACGGTGAGCATGCCTCCTGAGCCGTAAGTGCCTTCGGCGGTCACGCGCAGCGCCGAGGCGGTGCCGAGATCCGACATCAGCGCGGCCGAGAAGTCGGTGAACGTGCCGTACGTGTCGATCATGTGACTCGAGGTGTGCACGATGGCGAAGGACTGGAACGTGCTCGTGCTGGTATCGGGCACGAGCTCGATGCCGCTGCTCAGCGTCGCCGGGTCGATGCTCGTTCCGTCAATGTAGATGACGTCCGTGGCTGCGCCTTGCAGCGTGGCCTGACTGAGCAACATTTCGGCAGAGGTGAGCACCGAGAAGGGTGTCGCATCGCCTGGGGAGGCCCACGACACGCTCAGCACGGCACGCGACTGTCCATAGGACACCACCGTACCGGCCGTGAAGTCCGGCGGCGCCGCTCCGTAGGGATCGACGAAGCCCTGGAAGGATACCGGCAGTCCTGAGGCCAGCGAGGATGTCGAGAACGACGTCGGGATGGATACCTGATACGCCGCTGCCGAGGCGTCTTGGCTCGCGGTCACTCCGGTACCCGTGAACGTCAGAGTGCTGGCCGGCACGTCACCCAGCGATTGCAGGTTGACGGTCATCTCCCCGGTGGCGCTGGAGCTGAACAGGCCCGTGCCGTCGGTCGGCAGCAGCTCCACGCTGCCGCTGGTCGCATCCAGCGTGCCGCCCGCAGTGGTGCTGCTCATCAGGGTGGGCATGCTGGTCGAGCTGCTGAAGCTGCCGGTGAACCGCGCCTGCTGGCCCACCGAAATGTCGGCGATGGGCAGCGTGCCGCTCTGACCCTGCTCGGTCACCGTCGTGCCCGAGCCGATCGTGACGGTCATCTGGCGCTGGAAGCCGAAATGCCAGCTCATGTCGGCGGTCAGCGGCAGGAAGACCAGTGCGTTGCTCACCGTCAGGGTATCGCCGCTGCGCGCCATCACCGTGCCCACCACACTGTCGCTCGTGTTGCCGGTGACGCTGCTGCCCGCATCGACCACGCTGGCGGTGAAGGTATCGGTGCTCTGGTCCCAGGTGCCGTAGGCGGCGCTCATCGTGCCGGCCGGCAGCGCCGCCAGCGCGGTGAGCCCCGCCGATCCGGTGTAGGTCGTGCCGTTGATGAGGTAGCTGGTCGTCGAAGTGGTGTCGACCGTGAGCTGGCCGAAGCCGTCATCCGCATCGTGGAACGGCGCAATGTTCACCACGTAATCGTCATTGGCGGCACTCACGCTGGCAAGCGGTCCGCGCACGTGGACCTGCCTGGTGGTGTCGAGCGCCAGAGTTGCGGTGAGCGAGGGGTTCACCGTCACGGTGATGGGATTGGCCGTGAGGTCGACGGTGTTCGAGGCGGTCAGGTTGAAGTCGAGCGCCAGATTCGACACCGTGCCGGCGGTGATGACCAGCGGTTGATCGTTCGCGAGCGAGAGGGTGACCGTCACCGGTCCGCTGAGCGGTTGCCCGGAGGGACCGAGAATATCCGCCGCCGGCACGGTGACATCGCCACTGCTGGTGTCCACCACGATGGCGGCATTGGTGTAGTCGAGCGTCAGGGTGGCCGAGGTATACCGCCCCGCCGGAATCTGCTCGGCGCTGAGGATTTCGGAGAGATTGACCAGCTGCGCGAAGTCCACCGGCGTGGTCTTCGGCACGGTCTGCACCTGCTGGCCGTTGGCGTTGGTGAGCGTGAGGGAGTCGATGGAGACGATGTAACTGGCGAAATCCCCGGGCGCATCGGTCATCGAGATCATGGCCGTGCCGCAATCGGCGCAAGTGTTCTGCGAGGTGGGCGGCGAGGCGGAGGACGTGGTGCTCGGCATCGAGCTCATTCCCGAGCTACCCCCGCACCCGGCCAGCGCCAGCGCGCTCAACGCGCACACTCCGGCCAGCAGACCTCTGGCAAGAGCCACCCACCCGGTCCGGGACTTTTGCGCTGCACTCATCACGGCGATCCTCCGTCAATGGATGACGCGAACCCCCCGCCGGCACATCCGGTCGGATTCGCCACGGTCAGCCTCACGTAGCCGGATAACGATCAACCGGGTGTGGGGTTGACGCCAAATGGAACGAGATTGGTCAGAGCGCGCACAGCGTGCACCAAACGCCCTGGCATCGCCAGATGTCGATCGGACGCGACAGCCGCGGCGTGCGCTCGGGCGCCGGATGCGCCCCGCTGTCTTGAATCGGCGACGCGCCAAGCTCAGGTCGCAGCCGCGAGCTGCTCGCCGCTCAGCAGTCCGCGCGTGCCCAGCACCGCCCGCATCGGCGCGAAGGCGAACTCCGAGAGCACGCGGCACAAGCGCTCCTCGCAGCGCCCCAGGTTGGTGTAGTGCCGGAAGCGCGACAGCGCGCCGACCTTGATGCGCGGCTGATCCGGGTCGATTTCCCACGGGTGCAGATAGAAGGGGAAGGCACGCCCGCGGCCGTTGATCTGCCTCAGACCCGCGCGCGTCAGCCAGTACGGAAAGATTCGGAAGTACCCTCCGCCGCACACCGGCACCTTCAGGCCGAGGACGCTCGCCGGCACCATCGGAAATTCCACCAGCGTGCGCCCCGAGGGCGCGCTCACCCAGCCCGGATCGGGTGCAGCGTCCGGGATGCCGTAGCGGTCGTGGCGGATCGGAAAAATCGAGGAGTCGTAGGCGAAGCCGAGATCGATCAGCGTATCGAGCGCCCACAGCGTGCGCTTGACGACCGAGAAGCTGGCGGCCCGGTAGCCGAGCACGCGCCGGCCGAGCGCGTCCTCGAGCAGGGCCTTGGCGCGGGCGGTCTCCTCGCGGAACACCGGCGGCGTCTGGCTGTAGATCAACTGGTGCGAGTAGCCGTGACAGGCGACCTCGTGCCCGCATGCGGCGATGCGGTTCACCAGCTGCGGGTAGCGCTCGGCGACCCAACCCAACACGAAGAACGTGCCCGACACCCGGCGCTCGGCCAGCAGCGCCAGCAGCCGCTCGGTATTGCGCTCCACCCGGCACTCGCGGCTCGGCCAACTGTCGCGCGACACCGCCGGGGCCAGCGCCGCGACGTGGAAGTAGTCCTCCACGTCCACCGTGAAGGCGTTGACGAGGCTCATCGGGGAGACTCCGGAGCCGGGCGCGTGCGGGTCCACATTCATCAAATCACTCTAGCGGAAACGGCACCGAGCCGCTGTGCGATGCAGCCCGGAAAACGGAAACGGCCCCCGCAGGGGCCGTTTCCGTGACACTGAGCGTGTCGCAGGGTGTGAATCAGCTCTGCCGCAGCGCCCGCTGGCGCCGACGGCGGGCGAAGACCGCGAAGCCGAGCAGGCCGGCACCGAACAGGGCCAGGGTGCCGGGCTCCGGAACGGTGCTGGTCGCTCCGCATCCCGAAGTGCATCCCCCCATGGTGGTCTGCGTGCCGTAGGTGGTGCCGAAACGGAACAGCACCGAGGAGATCGTGTCACTGGCGCTCAGGCCCGGGACGCTCAGACTGAAGGATGCGGTTTCATTGATGAACGGATTGTGGCCGCTGTTATTCGCGATGCTGCCGCCCGCCGCGGTGTAACCCTTGCTGCCGGGGGGGCCGATGATCAAGCCGGCGGGGGCGGATGCACCCTTGCCACTGCTGCAGATATCGCACAGATCGAAGCCGGACTGCAGCACCCAGCCGGTGCTGGTTCCAGAAGCGCCGTACGTGGGGACGCCGCCGATGCCGACGTACACATCCTGCCCGGAACTGCTGGTCAGCGATCCGGAGGTGATTCCACTGAGCGAGAAGCTCAAGCCGCTCAGCAGCTGACCGACGTTGTTGGGATTGGCCAAGGTATCGGCCAGCTCGATGTCCAGGGTGTTCAGGCTCGGGTCGAGTGTGAAGGTCGCCGTGGCGGAGACCGGTCCACCCGAAGTCGTTGCGTCGGTGGCCGTGCTAAAGACGATGGGTGTTGCGCCGGAGGTCCCGGCGGCTAGAAGTCCGGCGAGGCTGAGCACTGCGGCCGCGGCAAAGGAAGTCTTGGTGTGCATGTTGTGGTATCCGATGATGTGAAATGCCCTGCGGCGCTGCCTGTTCGTCATTCCAGGGTCTTGCGAGAGCGGACAGTGTTCCGCCTGATCGCTGAATTACCTTGGCAAGGACATGCAAGGACTGCGCCATACTCCCGATGAATTTTATAATCCTATAAAATCATAGGGTTGCGGAGTCGCTCGGTCGAGGCAGGAGGCGCGGCAGCGCTGGAATCCCAGAAAGTGTAAAAAACGCCGACACGGCAGGAGACCCGCCGTGCGCCCCGTCGAGCAGGGTGGGGCCCGCCGGTCCTGAAGCGCAGGCCCCTCAGCACAGGGCGGTTATATCTTCATCATCTTCAACCCCCGGATCGCGGAGCACCGGCCGAGCCCGGCCGCGCGCGCCTGGGCTCTCGTGCGGGCACCGGCACGCACGGGATGGGAGCGAAGTGTTCGGCCCGCCGGTTGTTGTTGGCGTCCCGTGGCGCCGCGCAGCGCCACCGCAGCACGCGCACTCCGGCCGCCTGTGCCGATTCCAAAGCGCCGGCGGCGGTCCTCGACAGGTGTTGGCGGCAAGCGGGTATCGATGTTGTTGAGCCGCGCGGCATGTTGGGCTGAATTCCGGGCCCTGCTGCGCTGTGCAGCGGGCGCGTGGCGCGATGCGGCTCATCCGTTAGGTCGGCCGAGGTCCGGCGCCGATCGTGGCAACCGCACGATGAAATACCGTGGCACATCTCACAGATCCTCGTCTGTGCGATTGCGTACAGAGCGGCTCGATGCGCACGCTGATGTCGCCGCCCCGGGTTGTTCTTCCTCGGGTCTGAATGCGCGGGCGGTGTTTTCGATGAAACCGACTATACTGCGTTGACTTCACATCTCCCTAAGGTAGAGCGCCGTGCGTCATCCTCTTCGTTGCTCCGTCCGTGCCGGCCGTTGGGTCATCGCTGTGGCCGCGGCCCTTGCCCTCACCGCTTGTGGCGGCGGCTCCAGTTCCAGCCCCAGTTCCAGTTCCAGTTCAGGGTCCGCACCGACGAGTTACACCATCGGCGGTAGCGTCAGCGGCCTCACCGCATCGGGTCTGACGTTGACGGACAACGGCGGCGACTCCCTGACCGTGCCTGCCGACGCGACCAGCTTCACCTTCAGTCAAATGCTGCAATCCGGCGCCACATACGCTGTGGCAGTCTCGGCGCAGCCGAGCAATGAGCAGTGCACGGTGAGTTCGGCCTCGGGAACCGTTGCGGGCAACGTGTCCACCGTCGCCGTCGCGTGTACACCGCTCTACACGATCGGGGGCGCGGTCAGCGGGTTGAGTGCCGCGGGACTGGTGCTGGAGTTGAATGGCCAGTACAGCCTGCCCGTGTCGGCCAACGCCTCGTCCTATGTATTCTCCCAGGGGCTCGCCTCGGGCACGGCCTACCAGGTTACCATTGCAACGCAGCCGAACGACGAGAGCTGTGTGGTCAGCCCGAGTACCGGCACGGTCTCGGCCAACGTGACCAACGTGAACGTCACCTGCTCGCTCACCACCTACAGCATCTCCGGTAGCATCAGTGGTCTGAGCGCCTCCGGTCTGAAGCTGCAGTTCTATTCGGCGGGGCCGCAACAGTCGGTCCCGGCGGGAGCGACGAGCTTCACGTACGGTAATGTGCCCTACGGCACCGATGTGGCGATGGACGTGGTCGAGCAGCCCGACTGGCAGTGGTGCACCCCCGGATCTGGCGATTACTCCGGACCGATGACGGGCAATGTCACCGGGCAGACGTTGAGTTGTGCGGCGGCCCAGGCGGAAGTGACCACGCTGGCCGGTTCGACGACGCTGGGATCTGCAAACGGCACCGGCAGTGCTGCAGCATTCGACGACCCCGCAGGTGTCGCCGTGAACGCCGCCGGTGATATTTATGTTGCCGACTCCGGCAATAATGAGATCCGCATGGTGACCCCGGCGGGCGTGGTCACGACGCTGGCCGGCTCGACCACGGCCGGTAGCGCGAATGGCACGGGATCGGCCGCCTCGTTCGATGCTCCCCAGGGGGTTGCGGTAAACGCCGCCGGTGATATTTATGTTGCCGACTCCGGCAATGATGAGATCCGCATGGTGACCCCGGCGGGCGTTGTCACGACGCTGGCCGGCTCGCCGACTCTGGGGTCTGCGAATGGCACCGGATCGGCTGCCTCGTTCGACGATCCGACCGGCGTGGTGGTGGATTCGGCGGGCGATATCATCGTTGCCGACACCGACAACAACGAGATCCGTCTGGTGACCCCGGCGGGCGTTGTGACGACCCTGGCCGGGTCGACCACGGCGGGTAGCGCGGACGGGACCGGATCGTCCGCCTCGTTCTACCACCCAACCGGAGTGGCGTTGGACGCCTCCGGCAACATCTATGTCGCCGATTTCGGCAATAATGAGATTCGCGAGATCACACCGGCCGGGGTGGTGACCACGCTGGCGGGCAGCACCACTGCGGGCGATGCCAACGGCACCGGATCCGCCGCATCGTTCTTCGGCCCGCTCGGCGTGACGGTCGATGCCTCGGGGACGGTTTATGTCACCGACGGCCTGAACAATGAGATCCGCGCGGTGACCCCGGCGGGCGTTGTCACGACCCTGGCCGGTTCAACCACGGCCGGGAGCGCGAACGGCACGGGATCGGCCGCCTCGTTCGATAACCCGTTCGGGATCGCGGCCGTGCAAGCCTCGGGAGTTCTCTATGTGGGCGGGTTCGCGAACGAGGAGATTCGCCAGATCACGCCAGCACAGTAGTAGTGCGCAGACGTTGATTGCGAAACATCCTGTCGAGGTCGCGATCGATCCCCATCTCTGCGCGTGACCAGGCACTCGATGCCGCGGGGTGCGGCGTCGCGGTGTCGGTGCCATGGGGCCATTGCGCAGGGCTGGGTGGCGCGGTCGGTGGCACAGCGCCAAGCACTGGCACTCGACGACGCCGCTCGCGGTCATGTTCTGGGCGCCGGCATGCACCGGGGCGTGGTGCAAGTGGATCGGACGCAGCCTGCACAGAGTCTCAACCACCCGCACTCGGAACCACGCGCGGGTCTGGATCGAGGATGTTCCGGCGCGCAACCTGGCGCAGTCCGCGGCGCGGACTCTTGGACTCCCCAGGCAGGGCCCGATCCACTCGATCCTCGAGCAGGGCTGGCGGGTGCTGGACGGCAGACCGCCGCGCGCGGGTCGCGGCCTGCAATGCCGTGGCGCAGGGGGGCGCCGGGTTACGGCCGGCGCTGACGCTGCGCCCCGGAGGGGGGCGTCGACCCGGGAATCTCCCGCGCCTCAAGGGCCGTGAGGATGTCGAGCGGCTGGATACCCGGATTCATTCGGCGGATAAGAAAACGGCCCCGAGGGGGGCCGTTGTGCAAGCCGAAACAGCGTTTCGTTATTTGAGTTATGCCTTTACGCCTGCGGTTTCATCGAGCGGCGGCGACGGCTGGCGAAGACCGCGAAGCCGAGCAGACCGGCACCGAACAGCGCCAAGGTGCCGGGTTCCGGTACCGAGGAGTAGATATCGACGGAAGCGTTGACGCCAGTCGAGGGGATTGTCATGTCGTACCCGCCGAAAGTCGTGGTGTAGCCCGTCAGGCTCACCCATCCGTTGCCGTACACTTGATATCCACCGCCGTTGGCCAATGCCAGGAAGTTGGCCGTCTCCACATCCAGCGTTGCAGTGTTTCCGTTGCTCGTGCCCGTAAACAGCTGAAAATTCGCTGCGCTGGAGGTGCTGAACGGCGTTCCCAGGTCGACACAGTCCATGCAGACTTGGGTGGCAGTCGAAGTTGAAGTCATCAACTCGTCAAATGCGCCGCTCGTGGATACGATGTTGCCGGGATTGACGAAATTGATCGTCGCCGTCTTCCCGGAGGTGGTGACCCCGGCGCTGAGCCCGCTGACATCAATACTTCCCATTAGCGGACCGGCAAACGCCGGACCCGCGAACGCAGCAATGCCCGTTGCCAGCACCGCGGCGGTCATCAGTTTTCGAATATTCATATGTGCATCCTTCAAGAATTTAGTCGGTCCCATGTGGCCGCAAGCAGGAGATGCAATCATCGTGCCATATTAGGTTCTGTAATAAAATCAGGTACCTAATGATTATCTGAGGCGATCGTTCACGGTGGGTGTAAAAAATATCGACGAACGGACGGGGCAGTGGGGCGGTCTTCCGGAGGCCCGGGTTTACGCACGGTTTGCGGTGATCGCGGCATGACTCTGGGGCAAGCGACAGCGGTCTCCATTAGCATCACGCCATGCTGAGTTATGCACTCTGCGCGCTCGCCTACGCCGTACTGCTCGGCGCATGCCTGACCGTCTGGCGGCGGCGCCTGGCCGGTTCGGGCATCGTGACGGCGGTGACGGCCCAGGTCGGCTGGTCGATCGTGCTGGCCGTGCAGGGGGCGCGTCTGGCCCAGAACGTTACGGCGCTGGAGATCCCCGCCGAGTATCTGCGCGACCTCGCCTGGGCGCTGGTGCTGATCCGCTGCCTCAGCGGCTCGCAGGCTTCCGCCTGGGCGCGCGCCGGCCAGCGCGGACTGGCCATCCTCGTGGTCGCGGTGATCCTCTGGACCGCCGCGTCACTGTCGCCGGGGGCCCCGGGCGTCCTCGCCCACCAGATCGAGCGCTACTGGGTGTGGGGGGCGTTCCTGCTGGCCATCGGCGGGCTGGTGCTCGTCGAGCAGGTGGCCCGCAACACGCGCGCCGCGCGCCTTTACCACCTGAAGTTCATCTGGCTCGCGATCGGAGCGATCTACGCCTGGGACCTGTGTCTGTATTCGGTCGCGATGCTGCACGGCAGCCTCGCCCAGACCTTCTGGATCGATCGGGGCTTCGTCAATGCCGCGCTCGCGGTGGTGCTGGCGGTGGGCCTGAGCCGCATCTCGGAGTGGGAGTCGGCCGCATTCCTGTCCCCGCGCATCGTCTTTTTCACCGCCACGCTTCTGGGCGTCTCGCTCTATGTGCTGGCGATGGCCGTCGGCAGCTACTTCGTGCGCCGGCTGGGCGGCTCCTGGGGCGAGGCCGGGCAGATGCTCTTCCTCGGTGTCGGTGCGCTGGTGCTGATCATCGCGGCGCTCTCCGAGCAGTTCCGCGCCTGGTCGCGCGTCACCGTCGCGAAGTATCTCTTTCCCTACCGGTACGACTACCGCAGCGAGTGGCAGAAGCTCACCCGGACGCTCTCGGAGCGTGACGACACGCCGTTCTACGACCGCATCGTGCGGGTCATGGCCGGCTTTGTCAGCGCCACGAACGGCGGACTGTGGCTGGCCGAGCGGGAAGGGGGCTATGCGCCGGTGGGCGGGGAGTTCGCGGCGCCCGATGCGCCGCGCGAGGACACGCACCGCGCGTTCTTCGAATATCTCCTGACCCACGAGTGGATCTGCAACCTCGATGAGGAGCGCGCGCCGCACCGCGGCCGTCCCGGGCTCGAGGTGCCGCCCTGGCTGCTCGAGAACACTCGGCTGTGGCTCGTGGTCCCGCTCATCTGCCAGGGGGCGCTGGTGGGGTTCGTGGTCATCGGCCAGCCGCTGGCGGCGATGCGCCTGGGCTGGGAGGAGATCGATCTGCTGCACGCCGCCGGCCGTCAGGTGGCGAGCGCCCTGGCCTTCGAGCAGGCGGCCCAGCGGCTCGCCGAGGCGCATCAGTTCGAGGCGCTGAACCGTCTGTCCGCGGTGCTGATGCACGACCTGCGCCACCTGATCGCCCAGCAGGCGCTGGTGGTGCAGAACGCGGCGCGCCACCGGGGCAATCCGCAGTTCTTCGACGATGCCATCCTCACCATCGACAACTCGGTCAAGCGCATGACGCGCCTGATGGAGGACTTGCGCAGCGGCGTGGTGCGCGAGCAGAGCCAGCGCGTGGAGCTCGCGGAGCTGTCCGCCGAGGCGATCCGTCGCTGCGCGGGACGCCGGCCGGAGCCGGCCCTGGTGGTGCGCGAGCGGGCCGAGGTGGTCCTCAACCGCGAGCGTTTGGCGCAGGTGCTCGAGCACCTGATCCGCAACGCCCAGGAGGCGACACCCGCGGACGGATCGGTTACCGTAGCGGTGCACCGGGTGGGCCGGCAGGGGGTCATCGAGGTGGCGGACACCGGCTGTGGGATGGATGCGGCGTTCATCCGCGAGAGGCTGTTCAAGCCGTTCGAGACCACCAAGGGAGAGCGCGGTTTCGGCATCGGCGCCTATCAGGCCCGCGATTTCGTGCGCAAGTGCGGCGGCTCGATCGAGGTCGAGAGCGCGCCGGGCCGCGGTACGCGCTTTACGCTGCGACTGCCGCTCGCCCCGATGTTGCAGCCGCAAGAGGAGGCGGTGCGCGCATGAGCTCCAAAGAAACAACTCGACTGCTCGTCGTCGAGGACGACCCGGGGTTGCAACGCCAGCTGAAGTGGGCCCTGGATGACTTCGAGGTCGAGTGCGCCGCGACCCGTCAGGAAGCCGTGGCCGCGATGCGGCGCCTGGAGCCGCCGATCGTGCTGCAGGATCTGGGCCTGCCGCCCGATCCGGACGGGGTGGAGGAAGGCTTCGCCACCATCAGCGAGCTGCTGCACCTGGCGCCCGCCACCAAGATCATCGTGGTCACCGGGCGCGAGAGCCGCGAGCACGCGCTGCGCGCGATCCGCATGGGGGCCTACGACTTCTGCCAGAAGCCGGTGGACATGCCGGTGCTCGCGCTCATCATCGATCGGGCCCGGCGCATCCACGAGCTGGAGATCGAGAACCGGCGCCTCGCCGAGAGCCGCCCGGCACATGCCCTCGACGGGGTGATCGGCAGCAGCGAGCCGATGATGAAAGTGTGTCGCCTGGTCCAGAAGCTCGCCCCCACCCAGGCGACCGTGCTGCTGCTCGGGGAGAGCGGCACGGGCAAGGAGCTGCTCGCCCAGGCGCTGCACGGCCTGAGCGCGCGCGCGGCCCGGCCCATCATCGCCATCAACTGCGCGGCGATCCCGGAGAATCTTCTCGAGAGCGAGCTGTTCGGCTACGAGCGCGGCGCGTTCACCGGCGCGGTGAAGCAGACCCGCGGCAAGATCGAGACCGCCGACGGCGGTACGTTCTTTCTTGATGAGATCGGCGACATGCCGTTGGCGCTGCAGGCGAAGCTGCTGCGCTTCCTGCAGGAGCGCGTCATCGAGCGGGTCGGCGGCCGCGAGCTGATCCCGGTGGACGTGCGCATCATCGCCGCCACCCATTGCGATCTGCAGGCGGCCATCGCCGCGAAGACCTTCCGCGAGGATCTGTACTACCGCATCAGCGAGGTGGCCGTGACCATTCCGCCGCTGCGCGCGCGCGGCGCGGACGCCGTGCTGATCGCCAACTACCTGCTGCAGAGCGCCTGCCGGCGCCAGGGCCGGCCCCTGCTCAAGCTCGCCCCAGACGCCGCGGTGGCCATCGAGCAGTACGGCTGGCCCGGCAACGTGCGCGAGCTCGAGAACCGGGTCAACGCGGCGGCGATCATGGCGGAAGGGAAACTGGTGACGGCCGAGGATCTGGCCCTGGAGAAGCCGGCCGACGGCGCCGACATCCTGCCGCTGCGCGAGGTGCGCCAGCGCGCCGAGCGCGATGCGGTGCGGCGCGCCATGGCCCTCACCGGCGGGAACGTCTCCAAGGCCGCCGAGCTGCTGGGCGTGACCCGCCCGACGCTCTACGACATCATCGAGCGCAGCGCGACGCCCCAACACGACTGAGCGGCGCGGCTGTCGCGTACGCGCGCCGACCGCGAGCAGCGCCTGAATCACTTGACATAGTCTGATCGGCCGCGCGCCGCACGGGCGCACCGGCGCGCTGGCGCCGACCCAAGAGTGTGATTCGGCTCCCGGTTCGGCGCTTGGTCGCCGCACTTCGAGTCAACACCCTGGTGTTATGTTAGATGTGGCCGGCGCCACCTGCCTGCGGACTGCCGAAACTGACGCTCTGCGTCACCTCCTGACTGCGGGCGCAGTCGCGGGCTCGGCAGTGCCTATTCCATTGGCAGCTCAATACGTTGCGCGACCTTGCGCGGTGCAGCATGGCTGGCGCACGAGGCGCGCGTCTGCGTGTGCCGACAGCGCGCGAGGCGATTCGGCGCAGTGCGCGCGTCAGGGTTTTATAACCCTATAAATGTAAAAGAGAAATAAATTTGGCGCGATTATTGCTTAGCCGCTGACCGGGACGGTGGGTGCAGTTTCGAGCGCTCGATGTGCCGCCCCTGATACGAGGTTTCCAGGACAACCCCGGGACGCGGAGCTGAAATGCGTGAGTCGAAGTCGATCAGGCTCGTCGGTGGCGCGATGTTGGTCGTGTGTGCGCTGGCGCTGGCCGGTTGCGGTGGCAGCAGCGCCAGCAGCAGCGCCAGCAGCAGCAGCAGCGGCAGCACCCTCACCGGTTCGGTCCCGGCCACGACCGACAAGAGCGGCAGCGTATCGCTGTCGGGCTCGCCGCCGACCGCCGTCACCGTCGGACAGACGTACTCGTTCACTCCGACGGTGAGCGCCAGCAGCGGGACGGTCGAGTTCACCGCGAAAAACGCCCCTGCCTGGCTCGCGGTCAATTCCAGCACCGGCGCGCTCACCGGCACGCCCCCGGCGGCTGATGCGGGCACCGACTCGAACATCACCCTCACCGCGACCGACGGCAGCGCCTCGGCGTCGATCGGGCCCTTCTCGATCGAGGTGGCGGAAGCCGATTCGGGCGCGGGCAGTGCGCAGATCTCCTGGACGCCACCGACCACCGCGACCGATGGCTCGACACTGACCGATCTTGCCGGCTATAACATTTTCTACGGCACCAGCCCGAGCGCCCTCACGCAGAGCGTGAATGTCCCGAACATCGGCGTCACCTCATACACGATCAGCGGCTTGACCAGCGGGACGTGGTACTTCGTCGTGACGTCCTATTCCGCCAGCGGCACGCAAAGCGCACCCTCGAACGTGGTCGCCACGACAGTCTCCTGAGCGCTCCGGGCGCCGCCGCGCCCGCGCCGCGCATTCATACGGACTGACTCGTACCGCGGCGTCGGGCCGCTTCCTGTCACTGCGGGTGGACCCGCGATCCGCCCTGACGTATCCTCAATTGCTCACGGGTTGAGCCGGTGCCGCCGATGCGGCGTGCGGAGGAGGACGCGCCATGCGGAACACGACACGCCGGGGGTGGCCGGGGCGGATCGGGATGCTGCTCGCCGTACTCGCCGTGGCGGGGTGCAGCCCGGTGTTCGGGAAGACCGCACACGGCGCCGGCACGGTGGTGTTGACTTGGACGCCGCCGACCACCACCACCACCGGGGCCCCACTGACGCAGCTGGCCGGATATGACCTGTATGCGGGCTTCAATCCGAGCGCGCTGCGGCTGATCGCCCACATCGAGGCGAAGGGAATCGGGCGCTGCACGATCACGGGTCTGGCCGCCGGGACGTGGTACTTCGTCGTGACCTCCTACACCACCGACGGCACGCAAAGCGTCCCCTCGAACGTGGTCCGTAAAACGCTTCGAGGCGGCGCGATTGTGCAGCGTGCGCAAGGGCCGCTCCACTGGATTTGCCGCGCGCCGCTGACGGGATGAGGCCACGACGGCTGATTGCCCTGTCGGGTGCTACAACTCACACATCAGTCCTTCCGTGCGCGCCGCCGCGCCAAGTGCTCGCGCACCTGCGCGACCGTCTGTGCCCGGCCAGGGTTCGCCTTCAAAGCCCGTGCCGCCGGCACAACCTCGTCGCGCAACCATTTCTCGACCGCTTTGTCGCGGGCCGCCAAAGTCCGCAGGCCATCCCGGATCACCTCGCTCTCGGAGGCGTACTCTCCGGCCTCGACCTTCGCCCTCACCATGTCGGCCATGTCGTTTGGAAGGGTGATGCTCATCTGCCGCGTGGATCGCACGGCACTCTCCTGTCCATGAATATGATTTAATCCTAGTCCAGTTGGAGCCACGAAACCACACCCCCGCGGTGCTCGCCGCAGCCGGCTCTTTCGAGGTCACAATTAGGTGACCTCGAAAGAGCCCTTGCCGCATTGCGCCGATGATCTCCCGACCGGTATTCTCGCCCCCCGGATCGGTCGTGCGCTCCAGGCCCCCCGGGGCGGGAGTCCAGGCGGGGCGCGACGCCCACGCGGCGCCGGCCCTCTGACTTGGCCTATGGAGCGTCGATCATGAGCAAACGGCCGGGCATGCGCCCGTCTCAGGTGGTGCGGGTTGCGGCGGTGCTGGCGGCGCTCGCGCTCGCGGGCTGTGGTGCGCTCATGACGGCGCACGAGCACATCGTGCGTGCGCGGCGCGAGATGAAGGCCGGGCGGTGGCAGGCCGCCGCGTTCGATCTGCGCGCCGCGGTGCGCAAGGCGCCGCATGATGCGCACGCGTGGGTGCTGCTCGCGCGACTGTCGCTCCTGGCCGGTGATGCCAACGGGGCGCGCTCGGCGCTGAGTCATGCGATCGCCGCCGGCGCCAAGGGCCCGGACATCGACGACCTGAGGGCGCGAACCTGGCTGGCGAACGGCCAGGCGCCGAAGCTGCTGCAGGCGCTGGCCCACCACACCCTTGCGATTCCCCAACCCCAACAGACGCTGCTCGCCGCCCGGGCCTGGCTCGCGCGCGGCCAGCCGCAGCGTGCGGTCGGCCTGCTGCAGCCGCTGCTGGCGCGCCAGCCGGCCTTGACCGAGGCGCGGGATGTGCTGGCCGAGGCGCTGGTCGCGCAGGGACAATTCGCCGCGGCGCGCGCCGCGCTCGCCACGGCCATCCACAACGACCCGCGCGCGCCGGGGCCGCGGTTGGTCATGGGCCGCATCGATGCGGCATTCGGGCAGTTTCCGGCGGCGGTGCAGGCGCTGCGCGCGGCGCTCACGCGTATGCCGGCCACCGAGCCGCTGACCCGGCGGGTTGCGGCGTTGATCACGCTCGCGGATGCGCGCCTGGCGCTCAGTCAGATCCGGGCCGCCGGCGCCACCGTGGCCACCCTGAGCAAGCTCGAGCCGCAGGCGCCCATGACCCTGCTGCTGCAGTCGCGCATGAAGCTGGTGCGCGGCGACGTGCAGGGCGGCACCGACGAGCTCGAGCGGCTGGTCCAGGGGGCGCCGCGGTTCGTGCCGGCCCGGGTGCTGCTCGGCGCCACGCTGCTGCAGCGCGGGGAGCTCGAGCAGGCCGAGCAGCAGCTGCAACAGGTGGTTTCGCTGGCGCCCGACGACGTGACGGCCCGCAAGCTCCTCGCCGAGGTGCAATTGAAGCTCGGCGCGCCCGGGGCGGCGGTCGATGTGTTGACCCCGGCGCTCGGCGAGCCGGGCTTCGACGGGCAGCTGCTGCCGGTGTTGGGCGCGGCGATCCAGCGCTCCGGGGACAGCCAGGCCGTGGTCGCGGCGCTGCGGCGTGCCGCCGAGCGGCAGCCGAATGTGCCGCGGCTGTGGGTGAGCCTGGCGGAAGTCGAGCTCAGCGCCGGGCATCCCACGCAGGCGCTGGCGGCCCTGAGCCATGCCCCGGATTCGGCCGACCTGTTGCGCGACCGGGTATTGATTGGCGCGCAAAGCGCGGCCCACGGGCCGGGCGCCGCGGATGCGGCCGTCGCGCAGCTGCTGGCCGCCCAGCCGCGCGATGTGGGCGTGCTCGGCCTCGCGGCCAGTTACTTCGCCGCCCAACACCGGCTGGCTCGCGCCGAGTCGCTGCTGCGCCAGGCGCTGTCGATCCAACCCGATGACTGGGGCGCGCGGATCGGGCTCGCCCAAGTCGAGCAAGCCGCGGGCCATGCGGCCGTGGCGCAGCGGCAGCTGCGGACCGCCCTGGCGGCGCATCCGCGCGTGCTGGCGCTGCGCGTGGCGTTGGCCGCCGCGCTCGCGAGCGGCAAGGCATTCGCCGCGGCGCGCACGCTGCTCGAGTCGGCGCCGCACGCCGCGAAGCAGCCGGCGGTGCAATTCGCGCTGGCGCGCCTGGCGCTCGCGCAGGGCGATGTGGCGCAGGCCAACGCCGCGCTCGACCGGGCGATCGCGGCGCAGGCCGGCAGCGCGCCCAGCGTCGAGGCCGCGGGGCTGCTGCTGTTTTCGGCCCAACAGTACCCGGTGGCGCTGGCGCGCTTCGCCCAGGCGTGTGGGCTCGAGCCGGGTGATCCGCTGTACTGGCTGAACACCGCGCGCGCCCAGCTTGCCGTGAACCAGCCGCTGGCGGCCCGCGCCTCGGTGGAGAAGGCCCTGCGGCTGCAGCCGAACTGGTTTGCGGCAGTGGACCTGATGACGCGGATCGACGTGCGCCAGGGCAAGGCACAGGCCGCCCTGGCGCGGGTCAAG
Organism: Gammaproteobacteria bacterium; assembly: GCA_027366635.1. Taxonomy (GTDB): domain Bacteria; phylum Pseudomonadota; class Gammaproteobacteria; order Steroidobacterales; family Steroidobacteraceae; genus 13-2-20CM-66-19. The sequence continues at coordinate 35,392 of DAHXNE010000111.1, read as the reverse complement.
CGGCTGCTCGAGCAGGATCCGAGGGATCCGCAGGTGCTCACCCTCGAGGGGGATATCGCCTCGGCGGCCGGGCAGCCGGCGGCGGCGGTGGCCGCGTACACGGCCGCCCAGCGAATCCGCCCGAGCGCCCTGGGGGCCATCCAGCTGTATCAAGCCGAGTCGGCGGCCCACGGGAGCGATCCGACCCGGCCGCTCGAGCAGTGGCTCGCGCACCAGCCCCGGGACTGGCGGGTCCGGACTGTGCTCGGCAATTACGAGCTGCTGGTGGCCCACCAGCCCAAGCGCGGCATGCAGCTGCTGCGCGCGGCGCTCGCGCTCAATCCCACGGACGTGGTCGCCTTGAACAACCTGGCATGGGCGATGAGCCGCGGCGGCGATCCGCAAGCGGCCGTATACGCCGAGCGCGCCTACACGCTCGCGCCCCAATCCGCCCAGGTCAACGACACCCTCGGGTGGATCCTGGTCCACCAGGGCAAGAGCGCCGCGGCCCTGCGCTACCTGCGGCGCGCGGTCCGGCTCGACCCGAGCGATCGGCAGCTGCAGTACCATTACGCCGACGGACTGGCTCACGCCGGACAGCCGGCTCGGGCGCGGACGCTGCTGCAGCATCTGCTCGCCCAGCCGCAGCCGTTCCCGGGCCGCGCAGCGGCCGCGCGGCTGCTCGCCACCCTGAAGGTCTGAACAGGTTTGAGACAGTAACCACACATCCCGGCGGCACAATGCGTTACCCTCGAATGATGCGACGTTCCCTTGCCTTCAATCCGGTCCTGTACGCGCTGCTGGCCGTCGTGGCGCTCGGCGTCGCGGCCGCACCCTGCGCCTACGCGAAAGCCCCGGTCGATCACTCCAAGACCTACGTCATCGGACCCGGCGACGTGCTCGATGTGTTCGTCTGGCAGAACCCCGACCTGTCGCAGACGGCCGTGCCGGTGCGCCCGGACGGGCGGATCTCGACCCCGCTGGTCCCGAACATGGTGGCCGCGGGCAGAACCCCGGTGCAGCTGGCGCATGCGATGGACAAGGTGCTGGCCGAGTACATCCGCAACCCCAAAGTGACCATCATCGTCGAGCACGCCCTGTCGGTGCTCAGTCAGGTGCAGGTCATCGGCCAGGTGATGCATCCGATGTCGATCCCGTACCACGAGGGCATGACCGTGCTCGATGTGGTGCTGGCGGCAGGCGGGCTGACCCCGTATGCGGACGGCAATGACGCCAAGATCGAGCGCGAGGTGGACGGTCGCGTCAAGACCCTGCACGTGCACCTGTACAACCTCATCGACAAGGGCGAGCTGTCGCAGAACCTGCCGGTCAAGCCCGGTGATGTGCTGGTCGTGCCCGAGTCATTCTTCTAGGACGGCAACGCGATATGGCCGGAAATTCCCTGTTCAGCGACGTCGCGGTCCTGCAGGACCAGCTGCGCGGGCTGTGGCGCTTCAAGTGGGTGGCCCTGATCGTCGCTTGGTGCGCGGCGCTGCTGTTCTGGGGCGTGATCTTCCTCATCCCGAACAAGTACCAGGCCCACGCCAAGGTGTTCGTGGATTCGGGCACGACACTGAGCCAGGCGACCAAGGGCATCAGCCTGAACGACAATGTCGCCGATCAGATCGCGCGCATGACCGACGAGCTCATGGGCGCCCCACAGCTGCGCCGGGTCGCCAACGAGACCGGGCTGATGGCCGGGGCGATCACCCCGGCGCAGCAGCAGGCGGTGATCAATGGGCTGCGGGCCAACATCGCCATCGTCGCCGGCAAGACGAAGAATCCCAACGCGGTCCCCAAGCTGTTCACCATCAGCTACACCGATCCGAATCGCGCCCGCAGCATCCAGGTGGTCAACGATCTGCTCAACGACTTCGTGGAAGGCTCGCTTTCCGACAAGAGCCGCGGCTCGCGCCAGACCGAGCAGTTCCTCACCCAGCAGATCGCCAACTACGGCCAGCGCCTGTCGGCCACCGAGCAGCAGCTGGCGAATTTCAAGAAGCGCAACATCGGGCTGCTGCCGGACGAGCAGGGTGATTACTTCAGCCGGCTGCAGGCCGCCGACAGCGCGCTCACCCAGCTGAAGGAAAACCTGTACGTGAGCGAGCGCAAGGCCGATGAGCTGGCCGCGGAGATGAAGTCCGGCCAGCAGTTCACCGCGAGCGCCCCGGCCGCGGCGCTCTCCAGCGCCAGTGCCGCCGCGCTCAACACCGAGCAGCAGATCGAGCAGACCCGCCAGCAGCTCGATCAGCTGCTGCTGAAATACACCAACAAGTATCCGAGCGTGATCGCGCTGCGCCAGACCCTGGCGCAGCTCAAGGCGCGCCGCCAGCGGGAGCTGGCGCAGGCGAGGACCGGCAATGTCGGGGCGGCCGCGGCCCTGGGCCTGACCGCCAATCCGGTGTACCAGCGGCTCGAGGAGCAATACAACAACGAGCAGGTCGATGTGGCCTCGATCCAGCAGGAGATCGTCGACCGGCGCGCGGAAATCGTCAAGCTGCGCCGCCAGATGGGTCTGGCGCCGCAAGTACAGGCCGAGTATGCCCAGCTGACGCGCAACTACGAGGTGACCAAGAAGCAGTACGATGCGCTGCTCGCCCGCCTCGACAGCACCCGCCTCGGCCAGCAGGCGGCCAACACGGGCCTGATCAAGTTCCAGGTGATCGATCCGCCGGCCGCGAGCTTCAAGCCGGTGTCGCCGAAGCGCGCGCTGCTCATCATCGGGGCGCTGCTCGCGGCGCTTGCCGCCGGAGCCGGGGTCGCCTATCTGCTGCATCTGCTGCGGCCGGTGTTCGTCAGCTCGCGCCAGCTCGGCGCGGCGACCGGGCTCACGGTGCTCGGCGCGGTGAGCCTGGCCTGGTCGGATCAGCACCGCGTGGTGCGCCGCCGCAGCACCGTGCGCTACGCGTTCTGGACCGCGGCGCTGTTGGTCCTCGGGGCCGCCGTGCTGGTGCTGCACGGACATATCTCGCACGTCATCGGAGAGCTGCGGACATGAGCGTCGTCGAGAAAGCGATCCGCAAGCTGCAGGAAAGCAAGCAGGCCGCGGAAGGCGCGGCGGCGAGCCCGGAGCATCCCGCTCCCGCCAGCCCACCCGCGCACCCCGGGACAGCGTCCGCCGGTGCCCGCGTGAGTACCGCGCGTGCCTCCGGTATCGTCCTCGATCGCGGCGTGCTGCGCTCCGCGGGGCTTCTGCCCCCCGAGGAGGACATGAATCAGCTCGCGCGCCAGTACCGCGAGATCAAGCATCCGCTGGTGGCCAAGGCCATCGGCCGCGGCGCACCGCGCGTCCCGAACGGCTATCTGATCATGATCGCCAGCGCCATGACGGGTGAGGGCAAGAGCTTCACCGCGGTCAATCTGGCGCTCAGTCTGGCGCGCGAGAAGGACATCCGGGTGCTGCTCGTCGATGCGGATGTGGCCAAGCCGCAATTGAGCCACGTCCTCGGACTGGGCGATGCGCCCGGGCTGCTCGATGCGCTGCGCGATGGCAGCCTGGACGTCGAGACCCTGATCCATCCGACGGACCTGCCCACCTTGAGTTTCCTGGCCGCCGGCGGCCGGCCCGAGGAGGCCACCGAGCTGCTGGCGAGCAGCCGGATGCGGCAGCTGGCGGCGGCGCTGGGGGAGAACGACGCCGCGCGCGTGGTGGTGTTCGATTCCCCGCCGCTGCTGCAGACCACCGAGTCCACGGCGCTGGCGCATCTGGCGGGGCAGATCGTGGTGGTGGTCCGGGCGCAGTGGACCCCGCAGCCGGTGTTGCTCGATGCGCTGAAGAGCCTGGACGGGCATCCCGGGGTCTCGCTGCTGCTCAATCAGAGCGCGCACACGGTGACGTCCTCGTACTATTACTACTACGGCTACGGCAACGGGCGCGGCGAGCCGCCGAAACCCGGCGGGACCTGACGCTCCGGTCCCGGCCGGGTCTGTCCCGGGGCGCGGACCCGGGCGTCCGCGTCGTCAGCGTTCTAACATGACAACAATGAAAACTTCCACCCAGTGTCTGGCCATCGGTCTGCTCGCGCTCGGCGCCCAGGCGGCACGGGCCCAGGAAGCGCCGCAGCAGACGGTGCAGGGCGTGACGCCGGCGCAGGCACTTCCCGCGCAGCAGCCCTACGGCGTCGTCACTCCGCGCGGCGAGGTCGGCTACCTCGATGTCCTGGCGGGACTCGCCTACGCCGACAATCCGCTGCTCACGAGCCGGCGGGGGCAGCAGGACGGCCTCGCCACCCTGGGCTTTGCGACCGACTACCAGCGCACCGGGATGCTGACGGTCAACCTCCTCGGCGACATTGATCGCCTGCAGTATGTCCGCGGCACCCTCCCGGGCAGCTTCTACGGCGAGTTCAACGGCTCGGCGATCCTCGGCAAGGACACCGACCCGGTGCAGTGGCGGCTCAGCGACGGCTTCGGTGAGGCGATGACCGATCCGTTCCAGGCCCCGACCCCCGAGAGCCTGCAGACCATCAACGACGTGGCCACCGGACCGGACTTCAATCTGCATTTCGGTCTGCGCAACCGGCTGACGCTCTCGGGACTGTATTCGCGCACGACCTATCAGCGCTCCCCGTTCGACTCGCAGTCGTTCGAGGGGGGACTGAAGTTCATCCACGCGCTGACGGGGGCCGCCTACGTGGCGTTCGAGGGCAGCACCGAGCACACCGAGTATCTCGACTCCTCGATCCTGCAGCGCACCGAGCACGCACCCGTCCCAAACTTTGACGTGAGCGAGGGGTCGGTGGTGTTCGCCACGAGCTCCCCGCGCACCACCTTGCGGCTCCAGGCCGGCTACAACATGCTCGACTTCAGCGGCGGCAGCAGCAGTGCCGCACCGCTCTATCAGCTGCGCATCACCCGCAAGATCTCGCCGTTCTCCTCCGTGTTCCTGAGCGCCCAGTCGTCCTATTCGATGAACGGCGCCTCGATGGGCTCACCCGGGGCGCAGATCGCCCTGCAGACGGGCACCTCGCTGGGCGCCGCGCTGGCCATACCGCAACCCTACGAGGAGCGCTCCGGCTCCCTCGGCTGGACCTTCCAGCGCGCCCTCACCCGTCTTTCCCTCTCGGGGACCGTCAGCCAGAACATCTATCAGCACACGCGCGCCGCCGCGGCCGACGCCGTCACCAACGACGACTCCGTGGACGAGGGCGCCGCCCTGATCGTGAGCCAGCAGCTGCGCCCGACACTCTCCGTGCAGTTGCAGGCCGGCGGCTATATCGATCGCTACTCGAAGCTGCAGGGCGAGACGCACCGCGAGACGATCGGACTGACGCTCTCGAAGACCTTCGTTCGCCTGGCGGTGTCCCTGTACGCGGAGCGTATCCAGCAGAGCGGCTCGGCCGGCCGATCGAACTTCCGGGTCGGCTCCTACAGCGACGACGAGGTCGGGGTGTACTTCACCTACAGCCTGCTCGGTCCGCAGACCCAGGGGGCGTCCCCGAACGGCATCCCCGGGATGTCGAATTTCCTCGGCGGTTACTGACCCGGCACAAACTTCGGCCGCAAAGCGCTCGCCACTGCGGCCAGGCGGCGGCGCGCGGCCGCGCAGTCCGGCACGCAGGCCGTGCGCAGCGCCCGCAACGAGGACAGCGGCGGATCGATCAGGGCCGCGAGCCCGTACCAGAGCTGAGAGAGCCGCGGCGCGACGAAGGTGCGCGCGCCGATCCGATAGCGGGACCAGATGAGCGAGCGCGTGCCGGCGAGGTTGCGCACCTGCATCTGCCGCCAGCGGCCGCTCGGGGTCGTCACGATCCGCAGCGATTCGCGCGAGAGCACGTGCCCGGTGCCGAGCAGGTGGTTCCAATAGCCGAGCAGCTTGGCGTGTTGGGTCTGCTCGCGGTAGGCCACGGCGAACACCTGCACGGTCGCGCCCCGCGCGTCGGTGTACTGCCGCAGCGACTGCCCGCTGGCGCCGCGGAACACCGGGTGCCACACCGAGGCGTAGGCCCGAGCGGGCCCCGCCCAGCCCGCGGGCGCCGCCGGCCACTCGATCGCGACCGAGGGGCTCTGCCCGGCGTGCGTCCAGTCCATGCCGTAGGCGGCGGCCGGCAGAATGGCCAGCGCCAGCAGCGTGGCGACGATCTGCGCCGCGCCGATCGCCGGACCGGCCGCGGGCACTGCGGCGGGCGCCGCCGGCCGCGACGGCTGGGCGGCTTTGCGCCGCCAGCCAATCCACCCGAAAAAGCCCGCCAGGGCGGCCGCGCACAGCAACCAGCCCAGCCAGTAGTGATTGCGCGCCAGCGAGGTGCGCAGGCCGGTGGCGAAGGCGACGAGTACGATCAGCGCCAGGGCGAGCGCCACCACCGCGGCCACGGTGCGCGGCAGGCCGAGATGCGAGCCGGCTGGCGCGTCGACCGGTCCAGCTGCGGCGGCCGGGGCTGCCGGGCGTGCCGGCGGCGCGCCGGCTGGTTTGCGCTCCATCCACCAGAGAAACGCCACGAACCCGGCCGCAAACAGCCACCAGCCCAGCCAGTAGTGGTTGCGCACCAGCGAGCTGTGCATGTCGGTGTCATACGCGACGGCGGTCACGATGAAGATGCGCACCCAGTTGAGCACGAGCGCGATCGCGGCCATCAGGCCCAGGGCGAAGAATCGGCGCCGCAGCGGCAGCTCGAACAGCACGCCGTAGAGGGCGGCCAGCGCCAGCGCCACGATGAACGAATGGATCCCGCTGCAGCCGCCGGCGATGCGGATGGCGCCGGCGGGCAGCTCGATCAGATTGCCCTGCATGTACGCGGGCACCCCCGCGAGCCACACCAGCACGCCGACCATCCGGGCGCTCAAGTCCTGCAACAGGAAGATCCCGCCGCTCCAGAAGGGCAGCGCGAAGTAGAGATAGCCGACCGAGAAGGCGAGGATGCGCGCCGCGCGCCAGCCCAGCATCGCCACGATCGCGGTGAATAAGATCAGCGGCACGAGCATCATCTGCAGCTCCTGAATCGCCGCGCGCCAGGCCCACACCCACAGGGCGCTCAAGAGCAGCAGCACAATCAGCGCCGGCAGCACCGGTTGCACGGGCACGGCGGCCAGCTTGTGACGCGCCCGAACCACCAGCCACAGGCTGATCCCCAGAATCAGAAAGCCGTGGGTGTAGGTTTCCTGCGCGACATTGGTCCACAGGTGGGCGAGCGCCACCGAGCTCGGCCAATAGAGGACTGCGACCGCGAGCCACAGTCCCAGGACCAGCGCGACGCGCCGGATGCCGAGAGCCGGTGCGCGCGCCGCGGCATCGCGAGGTTGCGCGGGAGTGAGGTCCGGCATGTCGATGAGCGCCTCCAGGCGACAGACGCAGTGCCGACGCCACGTGATCCAACGATTGCGGGCGCCATTTTGTACCATAGCCGCCCTCGAGGGCCACTGCGCCGGACTTCTGTCAAATCGACCGGCAGCCACCAGGACAGAGCGCTTCGTGTCATTCGTTCAGGTCGATACCGCCCGGGACACCCCGGGCAGCCGCCGGATCCGGCCGTCCACCCCGGAGGACGGCGCGGCGATCGTGGCGCTGATGCGCCAGGCGGGGCTGTGCCCGCACACCGCGCCCGAGCATCTCGACTGGAAGTACTGGCGCGAGCGCCCCGATTGGCCCGGCCCGCGCTCCTTCGTGCTGACCGACGGACGAAGCCTGCTGGCGCACGGGGCGGTGGTGCCCGGGGCGATGCACTGGGGTGTCCGTCAGGCCCGAGTGATCCACATGATCGACTGGGCGGCGCGCCGGGAGGCGCTCGGGGCCGGCGTGCACCTGATGAAGCACGTCGCGTGTATGACCGACTTCCTCCTCGGCATTGGCGGCAGCAAGGACACGCTCGCCATCATGCCCCGCATCGGCTATCAGCGGTGCGGCGCCGTGCGCGGCTATGTCCGCACGCTGAACCCGCTCGGCATTCTGCGCCGCCCAACCGGCGCGCCGTGGAAACGCGGTCCGCGGATGGCCCGCAGCCTGCTGTGGATCCTCAGCGCTCCGAGGCGGGAGCTCGGCGGATGGGAGGTGCGGCGCATCGAGGCCGATCAGGTCGACCAGCTTGATGCCGTGCTGCCGGAACCCCGGCCGAGCCTGCTGATGTTCCGGCGCAGCGCCGCCCTGCTGCGCCACGCGCTCGCCTGTCCCATCGTTCCGGTGGAGCTCTACGCCCTCGAGCGCGGTGGACGGATCGGCGGGTACTTCATGCTCAGCTACGCGCCCGGGCAGGCGCGATTGGCGGATGCCTGGATGGTTAGTGAGGATCCTCGAGACTGGCACGCCCTGGCGCATGCCGCCGTGCAGCAGGCCAGATGCCACGGAGGAATGACGGAGCTCACGGCCTGGGCAAGCGATCCGGGCTTCGGCTCCATTTTGAGCGCCTGCGGCTTCCACGAGCGGTTGATGCTGCCCGTCTACCTGCGGCCCTCGGCCAACGACAACGAACAGGTCCCGCGCGACACTCCCAGGCTGCAGATGATCGACAACGACGAGTTCTACCTGTACTTCGGCGGGAACCAACTATGGGCCTGACACAGCCGCAGGAGGTCCGCTGCACGGTGCGCGAGAGCCCGGGAGAGGACTGGGACGCCTTCGTGAGCGGCTTTCCGGACGCCAGTCTCTATCACCTGAGCGGCTGGCCGCAGGTCGCCCGGTCGGTCTTCGGGCACCGCGCGCTCTACGTGGAGGCGCGAGACCCGGCCGGCGCGCTGGCGGGTGTCCTGCCGGTGATCCAGCAGCGCAGCCGGCTGTTGGGGAATTTCGCGACCTCGGTGGCGTTCTTCAACTACGGAGGACCCCTGGCCGCTGATCCGCCCGTCGCGGCCGACCTGATGCGCGAGGCGGCCACGGCCTGCGCGGCCCTGGGATGCCGCTACGTCGAGTTTCGGGACACCCAGCCGCGCGAGGTGGACTGGCCCCGGCGGACCGACAAGATCACATTACAGCTCGAGCTGCCGGCCACTGTGGAGGTCTTGTCCAAGGGCCTGGGCACGAAGCTGCGCGCCCAGGTGAAGCGGGCCGACCGCGAAGGGGTCAGCTGCCGGACCGGCTCGGTGGAGCTGCTCGATGACTTCTACGCGGTGTTCGCCGAGAACATGCGCGACCTCGGCACCCCCGTCTATCCCAAGCGCTTCTTCCGGGCCATCCTCGAGCGCTTCGGCGCGTACTGCCAGCTGGTCGTGATCGACTGCAAGGGCGAGCCGGCCGCGGCGGCGTTTCTCACCTTCTGGCGGACGCGCGCCGAGGTGCCCTGGGCCTCCTGCCGGGCCAAAGCCAAGCCCCTGGGCATGAACATGAAGCTGTACTGGGAACTGCTCGCCCTGTCGGTCGGGCGCGGCTGCACGGTGTTCGACTTCGGCCGCTCGACGGTCGACAGCGGCACCTATCGGTTCAAGCGGCAATGGGGCGCTCGGCCCCAGCCGCTTTACTGGTATCGCTGGGAACGGGCGCTCGGGGAGCAGCCGCCCGAGGCGTCCGCGCACGGCGAGGAGCGGGGCAAGGTCATGCAGCTGGCGACGGCGGTGTGGCAGCATCTGCCGCTTCCCATCGCCAACACGCTGGGCCCGCTCATCAGCGGAGCGCTGCCCTGGTGAGCGCCAAGGCCCTGGCCAAGCGCGGCATCGTGTACGCCGTGGCGCGCCTCGCGCCCCTGACCTGGCGCTGGCGCAAGCCCGGATCCCTGGTCGTGCTCATGTACCACCGGGTTCTGCCCCAGGACTCCCCGCTGCGCAAAACCGAACAGCCCGGCATGTATGTGTCGCCGGAGACGCTCGATCTGCACCTCGCCGAGCTCAAGCGCCACTTCGAGCTGGTGCATCTGGACGATTGGCTGCGGCGCGCGCAGCGGGGCGAGACACTCCCAAAACTGGCCTGCGCCATCACCTTCGATGATGGTTGGCGCGACAACTACGATTTCGCCCTCCCGGTGCTCATCAAGCACCAGGCCCCCGCGACGATCTTCCTGGTGTCGAGCTACATCGGTACCGCGCAGCGCTTCTGGCCCAATCGGCTCATGACCCTGGTGCACGCCGAGTTCGAGCGCCCGGGCAGCGTGCCGTTTCCGGCCCCGCTGCGCGCGCTGGTGGATCCGGTTCTGGCCCAGGGCAGGGCGCAGGGCCGTCTCGATACCGAAGCCATCGATCCGGTGGTGCAGCAGGCGATGCGACTGAAGGAGGCGGAGATTCGGGCGCTCATGGATGCCGTCGGCAACGATGGGGCCGATCCTGCCGAGCGGGAGACCCTCGATCGGCAGGAGATTGCGCACCTGGCCGCCACCGGTCTGGTGCGCTTCGGTTCGCATTCCGCGACGCATTTCCGCCTGGCGGCCGGAACGGCGGAGGAGGTCTTGACGGCGGAGATCGCGCAGTCGCAAGTTGACCTCGCGCAGATCTGCCGGCAACCCATTGACCTGTTCTGCTATCCGAACGGCGTGACCTGTGCGTCCGCGGTGACCATCGCCAGCCATCATTACCTGGGAGCGGTGAGCACCGACAAGGGATGGTACGCGCCGGGCCGCGATCCGTACCGGATCCCCCGAGTCGCCGTGCACGAGGACATCAGCCGTACCCCAGACGCCTTCCTGGCGCGCCTCTCCGGCTGGCTATGACGCGGTACCGACCGACGGTGGATTGACCACCGTCTCGATCAGCGCCGCATAACGCGACAGCATCGTCTCCAAGGAGAACTCGCGGCGGGCGCGCACAAGCGCCGCCTGGGACAGCTCGCGGGCCAGCTCGGGCGACTGCGCGACGCGATCGATCGCATCGGCGAGTGCGCCGGGGCTCCCGGTCGGAACCAGAATACCGGTGCGCGCATCGAGGATCTCCTCCGGTCCACCGCAGCGAGTGGCCACCACGGGGATGCCGCACGCCATGGCCTCGACGCAGGCGATGGAGAAGCCCTCGCTCCGGGAGCTCAGCACGAAGAGATCCAGATTATGGAGAACCGTGGCCACGTCCGCGCGCAGTCCCAGGAAGAACACCCGCTGCTCGAGTCCCAATTGCGACCGCAGCCGCATCAGATCGTCCGCGAGCGTGCCGCCGTATTGCCCGGCGATGACGACGCGAAACCGGTCGGACCGATCGACCAGCGCACGCGCCGCGTGCAGGAGGTTGCCGTAGTCTTTGGCGACGCGGATGTTGCCGATGGCGCCGACCAGGATCGCATCGGCGGGGAGATCAAGCGTGCGGCGGATGGAATCGTCACGCCCCGGACGGAATGCTTCGGTGTCGATGCCATTGGCGATGATCGTTGAGCGCGAGTCCGGAATCTTGAGTACGCTGCGCAGCTCGTCCCGCAGACTCCGCGAGACGAACACCGCCCTGCGTGAGCCGCGGCGGATGATCGAGGTCTTGAGCGAGGTGAACCGGTCGTGCGAGGCGATGTCCGCGCCCCCATGAAAAACCGAGATCACCGGAATCCCGGTGAGAATCCCCACCGCGCTCGCATAGATCGCCGAACCGTACAGGTGCGCGCAGATCACGTCGGCCTTTACGCTGCGGGCGATCGCGGCGATCCGGCGCAGATAACCGATATTGAACGACCCCTGCGCGGACTCGATCCGAGGCTCATGCCCGCAGGCGCGCACCTGCTGTGCCAGCCAATGGTCACTGTCGATGACGGCCGTTGACGCGAATCGCATCGGATCCAGCCGTGTCGCGCAGTGAAGGAATACCGTCTCCGCGCCACCGGGGCCGCCGGTGTCGATCAGGTGCACTACGGAAATCATCGCTTAACAGAACTCGCAGCAAGGAAATTAACGGATGAGCGCGCCCAACAAGACGGATTGAACGATGGCTCACGAGTACGTGCGAGGCCAAGGAACGTCATGACTGAGATGTCGCGGATACGCAGAGTTCGAGCCACTCGTAAAGAGTCAGTTGGTGAATCGAGCGCCATATTATCGAACTCGGAATGTCGCGGATAGCAGACGATCGAGACCCGGTGTGTCGCTATCCGGCAGTGTAGGGCCGCACTGGATGGCGGGCAGCAGTGCGGTCCGTCACAGAGGCTGCGATTCGCTGCCCGTATCGCCTGTCGTCGTGCTAGGTTTGCCCCGTGTGGCGCGCGCAAAAGCGAGCGCCACCACCGGCGGATGCGGCTCAATCTGGAGCATCAACCGGGGCGGAGGCAGTGTTTCAAAAGCTGGGAGATCGTCCGTGATGAAGCGTGTGCTGACCAAGCTCTTGGCGAGTCTGTTGCCCGTGGCGTGCCTCGCGGCCTCGCCGTACGCACTGGCGGACGGACCGGTGACAGTTTTGACGAATCTCACCGTCGCGTCGGACGCGATACCAAATCTGACCGGCTGGTCGATTGGCGGAGCCATTTTGTCTGTACAGCCGACCACGCCGCCGGTCAGCGGCGATGCCCCCTATGCGTTGGAGGCACAGTATCCCGCGGTTGGCGCCAGTGGCATGGGCGGGCCGTGGGCGAATTTCAGTGTTGCGTCATTGAATACGGAGAGCGTCTATATTGATTTCTGGGCGAAGATGCCTGATGCCAAGGAGGGGCTTAAGTTCTGCAAGATATTTGGAGTCAGGAGTGGCACGTCGCCAAGTGGTACGCCCTATCAAGGCTACGCGAATACGACCTTCCAAGTGGATTACACCGGAGTAAGTCAGGGCGGATTCGTCATGATTGGATACGGGGACGGAACCAGTCTCGATAACGACTTCGAGAACATCATACGTCTGACCGGACAGGGCTCAAATATCGGGATATCCGCACAGCAGAGTAACCCGCTCGATGATGGGATTGTTCTCACGCCCCAGATGAGCTATTTCACCGGTACGGACTGGGGCACCGGCTGGCATCATTTCCGGATCCACGTGGCGTTCAATACGAACACGCAGGGGGTGCCGAACGGTGCGGTTTATCTCCAGATCGACAACAAGGTTTATGTGGATGCCACGCATCTGGCGAATCGCAATCCGGCCAATGGCCCCATCAGTCACATTGGATTTTTCGGCTGGGCGCAGACCGACCCGCAGCCATTTGATATCTGGTACGACAACATCGTGATCTCGACCGGAGGCTGGGCGACGGGACTGCAATCCGCGCCGGCGCAGCGCCCTGCACAGATGACGTCAGTGGCGGTTCAGTGACCCCAGTACGATCGGAAAACTCCGATGGCACGACTGGGCTGCCAATGTTTGCGGTGTGCAGTTAAAGATGTGCGTCCGAGGGCGTGGGTCAAACCTCGTGCAGCCTGCGTATAACGCGGGTCTTTCTTTGGACCCACAGGATCCTCGCGATTAGCACTGAGGCGGGTCCGGGCGCCCTCGAGATTTCGCGAAGGTATGAAAGAGGTCTATCAGTCGTTCTTCAAAAGCGGTACGTTCTTGAAGGAACCACGCGCGAGCATTGCGGCATTTTACGTGGTAGACGTCGTCGGGTAGCGCAATCGATGAATTGACCGCCTGCTCGAGATCCTCGCGCTGGAGTCGGGCAAATTGACCGCTGCGCATTTGGACCCAGGATCGAGTCCGGACCAAAATCCCTCTGCTCTCGTCGATCAGCTCATTCATGGGCGGGAAATCGGTCGTGATGACCAAGGCGCCGCAGCTCATGCCTTCCATGATGGTGTGGCCGAAGCCTTCGGCATTCGAGCAGCAGACGTGAACGCCGCAATTCTGCATCAGGCTGCGGAGCTCGCGGTTTGAAACCCAGCGCCGGATGATCTTGATATTGTGTATGGACTCTATTGCGTCGTCAGGGGCAATAGGACTTTTGCCGGCCAGAACCGTCAAAGTCGGCCATTCCGGGTGGTGCCGCCAGGCATCCAGAAGTTCCGCAGTGCCCTTCTGATCTCCGCCACTGGCGATGTGCAGATATTTTCGCCGGTCAGGCTTCGAGTCGGGCGAATAGTGGTCCGCGCTGGTGAAACCCAGATAGTACGTGGGCAGGTCGCGACGAGAAAACGTATCGGTCGCACTCCGGGATTTGCATGCGATCAAGTCTACGAGTGCGAGCTTCCACTCGTCTTCCGGGATGAGCCATTCGGGATTCGGTATGAAGATCTTGTACGAGCTGTCGAGCAGGTCCGGGAGCGGCAGCCGTTCCAGGAAGATCTTGATCTCGTGACGCCGCGGGGTGCGGGCGCGTGCGGCGATATGAAGCATCTTTGCGGCCCAAAGAGGCGGTCCGTCGAGCCGGAGTTTGCGTGCTTTCCGGGATGTCGCTATCGCATCGAGAAATGTGGGCTGATGCGGCGGGGTGATCTTGGTCCGGATCTGAACGCCGAGGGCGGAGATGTACGCTGTGAGGAGATCCACATCGCGCTTGATCCCTTGCTGGCTTTCATACGCGATCAATGTGCATGTCGGCACTTCATTCGTGATTGCAGGGAAGGCTCTCTGTTCAGCGCTGAGTCTGGGTGCGGTGCGTGACGACATAATGCGGAACGAGAGGACGCGGGTCGCTGCCTGGGTGCAGAGTCGGCGTGTTTTATGCGACAGCGGGATAAAACGCCAAGGTTAAGATACGACGACGCCCTGAATGCATCAGCGGAGAATCTGCGGAACCGTGATGGACGTCGCGCTTGGCTATGGGGCTTCCACGCGGAGAGCTCGCATCCACTGAAGGGCCTCTCGGAAGCCCGGCCGGGCGTCATGAAGGCGCAAGATCTCTTGGCGGCAACGGGGGTCCAGAAACGACGCCGCGAACGCAGCAGTCTTACGTACTTTGGGGCCAAGGCCCGAGGGGCTCTGCCTCAGCGTGATGAGCAGGCTGTCGAGATCCCCCAAGAGCCAGCGCAGCCGGCGCCCGACCGTGTAGGGTGCGGGGACATCGAGCGCCATGCCGTGGGTCAGCTGATATAGAAGCCACGGAAAGTCGAGACCGGAATCAATCGCAAGTTGCAGTGAGCCCCAAAATCGGCCGTTCACCTCCATCAGATACGGCGTGCCGTCAGGTGCAATCCGGAATTCCACCATGGCGACGCCAGTCCAGCCGACGGCAGTGAGTAATTTGGCCGCGGCCGATTGCAGGGTGGGATCAACCGGCACGCTCTGGCTGAGCACGCTGACGCCGCCGGTCGGGGGCTTTTCCCGAAGCCGCCGATGCGCGAACCAGGCAATGGGACCGGACGGCCCATAGAGCGCGAAGATGCCGGAACCATAGCCCGGGACGAATCGCTGCACGAGGCACGGTATGTCGCGCAACCAGGGCATGGAGGCAAGCGCGGCCGGCAGCCTTTCTGGGCCTTCTACGATCTGCACGCCCGTCGATCGCACATGCCCCTCTTTGAGGTATCGAGACCGTGCCGGTTTGAGCACCACCGGAAAACCAAAATCCCGCGCGGCGTCTACCACGGCATCCGCGTTCTGGACGGTGCGGGTCTCGGGCACGGAAATGCCTAGCCTGCCAGCGAGGTCGATCAGGCGCGCCTTATCGGTGAGCGCCTCATAGCTGTCCGGCGGCGGCGCGGCCAAGTGAACATTTTTGGACAGATCCGATTGACTCACGAGTAGCATCGTCGTCAAATCCGTCGCCGGAATGATCGTGTCGATGGCCAGACGGTCCACGATATCAATGACTTGCCGGATGAATGCATCGGCATCAGCCGCGGGATCCGGATAGCGCACGGACGCCGCCGCGTACCGCGATGCACTGCCGAGCGGGCTCGTGATGTGATCGCCGGCGACGATCGAGAGCCCCTGACGGCCGAGACTGCGGATGATGGCCAGGGCGCTGCGCTGATTCGCGTCGAGGACCAGGACTTTCCGCATGTGATGGGCTGGAGAACGCATGAGCACCGAGGACAGCGTGAGCTTAACAGATCATCCGGGAACAACGGATTGCGAAAGTCTCGCGCGTATCCCGAATTGTGATCACGGACATGATTGATATCGAGCTGTACGGCGGGAAACGTGCATACGTCGCACACCTGCGGGCCTGCGCATCGTATGCCATGGGCTCGTACCGCTCGGCTCGAAGTGTGCAATGGAGTTCCGTCGAGCGGCTCGTCTTTGTCTGTCACGGCAATATCTGTCGTAGTCCGTATGCGAGTGCGCGGGCTCGGGCGCTCGGCGCGCGGGCAATTTCACTCGGGATCGAGGCGGCCGATGGTGCCAGTGCCAATGAGGACGCTGCACGGAACGCGTTGCTGCGGGGTATCGAACTGAAGGATCATGCGTCGATACGACTTCAACCCTCGCTCATAGAGGCGGGTGATTTGATCGTGGCCTTCGAGCCGGTGCACCTGCTGAGGGTGACGCGGCAGGAGGTCAGGGGCACAGCAGGCCTCACGTTGCTGGGCCTTTGGACGCGCCCAGTCCGGCCGTATATTCAAGATCCATATGGCCGGAGCGATCGCTACTTTCAGCAGTGCTTTTCCGCCATTGATCGCAACACCCACGAGCTCGTGACGCGATTGGCGGCGCATCGCGCCCCGGTGGTCTCCGCCACCGCCGATCGCTTGGGCGCTCCTTCTTTGCCGTAGCGCAGGATGGGCCAGGACATGGATTCGCTGAGCAAGCTCTATACCTTCAATCCGAAGGCGCTGTGGCAGCAATTCAAGAAGGAGCATTTCGCCTTCTGGATGGTGTGTCTTTACTTTGTCATTCAGTATTTCGATCCACAAGAGATCTATAAGCGGCTCGACTTCATGCCGTGGGACAAGGTTGCGATCGGACTGGCGTTCTTGGCGCTGCCGCGCGATCCGTGTCGACGCTGGGTGCGCGACTCCACGAATATCTGGATGACGTTGTTTCTCGTCGTAATCTACATATCTTCAGCCCTGGCGATCTTCCCGGCGGTCTCCTGGAAACATTGGTTTGCCTTTCTCGACTGGTACGTCATCTATTTCCTGATCATCAATACGGTCACGACCTCCGAGCGCTACTTCATCGTGCTGGCCATCTTTCTGCTCGCCAATTTCAAGATGGCGATCTTCGGTGCGCGTACGTGGGTCAAGCGAGGCTTCGGATTCGTGAGTTGGGGAATAGAGGGTCCCAAAGGCTTCTTTTGGAATTCAGCAGACCTTTCGACGGAAATGCTGATGTTTGCGCCGATCGCCTTCGAGCTGGCGATGTACGTCAAACCCTACGTCAAGCGCGTCACCTACTGGTTCCTGATGGCCGGATCGGTGGCCGGTGCAATGACCGTGATGGGCGCAAGCAGCCGTGGAGCGCAGGTCACGATGGTCGGGCAGGGCGGTTGGATGGCGATCCAGCGGAAGCTGAAACTCAAAGTCGTGGTGGCGATCATTGCGGCGCTGATCATCGGGTGGCATTTCCTGCCGGCACACGAGAAGGCGCGATTCGAGCGGTCAGGAACCGACCAGACGTCCGTTCAGCGCCTGGACTATTGGAAGGCCGGCCGGGCGATGATTGAAAAACATCCATTCTTCGGGGTCGGGTTCTTTAATTTCGCGCCGTTGTACGCAATTCAGGATCCCAGCCACCTGTTTTATGGCAAGCCACAGCTGCCGCACAACATCTTCGTGCAGGTCGGCACCGATACGGGTCTGATCGGCCTCTTCATTTTCCTGGTGTTGATCTACCGCAATCTGAAGCTGACGAGTGAAATACGCCGTACCTGTGCGCGCGCAAGAGATGCGCCCGGATTCGCCCCCAGTGTGGCGCGAGGTCTTGCGCTCACGACGTGGGGATTCGTTATCGCAGGCCAGTTCAATACCGTCAGCTACTACCCGTTCTTATGGATCAATTTGGCGTTGACGGTCGCGCTGGCAAACATCGTGCGCAAGGCGGCCGCCAACCAGCAACCGGTGACGTCGATACCCCAGGCGAATGACGTCGTCATGGGTGCCGCAGCACCGAGCACAACGCAAGCGAGTGTGCCGACGGTCCAAGAATCTCAATGACGCATTCGTTGCGGGTACTGCACATCGCATCGGGTGATTTGTGGGCGGGAGCGGAGGCGCAGGCGTTCACGCTCATGTCCCACTTGGCTCGCACACCCGGGAACGAGGTCGCGGCCGTGCTCTTGAATGACGGAAGACTTGCCGCAAAGCTGCGTTCGGCGGGTATCGATGTTCGCATTGTCGATGAGCGACGGACTGGAGCTGCGGGGATAGTGCTGCGCCTGCGCCATAATTTGCAACAGTGGCGACCGGATGTGGTGCACACGCACCGAATCAAAGAAAACATACTGGGTTCGATTGCCAATCGGCTGAGCCGGAATGTCCCCTGTGTGCGCACCACTCATGGTGGCAGTGAGCGGCGTCCGCGCCGCGGAGTAAGAGGTGCGGTCAATCAAGCAGTCTTCGCCCTCGATCACTGGTGCGGGAGTGTGTTACAGCGCAAGATTGTGGCCGTCAGCGACACGTTAGGCCAGGTACTGGTTGAGCAGTTTGGCCAGGACAAGGTCATCGTAATCGAGAACGGCGTCGACGCTGATGCGGTGAGAGCAGACCGCGGCATAGCGGATTTCAGAACGGTGGATCCCGACGCTGCGCACATTGGGCTCATCGGGAGGCTCGTTGACGTGAAGCGTGTCGATCTGTTCATCGGAATGGCGGCGCTCCTCAATGCGGATCGACCGACGCGGCAGTTCAGATTTCACGTTTTCGGTGATGGCCCCCTGCGTCCGATGCTGGTGGAGCTTGCGCGACGCTTGCAGGTCGCGGAATTGATCAATTTCCACGGACATCGTGACGACATTGCCACGTGCCTGGGCGGGCTGAATGTGCTCGTGAATTGCTCGGACCATGAGGGTATGCCCATGACCGCGCTGGAAGCGAGTGCCTTGGGAGTTCCGCTCGTGGCCCATGCGGTCGGCGGGCTGACCAGGGTTGTTCCGGAGGAGTTTCTCGTGCATCGGCATGACGCCAGCGGCTACAAGGAAGGGGTTCTCCGAGCCCTACGTGCCGATGCCCGTCCGATTGCGATGCGAAAGGCAGTGTCGACTTTGGAGACGTACTCCGCCCAAAAGAATGCCGAAAGGATGCGAGCGCTGTATGTGCATCTGATTGGGAGGATGATCGCAGGGGAGAGTGACCGGTGCGGGTGAAGATAATGCGCGCGGCGGCGATGGAGCGCGTCCGTGGCGGCTAAGCGGAAGTCTTCGAGCTTTCTAGGGCATACCGCAACCTACGCGGTCGCGAATCTGGCGCGGCGATTCGTCGGTTTCGTGATGTTGCCGATCTACACCCGGTATCTGACGCCTGCGGATTATGGCGTCATCGGCCTGATGATGGTCACGCTGGCAGTGTTCGAGCCGATCTTTGGGGCGAGACTGCGTATGGCGGTGCCCAAGTTCTACTTTGACGCGCCGGAGGGACGTGAGAGGCGCACGGTCATCTGGGGCGCCTTGGGACTGACGAGCGCGGTCAGTGTTCTCAGCATGGTGGCGCTCATACTCCTGCGCGGGGTCGGATCAGAGATCATTTTTGGAGACCGCAAGTACGCACTTGCGCTGGGGATCTTTGCAGTCAATCTGGTGAGCAGACCGGTCGAAGACAACGGGATGGTGTACTTGCAGATGCATTCGCGCTCACGCCTTTTTTTGGCCGTCAGCATGGCGAAGCTTCTGCTCCAAGTGGCGCTCAACGTACTCTTGGTGGTGTACTGGCGAGAAGGCGTGCTCGGAGTCGTGTTGAGCGGGGTCATCTCGTCCGTCGCACTCGGCTTGGGCCTTACGCTTTATGTCGCGGCATGCGAAGCCCCGGCTTTCGACTGGGGAATGACTCGACGAATGGTTCAGTTCTGCTGGCCCCTGTGGCTTTCGGGTTTGGCGGGTCTTTATACCGGGTCCGCCGGGGGCGTGTATTTGCGGATATTGGATAACCTGACTGCCGTCGGGCGGTTGGAGCTCGGTCTGAGGTTTGCGGCGGTCGCCGGCATGGTCATTTGGGGTCCATTTATCCAGCATTGGGGACCTATGAGCTATCGGTACTTCAAGGAGCCTGACGGTCCACGGAAGTTTCGGGTGGCATTCGTCGGGATCGCCATGGCGTTGTTTTTGGGCGGTCTGGGAATCAGCATTTTCGCGGAACCTGCCATCAGGCTGATGGCGACGAAGCCCTTCTACGCGGCCGCGGCTGTGGTGCCGATTCTTACCTTCGGATTCGTATTGAATAATTTGAGATGGTTCTTCAATTTCGGCTTTCTCGTCACCGAACATACGAAAGTCAGCAGCGCCTGCCAGTACGTCACGGCAGTGGTCATGACCGTGGCGTATCTTCTATTGGTTCCCCGCTACGGCTTGATGGGCGCCGCGGAGGCACAGTGTTTCGCCTTCGGCGTGAGTTTCGTCTACACTCGGCACATATCGCGACGCTACTACGACCCCGGATTCAACCTCGGTTTGATCGGTGTATTCAGCATTGTCAGCATCGTCGCATATCTGTGCGCAAATGTGCTGTTGCCGGTTGAGCCGATCGTGATCGATCTGCTGATCAAATCAGTAATCTGGTTGGCAGCGGCGATAGCCCTGGTCGTTGTCGGAATCCGAACGATTCGGACGATTGATGCTTCTGCGCTCATCAATCTTCCATGGCCGCTCGACAAGCTGAATCGAGTGGCCTCTGAGCGATAGCTCTCGGGCGTTGCCTATGGAAGTCGGCCGGAAGCGAAATGAGATAATTTCGCTGCGGAGTGCCGATCCGCAGGCCGATGGCTAAAATTGTGGTTCATCTCGACGGGAGTGAGGTCATGCACGACTTCGGTCAGTTGGTCTATCTGGATCTTCAGAAGACAGGCTCTACATTCGTGAGCCGATTCCTAAATGAAACCTGCACGCTTGCGCTGGTAAAGGAGTCGAAGCACGGGAGAATCGGGACTCGTCCGAATAGATCGGCATTTTACTTCATAACGATCAGACGCCCGGTCTCGCAGTATTCATCGCTCTTCCGGTACGGTTTGGATCGCCGGGGGGCGTTGTACAAGAATTTCGAGAAGCAAGGCAAGGCGGATTTGTACTCTCGTGCGCCCGACGCATTCAACGAATGGCTTCGATTCATGCTGGAATATGAGAATGCGGCGGTGCTTGGCGAAGGGTTTGAGCGGATTCCAAAGACCTACAATCTGGGCTTTATGTCGTACCGTTATCTCATGCTCTCATTGTCCCGGCCGGAGAAGACGATTTTAAAGAAACCTAAACACGTGGATCTGCTGCAATATGCCAGGGACGAGAGCATTGTGGATCACGTCATCTTCAATGAAAAATTGAATGAGGGATTAAAAGAGCTTGCGACGCAGTTGAAGCCGGAGTTCTTTGATCAGGAAAGAGTTGCCGCATTCTTCCGTGACGAAGAGCGGGTAAACGCGTCGACTACCGAGGCGCACGAGCTCGGTGCGATTGCCGACGATGTGCGCGAGATGATCGGGAGCAAGGAGCGCATTCTCTTGAGCTTCTACGCATAGCGTAGTCAGCGCCGGAAGATGACGGTGGGTTTTCTCGGGAATTCAGTCAGCGCCGCGGGAATTATGCCAATCCCGAATACAGGCGGTTGCCTGTTGAACGATGCGCGAAGTCACCAAGCTGTGGGTGGGCAGGGTGAAGAGAGAATCCGCGAGCGCGGTGGCATTGGGAAAAGGACCTTGATCTCGAACCATGTCTGGGGTTCCAGCGACATGCGCAAGGTCGGTTCCGTAGAGCCGTGACGCGCCGAGATGTTGGTGATTGAGCCGGTTCAGGATCTGGTCGCGGGCGACTCGATCGGGGGCCAATAAGGTCAGGCGCAACGGCTCGGATTGGACGGACGGGCCGTCAGGCTGCAGGGCTCGAATTCCGAAGGACGTCCATTCCGCGAGTGCGGGTGCCCAGATCTGGCGATCGTAGGACCGGTGCCGCTGGTATTGATCGAAGGCGGCGTCCACGCGCGGGAATTGAGTCGGAGACAGAGGAGAGGGATTCAGCAAGGGCGTGTAAACGACCTGTCCGAACCCCGTGCCGGGTAGGAGGGAGAGCAGTCGGTACGGGTGGGGGTGCGTCAGAACATTGAATGCGAGCGCCGCAGCGCGGCTGTTCATCAGCCGGTCACGGAAGCTGTCGCTTGCCGGATGGGACATGGAGTCGGCGATGGCGCTCACGGGCTCGATGAGTGCCCCGCCATGAAGTAAATTCAAAGGCTTGCCGCGACCGAAGCTCAGGATGACGTAATCGCCGGGCCACTCGATCGGCTGCCGCGGCAGAAATTGTGCGCTGTCCTGGATCAGGGCAATGCCGCGCTGGCGACACAGATCGGCAAGCCCCGGGGTCCCATCCGGGATTCCCAGAAGGTTGACGGAGACGATGGCGACCGTTCGACTCGAAAGGCTGCCCAGGAGTCTGTCGGTGTCGAAGGCCCAGCCTGAGGCGGCAATGTCTACGAGCCGGGGATGTACGGCGGCGTGAGTACACGCTGCGACGAGGTCCGGACAGCCGTACGCAGGAAGAATTACTTCTGGTGCATCGACAGATGCGCGGACCGCGCAGCGCGCAATGGCGTGGGCCAGCGCTGCGGTTCCGGAGGCGTACAGGGTAATCGGGCGATTCCCGAAGAAGCGGCGCAGCGACAGGTGCGTTGCGGATCCGCCCCGGCGGAGCGGAACGGGTCGACGGACGGGAGGAAGCGCGGCGAATCTCACCGCTTCGACGGCTCCCACGTCAGGATGGTACGGCCGGCCAGCACCAGCACCGCGGCATGCAGGATGGCTAAATTGACCTCGACAAAGTAAATGCCGATGCGGATCGGCCCAATGCGGCGGAGACCCGGGATGACCCGCGAGATGGCAGGTGCCAGGTAGAAGGCGAGCTGACCTGCAACGAGAATCCTAAATGCAGAGTCTTGCGCCGCGAGTGTCGCGCTTACGATGAGCGCGCTGAGCAAGAACCAGGGCGTCGCCCACCGCATGACCTTGTGGCTGAACACCTCGAAGGAAAAGCGGCCGTACCGGACAAAATTGAGGACTTCGGCGCGGATCCGCAGGGAGTTCATCCCGCGAACGACGGTGCGAACCTTCCGTTGGTATTCCTTACGGGTATCCGAGATATCCTTGTAGTAGCCGATGAGCCGGCGATCGGACACTGCCCGCAAGCCCAGCTGGGCGCAACTGAGCGCCGTCCCGAAATCGCTCTGAACCCGATCGTCCCAGCGCTGGCATACGCTACGCCGTGCCGCAAAAAACGACCCGCTGAGCCCCACGAGGGAGTGAAACCGCGTTTCCAGATCGCGCAGCCACATCTCATAGCGGACATAGGCGCCTTCCCCCTGCAGCGTACCGTCCGAAGAGATAAACCGGTCGATGCTGGAGACCGCGCCAACCTCGGGATCCCCAAACGCTTCCACGACGTGCGCCAATGCGTCAGCAGGCAGTATCGTGCCGGCGTCCGTAAATACGATTACATCAGCGTCCGTGGCGGCGACCGCAAGTCCCTGCGCATGTTCCTTCCCGCGACGCTCGGGTGAGCGCACCAAGCGTATGCCACGATCCTCGTAGCCGTGCACGATGGAATCAGTAGCATCGTCGGAACAGTCGGACGCCACGATCAAATCGAGTTCGAGACCCCGTCGCTCCAGCTCCAGAGTATTGTCGAGCTTCTCGGCGATCTTCGCCGCTTCGTTGCGCGCAGCTATAATGACCGCAACTTTTTTAATGGGCGCAGACTTTTTGATGCCGCGGCTCCTTTTTTCGCGAAACAGGAGCAACAGAATCGGATACCCGAAGTAACTGTATGAAGAAGCTGCAATGCAGAGCCAAAAAACGATCTTCATGATCATCACTTAATGACTATCACAACAGTCCTGGGTAACATCATGCGTAGACACCCCGAACGTGGAACAACTTGCCGTATCCGTTGAGATATTTTGGGGAGTGAACCGTAGAATTCATGGTTGAAAAGATTGGCCGTTCGTCGCGATATAGTGTATGTAAACTTAATCGAGTATGCATGTCGTCATTGGAAGTTCATGGTGGCTCAGAGTTTCGGCCTTCCAAGAGGTCATGTCCTCTATTCGTGATTGCCAGTTTCGTATGAGTCATTCGCCATACTGCCATTCTCAGCTCTCGAAAGAACCTACCTTCAGCGCTCATCGGAAAACGGCGGGCATTTTTCAATGAAGATCCTTTGGCTTTCTCATTTGGTCCCATATCCCGCGACCGGCAGAGGGGTTCTTCAAAGAAGCTATCACTTGGTCCGAGAATTGGCTCGCGCGCATGAGGTGTACCTGCTTGCCTTTGTGCAGCAGAAGCTCATTGCAGAACAATTGGGCGATGTGAACGCAGGGCTCGCAGAGGCTCGACAACATCTTGAAGAGTATTGTGCGGAGGTTCGCTTTCTCCCAATCCCGTCGGAATTGCAGCATTGGGGTCAAGCGCGGCTCGCGGCACGTAGTCTTCTTGGCGCTCATCCGTATACGACCCGATGGCTCCGAGCGGAAACCGCGGAGGCCGTGGCGGTCGAGTGGAATGCCAGAGTGGATTTCGATGTGGTGCACTTTGATACCATAAGTCTTGCGCCTTACCGGCGTTACTTCACGCGATCGGCGCTGACTCTCGATCATCATAATATTGAATCACATATGATGTTGCGCCGCGCGCGCACAGAGAGAAATCCGGTCAAGCAACTGTATTTTTGGCAAGAAGGGGTTCGACTGAGGCAATACGAACGCCGTGTTTGCCCGAAATTTTCCCTTAACATCACATGTTCGGATCTTGATTCCGATCGATTAAGGCGCGTGGCTCCTGGTGTCTCGATTGTTGAAGTTCCGAATGGAGTCGACACGAACTACTTTTCTCCTAGTAACGGAGGCGAGCGGCCCAATAGCCTGGTTTTCGCCGGAACGCTGTCGCGTTATGCAAATGCGTCGGCGATGCTGTTCTTTGCGAACCAGATTTGGCCGGAATTGAAGCGTCTTCGTCCGGATGTGACCATGGATGTGGTCGGCGGGAATCCCCCGGGGCCATTGCTCGCGCTTGCCGAACGTGACAGGAATTTCAGGGTTCACGGGTTTGTTCCTGATGTGCGGCCCTTCGTAGCAGGGGCCTCTGTGTATGTGTGTCCAATCA
This sequence comes from Gammaproteobacteria bacterium, assembly GCA_027366635.1. Lineage (GTDB taxonomy): Bacteria > Pseudomonadota > Gammaproteobacteria > Steroidobacterales > Steroidobacteraceae > 13-2-20CM-66-19. Next base: position 10,504 of record DAHXNE010000111.1, on the reverse strand, counting down.
CGGACGGAGGCGGAACAAAGTTGAAGATATTGGACGCGCTTGCAATGGGTAAGCCGGTCGTTGCGCATCCTGTCGCCTGTGAGGGAATAGATGTGCAACATGGGCGGAATGTCGTTTTTGCGAAGGATTCTCGGGAATTTTGCAGAGAGATTGTTGGGCTGTTTGAAGACCCGATGCTGAGAGCGCGGCTGTCGCGCGAAGCCCGGGATCTCGCTGAGAAGTCATATGCCTATTCGGTTATTGGAAAGACGCTAATCGATGCATTTGAGAGCGTTGCGGCCTGCGAGAAGGGTTGAGTCTCGAAAGATGGTGACGCTTTGGAAGATCTGGTTCCATCGGACGGAGTCGATCAGGGCTGCTGACAATCGATGTGGCAATGGCTGCGGTCTCGGTGGCGGATCTGGCGTTCGGCGTCCGTCTGATAGGAAGAGTCAATGGGATAGTGCATGCTGAACAACATGTACGACGGCATTGATGGTGTCTTGAACTGAGTGGTTCGATTCAACCGCTGCGCGCGCGGCTTGTCCTAAACGTCTGCGCAAGTCCGGGTCCGTTGCGAGCGCGCGGAGCGATCCGGCGAGTGCGCCGACGTCGGCATGCGCAAATGTAATACCTGTCATCCCGGGTTTGATTACCCTTGAGACACTGGGCTCGTCGGTGACGGCGAGCGCCAGTCCCGTGGCCATGAATTCCAGGATCGCCAGGCACAGGCCGACCTCGCCACTCGAGGCGTGGACGGCGATGTCGCAGCCGGACAGCACCTGCGCAACGTCACTTCTAGCGCCGAGCAGAGTGAACCGCTGCTCCAGGCTGTGCGCGTGGATGCGGGCTTGCAATAAGGCGAGGTCCGGTCCGTCACCGATATGAATAAAACGCACGTCGAGATCGCCGAGCAGGGCGGCGGCATCGACGATGTCGTGAACTCGCTTGTAGGGGTGTAAACGTGAGCAGGAGACGATCAACACGGTGTCCGGAGAAATTTTGAGCTCGGCTCGTATCGTCGGGTTCGGTTGAGGAAACTGCGAGATATCGATGCCGTTGCGGGCCAGGTGACAGCGGGCTCTCGGGAGACAGCCCACGGTTACGAAGCGCTCCAGCACCTGCTCCGAGCAGGCAATGTACGCATCGGCGCCGAGAGTCCGAGCGGCCATTCTCTTGAGCACGGATTTCGCGGCGGAGGGGCGGGTTCGCTGTCCCGGCGTGTGATCGTGAACGACGATGCGCCGGACGCCGCTGTGTCTCAGCCTGGAGTAGACGCGGGAGGTGTACGGCCGGTCGGTGAGGTAGATGAGTTCGACGTCACGATCGCGGCAGAATTTCGCAAGGACATCCGGGTGGCGAAAATCGAAGGCAAATTCCTCCACCTTGATGCCGGCGGCCGGAATCTCCGGATTGACTGTCCGGACCTCGGGGAAGCAGAGAAACGTCTGCCGGTCCGGAAATGCTCGCGCGATCGCGATCCAGAAGCGCTCGATCATCTTCCACGCATAGCCGGTGTCGGAGCGCCAGTTTCCGACCAACAGGATGTTTTTGCGACGTTGCGGTGTCATCGTGCGGGGCGGATCCGTTCGCACCGGTCGGACGAGCGCCGCGGACGCAGGGCGACGCACGCAGGCGCTATCGCGCCTGGACGTGATGGGCCGATGTCATGTGTCATAGGGAGCAATCGAGGTGCTCGGCAGTCTTCGGGGATGCTTCGACCGATTCCGTGAGAAGCTGTCGCTTGTTCACTTTGCCATTGGGGCTACGGGGAAGCTGATCGCAGAGAATGATCTGGCTCGGCACCATGTAGGATTCGAGGAATGCGGTGCTACGGGTACGGATGGCGTGAGGCGTCAGATTTTCTTCAGGGTCCGCGACGATATAAGCGCGCACCGCTTCGCCGAGCAGCGCATCAGGGACGCCGACGACGGCGGCTTCGCGTATGCCGGGTATGCGGTGCAGTGCGTTTTCGACCTCTACGGGACTGACCTTCTCGCCGCGGGTCTTGATGATATCGTCGGTCCGTCCGACGAAGTAGAGGAACCCTTCCGCGTCCATGCGAAAGAGATCATGGGTGCACAGGACTCGCTCGCCCGGGAGCTTCCCGGGCTTGAGCATGTGCTCGGTCAGATCGGGACGGTTCCAGTAGCCGGCCATGACGTGGGGTCCGCGGACATGGAGGATGCCGACCTCGCCGGCCGGGACCGGCTGGCCGTCGGCGGAAATCAGATAGACCTCGGTGCCGGGAATCGCCTTGCCCACCGAGCCCGGCTTGGCCTCGAGGAGCTCCGGCTCGAGGTAGCTCACCCGCTTGCATTCCGTCAGCCCGTACATCTTGTAGAGGAGCGCATTGGGAAAGATTTCGCGCAGGCTGCCGGTGAATTCCTCCGGAAGCGCGGCGGCGGTATTGGTGACCCGGGTTACGGCGGGGAAACTCAGCGCGGCCCGGCGATGGGCGGCGATCAGGGTAGCGAAGATCGTCGGTACGCCGGGGAATACCGTGACGCGCTCGCTGCGCACGGTCTCCAGAGTCTGTCCGAGGAAGGTGAACGAGCGCTCGAGGACTAAGCAAGCCCCTAGAGCGACCGCCATTAGGAGTTGGTACAGGCCATAGTCGAACGAGAGCGGTAGAACACAGAGGATGCGATCGTCGCGGGTCAGTCTCAGGTATTCGATCAGACTGCCGAGGGTGAAGACCATCGCCTGGTGCGTCTGCATGACGCCCTTGGGGTTCCCGGTGCTGCCGGAGGTATAGATGATGGCAGCCAGGTCGAGCGGAATCACTGGCGCCGGCGCTTCGACCGGCTGGCTTGCGCCCGCGGGGCAGCCGGTCGGGTCAATGGCGGAGCCGCTCGCACGGATCAGATCGGGGGGGTGCGGCAGGCGCTCGAGCGCGCCCCGGTAACTTTCCTCGAGGCGAGGGTCTGCAATCAACACTCGGGCGCCGCTGTCGCTCAGGATGAATGTGAGCTTGTCGGCTTTGGTCTGCGGGTTGACGAGCACGAACACCCCGCCAGCCATCAGGGTGCCGAAGATCGATACGGCCGATGCCCAGGAATTGTCCAGCAGGAGCGCGACGCGATCGCCGCGCGTGAGGCCGCCGTCGTGCAGGATCCCAGCCAACCGCTGTGCAGCCTCGAGCAGTTGACCGTACGTGAAGGCCTGGCCGTCCGAGATCAGCGCGATTCGCGCCTGCTCACCCAGGGCGTCACGTTGCAACAACAGGTCATGAAGCAGGCGTTGCGCCTTCATGGGGGCTCGCGGCGAGACGGAGTTTCGACCCATCGTGGCGGATCGGGGATGTGCGCTATGTCTTTGAGCGGTGAATTATGCAGCATATACTGCGGGACGCGGAAGGGAGTGAGGCATGACGTTACGAACTGAACTGCGGCAATTTATCGTGGAAAACTTCTTGCTTTCGCGAGATGAGTCACTCCTTGGCGATGCCGATTCCCTGACGGCCCAGGGCATCCTCGATTCGACCGGCGCGCTCGAGCTGGTCGCGCATCTTCAGGAGCGGTACGGCGTCACAGTTCAGGACGAGGAGCTGCACCCGGACAACCTGGATTCGATTGACAAGATCGCCGCTTTCATCGAGCGCAAGCGTGGGTAAAACCCGCCGGTTCAGACCCGTCGATCCGGTCGTTCGACCGGGACCGGGGTGACGCGCCGTGTGCGGTATCGCGGGCTCGCTCATCCTGGATCGGCGCGGCGGGGTTGCTCATCCGGATCTGTCCACGATGATCGCCGTGCTTCGCCACCGCGGTCCGGACGGCGAGCATGAGTACACGTCGCCGCTGTGCGCTCTGGCGCATGCGCGCCTCAGCATCATCGATCTCGAGACGGGCACCCAGCCGATGGCCAACGAGGATGGCTCGGTCTGGACCACCTTCAATGGGGAAATCTTCAACTACGTCGAGCTGCGGACCGAGCTGCAGCGCTTGGGGCATCGGTTTCGGACCCGTTCGGACACGGAGGTCATCGTTCATGCGTACGAGGAATATGGCGAGCGGTTCGTCGAGCGCCTGAATGGCCAGTTCGCCATCGCGCTCTGGGACACGCGCCGAGAGCGCCTGGTTCTTGCGCGCGACCGCGTGGGGATTCGTCCGTTGTTCTATGCGCGCAGCGGCGGACGGTTGCTGTTTGCCTCCGAGATCAAAGCCATTCTGGCTGTGGCGCCTCAGTCCGCGGCGCTGGATGTGCACGCGCTGGCCCAGATTTTCACATTCTGGGCGACGGTGGGGTCGCGAACGGCCTTTCAAGGGGTCAACAGCCTGCCGCCGGGGCATCTGCTGGTCGTGGAGAACGGTACGGAGCGGCTGGAGCGCTATTGGGACTGGACGTTTCCGGCCCGTCGCACGGGCGCGAATCTCTCGCTCGAGGCGGCCGCCGAGGCGCTGCGATGCCTGTTGACCGACGCGGTGCGGCTGCAACTGCGCGCCGACGTGCCGGTGGGGGCCTACCTCAGCGGGGGCCTCGACTCCTCGGGCATCGCGGCCCTGGCTCGGCAGACGGCCGGGGAACTGCGGACCTTTTCGATCACCTTCGATGACGCCGAGTACGACGAAGGCCGCTTTCAGCAGCAGATGGCCGAGCACCTGGGCGTGAGGCATGCGGCGCTGCGCTGCACCGCCCGGGACATTGGCGACGCATTCCCGGAGCTGATCTGGCACACGGAGAGCCCCGTTCTGCGTACTGCTCCGGTGCCGCTCATGCTATTGGCGCGCCACGTGCATGCCGCCGGCTTCAAGGTGGTGCTGACCGGGGAGGGGGCTGATGAAGTCTTCGGCGGTTACGATCTGTTCAAGGAAGGCAAGATTCGCCGCTTCTGGGCTCGGCAGCCGGGATCCGAGGGGCGGGCCGCGCTGTTCTCCCGCCTCTATCCCTATCTGGGCCGCTCTCCGGTGACGAGCCGCTCTTTCTCTCGGCTGTTCTTCGGCCAGCGCCTGGAGGAGCTGGACCACCCCTTCTATGCCCATTTGACCCGCTGGCGGACCACGCAGGGCATCTTCAGAGTTCTCTCACCCGAGCTTCGTGCGCAGCTGCAGGCGGTCAGTCCCGAAGAGGACCTCAAAGCTCAATTGCCCGCTGATTTCGCGGCGTGGGACGACTTGGCGCGTGATCAGTACGTCGAGGTCAAGACGCTGCTCGAGGGGTACCTGCTCAGTTCCCAGGGCGATCGGCCCGCGCTCGCCCATGCCGTGGAGAGCCGGCTCCCCTATCTGGATCACCGGGTGGTCGAGCTCGTCAATGGCTTGAGCCCGCGCCTGAAGTTGCGGGGGCTGCGGGAGAAGGTGCTGCTCAAAGCAGCCCTCGCCGACGTGCTGCCCGAGCCCATCGTTCGCCGGACGAAGCAGCCGTACCGCGCGCCGTACAGCCGCTGCTTCTTTGACGACGGCCAGCCACTGCCCTATGTGAAAGAACTGCTGAGCGCCTCCAGCCTGCGCCGCAGCGGCTATTTTCATCCCCCGGCGGTTGAGCGTCTGGTGGAGAAGTGCCAGACTGGCCGCGCGCTTGGGGAGGGAGATAACATGGCATTCGTCGGGGTTCTCTCGACGCAGTTGCTGCACGAGCATTTTGTGGCGCGACGCGCGATCCCGGTTGCTGCGGCGGGCGCATGACGCTGGATTGGAGCGTGCTCGACATCGACGCGGACGCTGAGGTCGAACGGATCTCGGCACAATTGCGCGAGTCCGTGGCGCGGACGCTGCGCCGGCGCGGCGTCGTGGTCGCCATTTCCGGCGGAGTGGACAGCGGGGTCTGTGCGGCGCTTGCGGTGCGGGCTTTCGGGCCGCAGCGGGTGCTGACGCTCATTCTCCCGGAACACGAATCCTCACCCGACAGCACGACACGCGCCCGCTCCCTGGCGGCGCATCTGGGCATCCAGCCGGTGGAGCAGGACATCGGCCCCACACTGGAGGCGATCGGCTGCTATCGCTGGCGTGATGATGCGGCCCGGTCTGTGGTGCCCGGGTACGGCCCGGGTTGGCGCATGAAGATCGTCGTGGCGGGCGGGACGACGGGCCGGATCAACCATTTCCGTCTCATCGCGCACTCTCCGCAGGGTGAGGTGCACGAGTCGCGGCTGGGCCTGCAGGAGTACCTGCAGATCGTGGCCGCAACCAGCTTCAAGCAACGGATCCGCAAGACCGTCGAGTACTTCCACGCCGACCGGCGCAACTATGCGGTGATCGGGACTCCGAACCGGCTGGAGTACGACCAGGGCTTTTTTGTCAAGAACGGCGACGGCGCGGCCGACATCAAGCCGATCGCGCACCTGTACAAATCGCAGGTCTACGCGCTGGCGCAATTTCTGCGATTACCGGCCGAGGTGGCCACCGCGCTCCCGACCACCGACACCTACAGCCTGCCGCAGGGACAGGATGAGTTCTATTTCGCGCTGCCCTACCGGCAGATGGATCTGGCACTGTGGGCATTGAATCACAGAATTGCGCCTGAACCGCTCGCCGAGGTCCTGGGCCTCTCGGCAGAGGCCGCCCGACACGTTTATGATGACATCCGAGCCAAGCGGCGAGCAACGCAATACCTGCACCGCCATGCGATGCTCGTCTCTCCCGTGTCCGAGATCGAACCGGCATGAATGCCAAGAAGAAGATCAAGAGTTTGATGGGGCGGGCGGCGGACGCCTGTGGTCTGCTGTCGCGCGATCTCTCCGCCAAGATGGTCATCGTCACGTTCCATCGCGTGAACGATCGGATGGACCCGGACGGGATCACGTGCAATTCCACGACCTTCGAAGCGTTCTGCCGCTACTTCCGTGATCATTTCACCGTTTTGCCGCTGTCCGAGCAGATCGCCGGCGTCCGCTCGGGACGCAAGATGGGCGGCACGCTGTCGATCACTTTCGATGACGGGTATCGAGACAATGCCGAGGTCGCAGCGCCGATCCTCAACAGGCTGGGCCTGCCGGCGACGTTCTTCGTGGTGACCGGATTCATCGGAACCGAGTACACCCCGCCCTGGGATGCGCACCTTGCGCATCAACCCGGGTGGATGAACTGGGAGCAGGTGCGTGCGCTGCGCGCCCAAGGGTTCGAGATCGGAGTGCACACCGATCAGCACATCGATCTCGGTACCGCGGATCCGGATTCGATCCGCACGGATCTGGCCCGATGCCGCGCCAAAGTGCAGCAGGAGCTCGGCGCTCCGCCCAGATGGTTCGCCTACCCGTTTGGACGGCGGAACAACATCCGGCCGGCATCGCTGGAACTGGTGCGCGAGGCGGGCTTCGAATGCTGTCTGAGCTCCTGCGGTGGCGTCAATGCGCCGCTCGCCGATCCATTCCAGCTGAACCGGATCAATGTCGGCGGCTGGTTTACCACCCCGCATCAGCTGGCGTTCGAGATTCTGTTGCGCCGCGCATGATCGGACGGCCGAGTCGATTCTGGAATCGATTCGGGTCCGATGATGTATTGTGGATCGCACCCCGCGAGGACTGAGTGTTGCCCGAGTTGTTACCCGTGAGTCGAGAGCTGGCACCACCGCCTTTCTTCGTGGTGGGATCGGGTCGATCAGGCTCGACATTGCTGCGTATGATGCTGGCATCCCACTCCCGTATCGCGATTCCGCCCGAGACGTGGTTTCTACTGCCGCTGGTGGAGCAGTTGCCTATCGATCGAGCCCTCAGCGCCGAAGAGTTGGGTCGCGCGGTTGCCCTGATGACGTCGCATTATCGGTGGCCGGACATGAAGGTCTCGGTCGAGGAGTTGCGCGACCGCGCGGCTGCGCTCCCGGCGCCCCAAATGCGGGATCTGGTGCGGATCGTCTACGATATTCACCTGCAGCGGTCGGGCAAGGTACGGTGGGGAGACAAGACCCCGCCGTACGTGCAAATCATTCCTCAGTTGGCGACGCTGTTTCCCGGTGCGCGGTTCATTTGCCTGATGCGCGACGGTCGGGATGTCGCCAAGTCGTTTCAGTCGCTCCTGGTTTACGGCACGTCTGTGCGTCAGAACACCATCGAGTGGCTGGAGGCGAACCGGTGGGAGCGGAAGTGGCTGGTGTCGGAGCACGCGAGCAGCATGCTGCGCGTACGGTACGAGGACCTGGTTTTGGATCCGGAAGCCACGCTGCGCGGGATTTGCACCTTCATCGGTGAGTCGTTTGAGCCGCAGATGCTCGCCTGGCAGGACAGCGTCGAGCGTCTCGTGCCCAAGCGGGAACTGCACGTACACGAGAAATTGGGGCGCACCACGAGCCGCGACGATGTGGCGCGCTGGAAGCGCGAGATGAACGGCCAAGAGGTCTTCATGGCCGAGGCGTTCATGGGCCGTGATCTGCGGCGATTCGGGTACGAATGCCGCTTCCACTCGCCGCTCTGGCGGCCCGTATTTTGGCTCATCCGCACGTACTACGATGTCCTACTGCCGCTGAATCCCGTCCGCGTGGCGCAAAGTCTGATCCGTCGAATCGGCCGTCGCGGCGGGGATGAAGCGTTCGCGTCGTCCACGGCGACGACAGACGGGCAACCCACCGCAAGCCGGCCGCGGGGTCCTGGGCCGCGGGCCGTTGATCCGTCGAAAATCGGCTTGCGGCGCTTTTTGCGGTAGGTGTGTGTGCGGAATCAGTGCACGGTAGTTCGAGATACCAGCGGCGGGAGGGAGGAGGCCGTCGATCAGCCACACAGCCTCAGAGAGTTTCCTGTCCCCCGTGTAAGCGCTCGTACCAGGCGGCATCGAGTTTCGCGTAACGGTTGCCGTTGGCGCAGTCAACGTAGAGCGCATCAGCGGTTTGCGCAGGATCATAGCCCTCCGCAGCCAGGGCCCGTGTCTGCAGCTTGAATGTTTCGGTGCGCTCGAGCGCCGGCACGATTCTGAGGAACACGGGGCGGGCGTAGCGGGGGAACTGCGCGGCGATTTCCCGATGAAAGGAGTCCAGATCGAAGGTCGGGTCGACGACCAGCGCGGCCATGCCGGCTCGGCCCTCGGCGCCCGGTACCTTGACGCCGTACACGGCTGCATCCAATACACCGCGGCATTGCGTCAATATCGAGGTGACTTCGGTTGTGGAGACATTCTCTCCCTTCCAGCGGAAGGTATCGCCGATGCGATCGACGAAGTAAAAGAATCCCTTCTCATCGCGGGTCATCAGATCGCCCGTCCGATACCAGGCGTCACCCGCTGAGAACACATCGCGCAGGATCTTGGTTTCGGTCGCCTCGGTGTCGACGTAGCCTTCGAAAGCCAGGTTGGCGTGCTCGGCGCCGCCGAGGATCTGGCCGATCGCCTCGCCGGCTTCGGTGGGCGCGCAGCGCAGGCAGCGGCCGGCGGCGTCCCGTTCGGGCAAGAGCGTGTCCGGATCGGAGCGGACGATGGCCATGGGGTAGCGGTGGGAGAGGACCGGCGGAATGCGGCCAATGGATCCGGCTTTCCCCTCGCAGTTGTACAGGGACACAGTGCCTTCGGTCGAGGCGTAGTACTCGAGGATCTGGTCGATGCCGAAGCGCTTTTGGAATTCGAGCCAAACATCCTTGCGCAGTCCGTTGCCGCACGCCAGCCGCAGGGTGTGTGCCGTTTCCCGATTGTGCGGGGGATTGGCGAGCAGGTAGCGGCACAGCTCGCCGATGTACTGAAAGAGCGTGCAGCGTGTCTCGGTCACGTCCTGCCAGAAGCGGCTTGCCGAGAATCGCTCCCGCAATACGACGGAGCCGCCACCCACCAGGGGCGCGCCCACGGCGACGACTCCACCGATGCTGTGGTACATCGGCAGACAGTCGTACATCCGGTCTGCCGGTGTGAGGTTCATCATCCCGCAGAACCAGTGGGTCCACTGCATGAGGCGGTAGTGGCTGACGATGGCCGCTTTCGGCAGTCCGGTGGTGCCGGAGGTGTAGATGTAGAGCGCCCGGTCCTGCAGCAACGGCGGGGCACATTCGGCCGGGTCGAGCGGATCAGGCGGCTGGGACTCGATGGCCTGATCGATCCGCCGCGCGCGCGGGAGATCGCTGCCGTGTATCCAGGTGGGGATTTCGCCCGTCAGCGTGCCGATCGTCGCGAGGGCGGCCGTGAATCGCGCCCCCACCACGAGAGCGCACGGGCTCACGCTACGGATCGAGTGCGCGAGCGCTGCGCCGCTGAGATGGGTGTTCAGCAGCGCAACGGTCAGACCCGCCCGCGTCAGACCCAGCCAAAGCGCCAGATAGTCCGGGCCGTTGGCCAGCAACAGGCCGACGGTTGCGCCCCGCGGCAGACCTTCGGCACAGGCCCAGTGCGCGTAGCGGTTGACGCGCTCGGCCAGGGCGCGGTAACTGAGCGAGTCGTCCGGTCCTATCAGCGCCGGTGCGCCGTCGTAACGCTCCGCGAGCCGCTGAATCAATGTCGGGAAGGTCGTGTGCGGCTCGCGCGGGATTGACGCCGTGCGCTCGAGTGCCCGGATCCAGGCGGCGAGGGCGGCGGAGGTGCCGGTTCGGGGGGATTCTTCAGACGCCATGAGTCGTGCGGGGCGCGTGTCCAGCACTGCGTCGCGCGTGGGTCTATCGGCCGGCAGTGGCGGGATCCGCGTC